>DASUPK010000142.1:0-8083 GCA_036276255.1 Solirubrobacterales bacterium
CGCCTCGAAGAGATTCTTGCCCTCGGTGAAGGTCGGATAGGTCTCCAGCCCGAGCTCCTCGGCGAGCGCCATCACCTCGAGCTGAGTCGGGCCGACCCATTGCCCCCCGAGCTCGACGACGTCCTCCGCGCGCTCGCCCACGGAGTGGTTCAGGGTGCGGCCGCCGACCCGGTCGCGCGCCTCCAGCACCTGGACGTCGAGGCCCGCGCCGGTGAGCTCGCGGGCGGCCGTCAGCCCGGCGAGGCCCGCTCCGACAACCACGATGTCGCAGTCATGCATCGCGGGAAGTATCCCGCCTCAAGGAGCGACGAGCTGCCCGCAGGCTTCGGCGAACGCCTCGGTGTGGCGGTCGACGTGCTCCGGCTCCGTGGCCGGCGACATCAGGGCCATGTTGTGGAAGGGGGTGATCAGAACACCCCGATTCAACAGGTAGAGGTGGAGGTACTCCTCGAGCTCATGGTCGGCGCCGGCCGCCGACTGCCCGCCGCTTGTCGGCGGCTCCGGCAGGAAGCCGTACTCGGCCCGGGCTCCGAGCTGAACCACGTGCCAGGGCAGTTCATGCTCATCGATCACGCCCTGCACTCCCTCGGTGAAGCGTCCCGCGAGGCCGATCATCCGCTCGAAGGCCTCAGCGGTCAGAACCTGGTCGAGGGTCGCGCGGGTCGCCGCCGTGGAGAGCGCGTTGCCCGCGAGCGTGCCGCCGACCCCGCCGGTGTCCTCATAGTCGGCATCGAGCTGCCCACCGATCCGATCGGCGACCTCTGCGCTCATCCCGAAGGCCCCGGTCGGCACTCCGCCCGCGATCGACTTGCCGATCGTGAGCAGGTCGGGCTGGAGCCCGTGCGCGGCCGTGTATCCGCCCGGCCCGGCGCTGAAGGTGTGCGTCTCGTCGATCAGGAGCAGGGTCCCGTTATCCCTGGTGAGCTTGCGGAGCGCGTCGTGGAAGCCGGCCTCGGGCAGGACGATGCCGATGTTGGTGAGCGCCGGCTCCGTCATCACGCAAGCGATCTCGTCCTCCCGCAGAACCCGCTCGAGCCCCTCGGCGTCGTTGAACTCGACCACAGCGGTGGTCTCGGTGGGATCGACCGGCGGCCCCACGTTTCCGTCCCGGGAGACCGGCATCCCGTCTGGGCCGACGACGACGAAGCTCTCGTCGACGGTGCCGTGGTAGCAGTAGCTGAACACCAGGATGCGCCGTCGACCGGTGATCTGGCGCGCCAACCGGATCGCGAAGCGGTTGGCGTCGGTCGCGGAGAGCGTGAGCTGCCACTTGGGAAGCGCGAAGCGCCGAGCGAGCTCCCCGGCGACCCAGATTGAATCTTCGGTCGGCAGCATCAGCGTGGCTCCCTTCGCATAGCGGTCGGCGACGGCCTCGGCCGTCGCCGCGGGAGCGTGCCCAGCCATCGCTCCGGTATCCCCGAGGCAGAGGTCGACGTAGTCGATCCCGTCCACGTCGGTGATCCGGGCTCCGGAGGCATCGGCGGCGAAGATCGGATGACCACCGGACCAGCGCGACATCCAGCTCATCGGGACGCCATCGAGCAGGTTCCGTCGCGCCTCCTCGGCGAGGGCATGTGACTCAGGGTGCAGCTCGGTGAATCGCTCACGCTCCGCCTGAATCAGCAAATTGAGCCGGTCGCGGTCCATCACGTCGCCAACCGTATGGCTTCCCAGACGATCGCGAGGGTGACGAGGAAGACTGCCGCCTGCAGCAGGTGGGCTCGCGAGAAACGCAGGTGCAGGCCGACCAGCGCCAGCGCGACGGCGACGAGGGCGAGCTTCACCTGCAGGGTCCCGTCGCTCCACAGGTCGAGGTGGCTCGCCATTGCGGCCCCGGTCGCGATCAGCACTCCGAGCGCGATCAGAGAGCCCCAGCCGAACCGGCGCGCGACGGCGCGGAGCTGCTCGCGGTTCTCGTCCCCCCGGAGGGCCGGAACCACGGCCGCCGCGAGCAGCAGCTGGCCGCCAAGGAAGAACGCCATCGCGACGAGGTGCAGGAAGAGGACGGCCCGCCAGAGTGTCGAATCCATCGCGCTAATGTTAATCCTTACGTGAACGTAAGACTTGACGGCGGCAGGCAGCGGAGCAGGTTCCGGCCGGGAGTCTCGGCCGAACACCACAACTACAAGTGGTGGGCCCTCAGCTGCACGAGCCTCGGGATGCTGCTGGCGACGATCAACTCCGGCACGCTGATCATCGCCCTGCCGGACCTCGAGCGCTCCCTCGGGACCAGCCTGCTCCAGCTCGTTTGGGTGATCCTCGCCTACATGATCTCCTCGACCGTCCTGGTGCTGACGGCGGGGAGGCTCTCCGACCTCTTCGGCCGCAAGAAGGCCTACGTCGGCGGCTTCATCCTGTTCACGCTGGCCTCGTTCGGTGCGGGCTTCGCGAACAACGGCACCGAGCTGATCCTCTGGCGGATCCTGCAGGGCGTCGGGGCGGCCTTCCTGTTCGCCAACGCCGCCGCGCTCGTCACCGACGCGTTCCCGCGCGAGCAGCTCGGGGTCGCCATGGGGACCAACACCATGGTCGCCGCGATCGGGCTGGTGATCGGCCCGGTGCTCGGCGGCGCGCTGGTCTCGATCGGATGGCAGTGGGTCTTCTGGTTCAACATCCCGCTCGGCTTGGCCGGCGCCGTCTGGGGCGCGCTGATCCTCCACGAGCTCGCGAAGCCGGACAGCCAGAGGGGACTCGACCTGCTCGGCACGAGCGTGTTCCTGCTCGGCCTGACCGGGCTCGTCTACGGTGTCTCCAAGGGCGGCATCTCAGGTTGGAGCGAGCCGATCGTGATCGTCTCGCTCGCTGTGGCCGTGGTGCTGCTGCCGCTCTTCGTCCTGATCGAGCAGCGGGTGAGCGCCCCGATGCTCGACCTGAGCATCTTCAAGAACAGGATGTTCGCCGCCGCCACCGGCGCCGCGTTCATCAACGGCCTCTCGCGCTTCGCCCTGCTCTTCATCTTCGTCTTCTACTTCCAGGGCGTCCAGGGCGACGATCCGATCACCGCGGGCATCAAGCTCTCACCGATGGCGATCGGGATGCTGGTCGCCTCGCCGCTCGCGGGGATCTGGGCGGACCGCCGCGGATCTCGCATGCTGGCCGCCCTCGGCATGCTGGTCTCAGCCTTTGCCCTGGCGGGGATGACGACGCTGGAGCAGAGCAGCCCCTACTGGGAGACCGCTCTCTGGCTCGGACTCGTCGGAATCGGCTCCGGGATGTTCAACTCGCCGAACACCGCGGCCATGATGGGAACCGTGCCGCCGCATCGCCGCGGGATCGCCGCGGGCGCCCGGATGATGCTGCAGAACACCGGCGCCGTCCTCTCCATCGCCTTCGTGATCGCCGTGGTGACCTCCGGCGTGCCGAGGGAGGTCCTGTTCAAGATCTTTTCCGGGCTCGCGTCCGGCCTGCCGACCGTCCAGCTCGAGGCCTTCATCCAGAACATGCACACAGCCCTCTGGGTCCTGGCGGCCACCTCCCTGATCGGGGCCGGCGTGTCGCTGCTGCGGCCGCGCCACGTCAAGAACCCGGTCGCGGACGCCCTTCCCGCCACCGATCGGCTCGCGGCATGAGCGAGCGGCGCCTCCGGATCGGGGACATGGCGAAGCTCACCGGCACGACACCGAGGACGATTCGCTACTACGAGGAGATCGGACTGCTCCCCTCAGAGCACGCGCGGGAGCCCGGCGCGCACCGAACCTATGGAGAAGAGGATCTCGAGCAACTTCAGGAGCTGCTCCGGCTCCGCGAGGTGCTCGGCGTCTCCCTCGAGGAGCTCGGCGAGCTGGCTGCGGCCGAGACCGCACGCGCCGCGCTGCGGCGCGAGTGGCACGAGGGCATCGAGGACGCCGTCCGCCAGCGCCAGGTGCTCGAGCAGTCCCTCGGGCTGATCGAGAACCAGCTGGAGCTCGTCCGGCGCCGCCGCGATGAGATCGATGCGCTCCGTCGGGAGCTGGAGACGAAGCGGCGCCGCGTCCGGGACAGGTTGCGCGCGCTCGCCCGCAAGCGCGGCGGCCGCGCTACGGCAAGCTGATCTCTCCGTCGATCACCGGGACCACGCCGCCCGAGACGCGCGGCCGGCCGTCGGCCATCTCCACCTCGAGGACGCTGGGGCGCCCCATCTCCTCGCCCTGGCGAATCCGAATCCGCTCGCGCCCGTCGCGCCGGTGGAGGTAAGCGCCCAGCGGCCCGGCCGCTGACCCCGTCGCCGGATCCTCACCCATCTCGACGGTCCGAGTGAAGGACCGCGCCCGGACCGTCTCGCCGTCGGGGTCAAGCCAGGCGAGGTAGATGACGATCGAGCCGTGCGGCTCGGAGAGCTCGTGGATGGTCGAGTAGTCGGGCAGCGCACGGGCGAGGGCCTCGTGTTCGGCCACCGGCGCCATCACGTGCGGCATCCCGGTCGAGACGACCTGCGGCGGCAGGTCGGGATGGCAGTCCTCGGCGCGGAGGCCCACGGCCGTCATCACCGCGTCTCGGTCCAGCTCCGGCCCGAACTCGGCCTCGTTCTGAAGCATCGACGCCCTCCAGCTTCCGTTCTCCTTCCGGACGTCGATCGGCTGCAGGCCGGCGCCGGTCTCCTGCACGAAGCTCGCCTCGTCGAGCCCGCGCCAGCGCGCCACGGCCACGGCTGTCCCGAGCGAGGGATGGCCCGCGAAGGGAAGCTCCTCGTGCGGATCCCAGATCCGGTTGCGGTAGTCGGCGCCATCCGCCGCGGGCGACTGGACGAAGGTCGTCTCGGAGAGCCGAGTCTCCTGCGCCACGGCGAGCATGACGTCGTCGCTGACGCCGTCCGCGTCGGCGACCACGGCCAGGCCGTTGCCTGCAAGGGGCCGGTCGGTGAAGACGTCGAGCCAGGCGATGCGGTGGGTCATGCCCAGATGATGGCGGTCGGGTGGCACGGTCCGACGGCGGGCGTACGGTCCGGCGGGACTCGTATCCGATGAGGGAGTGAGAAATGAACGAGCAGTACCCGCTGACGTACTCGGTGGACTACCCGGACCGGCCGCTCAACCGCCTGAGCACCTTCTTCCGGGTCTTCGCGATCATCCCGATCGCCATCGTGCTGGAAGTGGTGTCGGGCGGTTCGAACACCTACACGCTGAACAACACGACGACGACGATCGCCGCCTCGGGCGGCGTCCTCTTCTTCGGGCCGCTGCTGATGATCCTGTTCCGGAAGAAGTATCCGCGGTGGTGGTTCGACTGGAACCGGGAGTTTCTGCGGTTCGCGAATCGCGTTGGCCTGTATCTGGTCCTGGCGAGCGACCAGTACCCCTCGACGGATGAGCAGCAGTACCTGAAGCTGGAGATCGAGTACCCGAACGCGGAGACCGACCTGGGGCGCGGCATGCCGCTGGTCAAGTGGCTGCTGGCGATCCCGCACTACATCGTGCTGTTCTTCCTCGAGATCGGCGCGTTCTTCGCGGTGATCTTCGCGTGGATCGCGATCCTGTTCACCGGGAACTATCCGAAGTCGCTGTTCGACTTCGTGGTGGGAGTCGCCCGCTGGCACAACCGGGTCGCCGCGTATGCGTTCCTGCTGGTCACGGACAGGTACCCGCCCTTCTCGCTCGATTAGTAGGAATCGAATGCGCGGGTACCGCTGAATGCGGCACCCCGGAGTGCCGGGTCCGTCCCGGTTCGGGCCCGGCGCTCGGGGGCGGCCGCATTCAGTCGGGGCGCCCGGCTCGGAAGAGCGCCAGGGTCCCGAAGACGGTGCGGATCCTGTCGGTCTGCCTCGCGTTCTCGAGCCCGGCCTCTTCGAAGATCCGCGACAGCTCGCCGCGGACGTTGTCGGCGGTGTTCTCGAAGCCGTCGAGCACCCGGATCGAGAGGAACGCGGCGGCCATCAGCGTGTCGGCCGGGGCTCCCCAGTCGGCGACGTGGAGCTCCCCGCCCTTCCGCAGGACGCGAGCGATCTCGCACGCAGTTCGGCGCTTCGGCTCGGGATCGAGGTGATGGAAGAAGAGAGTGGAGAGGACCCGGTCGAAGCTCTCGTCCTCGAAGGGCAGCTCATCGGACATCCCCTCGGCGAGCCTCAGCTCGACATTCTCCCGCTCCGCCTTGGCGCGGGCCCGGCCCAGCATCTCGGGATCGGCGTCCAGCCCCACGACCTCCGCGCCGGGCTCGCGTCGCTTCACCTGAATCGCCAGGGTGCCCGTGCCGCAGCCGAGGTCGAGGATGCGCTGGCCCGCCGCCGGTGCCACCTGCTCGACGAGCATCTCCTTGAAGCGCCCCTCCCTCGTCGTAACCCTGACCACCGGGTCGTAGATGCGCGTCAGGGCGGAGAAGCGAAGCGCAGGCAGGTAGCCGCGCGGCTCAGTGGGCATGGGCCTCGGCCGGCCGCGCTTCCTTCCGGGTGTACGCCTCGGGATCGGCTTGGAACTGTGAACGGCAGCCCTCGGAGCAGAAGTGGTACGTCCGTCCGCCGTGTGCGGCCTGGAGCGCCTGGGAGCGGTCCACCGTCATCCCGCAGACGGGGTCGGTCACACCCCGCCGGGCGGTCAGCCAGAAGAGCGCCGCGAAGATCACCAGCCCGAGGAGGTTGAGCCAGAGCTTGTAGTCGAGCTGGACCGAGCTGAAGATCTCGTCGCGGGACGGCCGCGTATCCGGGATCAGGCCGAGAGCGCTGAAGAGTGCATCGACGATCAGCGCCGCGAGCACGATCGTCACGAACATCAGCGCAGTGATCCGCAGCGCATAGGTGCGGCCGTAGTACTTGATGTAGGCGGCGATGATCGGCAGCACGATCAGGTCGGCGAAGATGAACGCGATCACGCCGGCGAAGCTGATCCCGCCCGACCAGAGCACCGCGGCGAGCGGCGCGTTGCCCACCGAGCAGACGAAGCTGAGCATCGCGATGATCGGCCCGGCGATCACGTTCTCGATCGTCTTCACCAGCGGCGGCGCGTCCTCGACGAAGAGTGAGTTGAAGAAGTCGTTGCCCAGCAGGCCGATGAAGCCAGCGAGCAGGAAGCCGATCGAGATCTCCTTCCAGAGCATCTTCCAGTCGCCGCGGAAGTTGTGGGCGACGTCGGACCAGGCGTCGGCCGAAGTGAGCCGTTCCCTCCAGCCCCCCTTGGTCTCCGAGGCCGTGTGGATGTGGGACACCTGCGCGGTTTGGGCGTGCTCGCGCGCCTGCTCCTCCAGCTTCGGCGAGACGAAGCGCCGCAGCAGGATCGCCATCAGGGCGATCAGGACGATCCCGCCGACGAACTCCGCCAGCGTGAACTGCCAGCCGAGCAGAATCCAGATGACGAGGCCGAGCTCCCAGACCAGGTTGGTCGAGGCGAACTGGAAGGCGAGCGAGGTCGCCGCCGAGGCGCCCTTCTGGAACAGGGACTTCGCGATCGCGATCGCGGCGTAGGAACAGGACGAGGAAGCGGCGCCGAGCCCGGTGGCCTTCGCCAGCGTGACGAAGCCGCTGCCCGAGAGGGCCGACTGGACCTTCTCCCGCGGCACCCAGGCCTGGACGATCGCGGAGATCGCGAAGCCGAGGACCAGCGCCCACCAGACCTCGTAGGCCATCAGGAAGGACTGCTTGAACCCCTCGCCGATCGTCGAGATCACGTCCGCCATGGTTGACGACTATACCCCATGGGGGTATGCTGCGAACATGACCGACACGAAGACACCCGGATACAAGGCATCGAAGGACGACCTCCTGAAACGGCTGGCCCGCGTCGAGGGCCAGGTGCGGGGCGTGACCCGGATGATCGAGGAGGACCGCTACTGCATCGACGTCCTCACCCAGATCGAGGCCGCGCAGGCAGCCCTCAACAAGATCGCGCTCGCCCTGGTCGACGACCACGTCCGCCACTGCATGCGCGGCGGCAGGGGAGCGACCGAGGAACAGGTGCAGGAGCTGATGGGCGCCGTCGGCCGGCTGGTCGCCTCTTGAGGACTCCGGCCGGGAAGCACCAGGGGGACCGCTCCGCGGAGCCCCCCACACCGGTTCGCAACGACCCCTAACCGGCGTCGCCGCGGTCAGCAGTGCCGTCTGCGTCTCCTACGTCGTCCTCACCTCCAAGCGCGAAGACCAGCGCGCCCTCACCGAAAATGAGGCTCTCGCCGAGCTCCGCCG
>DASUPK010000143.1:0-5221 GCA_036276255.1 Solirubrobacterales bacterium
TTCGCCCCGATCAGCGCCTGCTCCAGCTCGGGCAGCACACGGCCCTCCCCCAGCTCGAGCAGATAGTCCTTGGCGGTCCCGCCCTCGAACGGCTCCCCGTCGATCTTCCCCTCGTAGTCGATCAGGACGACGTCCCCCTCCTTCGCCTCCCGCTCGACCGGG
Organism: Solirubrobacterales bacterium; assembly: GCA_036276255.1. Lineage (GTDB taxonomy): Bacteria > Actinomycetota > Thermoleophilia > Solirubrobacterales > 70-9 > DASUPK01. The sequence continues at coordinate 163 of DASUPK010000143.1, forward strand.
TTGAGGCGGGCGAAGCCCTCCTGCAGGCGCTTCAGCTCGGCCTCTACGGCCTCCTGAGGCACCTCCGGCTCCTCGCGGCCGACCTCCAGGCCCTTGTACTCGCCGAGGTCCGCGCCGGGTCGCACCGCGACCTCGATCGAGAACTTCAGTGGCTTGCCCTCGTCGGGAAGGTCGGAGAGGTCGAGCTGCGGGTCGCCGACGGGGTTGACGCCGGACTCGAGCATCGCGCGCTCGTACCAGTCGCCGAGCGAGGACTCGAGCGCCTGGGTGAGCACGGCCTCGCGGCCGAGGCGCTGGACCACCATCTCGGGCGGCACCTTGCCCTTGCGGAAGCCGGGCATCTTCATGTCGTGGCCGAGCTGCTCGGCGGTCTTCTTGATGCTGCCCTCGACGTCCTTGGGATCGACGTCGACATCGACGCGGACCCGCGAGTCGGGCAGCTCCTTTACGGTCGTCTCCATGGAGCAGACCACGATAGAGACCAGTCGGCGCGAGCGACTGGGCGCCTGGCTCTACACCGGGGCGCCCGGGCGCCTGGCGTCGTTCTCGATCGACCTGGGGCTGTCGCTGGCCGCGCTGGGGATCTACGGCGCGCGGCGCGGCTGGGAGAAGGTCAGCTCGGTCCCTCGCTCTTGATCCGCTCCTCCAGCCGCGCGCCCTGCCCGGCGGCCGCGGCGCGCGCCGCGCGGGCGTCGCTCAACGGAACGCCACGCGAGTCAGCGAGGTCGAGCAGTCGCTGGCGCTCGGTGTCCTGCTGAGCCCACTGGAGGAAGAGCCAGGCCAGCAATCCAAGGCTGACGAAGGTGCCCTCCACCATCATGATCACGCCAGCGATGCTCTGGTCGGTCACCGCCGAGATGTGCCACTTCGCCTCTCCGGCTGCGTAGTCGGGATAGAAGACCGTGTTCGACCACATGAACACGTTGCCGAGCACGATGCCGGCGAAGCGCACGCCGATCAGGTAGCCGATCTTGGCCGGGACCCCGAACCAATTCGGCTGGGGAAGCGGGCCCACCAGCGGCATCCACATCAGGACGCCGAAGCCGATGAAGCAGCTGTGCTGAAGGGCGTGGAGCCCGCTGTGGTCGGTGGCCGCCTGGTAGAGGACCGGGACGTGCCAGACGTAGAGATCGATCGCCCAGAGCGGCAGGGCGACCAGGGGATGCGCCAGGTGCCGCATCCAGCGCAGCCAGCGATTCGCGAGCAGGGGCTGCAGCAGCGGGCCGGTCAGGCCGAGGACGATCAGGAGTGCCCCCAGGTCTCCCATCAGCAGGTGCTGGATCATGTGGGCGAAGACGAGCTCGTCGTCGATCCGGCCGAGCGGTGAGATGAAAGCGATCGCGATCAGCGCGAGGCCGGAGGTGAAGCAGACGATCCGCCAGGTCGGGACCGGCCGCCTCTCCTGCGAGAGCGTCATGAGCCGGAACGCGTAGGCCGTCGCGACGAGCGTCAGCGCTGCTGCCTGAAGCGGCTCAAACACCGGCCCGCCAACGTGAGCCACTAACACAGGCTCAGGTTAGAGCCAGTCGATCCTTCTGAAGTAGGCGACCAGCGACAGCCCGATGAGCATCATCACGGCGATGCAGAGCGGGTAGCCGAACCGCCAGTGCAGCTCGGGCATGTGCTCGAAGTTCATCCCGTACACGGAGGCGATGAAAGTCGGGACGGCGACGATTCCCGCGATCGCGGAGATCCGCTTCAGAACCTCGTTCTGGTTGACGCTCACCAGGGAGAGGTTCGCCTGCAGCACGCTGGTGAGCAGCTCGCGCTGGGACTGCACCTGGTCGTCCACCCGGCGCGCGTGGTCGGCGACGTCGCGGAAGAAGCTTCGGAGATGCTCGGGGACCCTCTCGAAGCCGCCCTGCTCCAGCGTCTCGAGTGGGTTGAGCAGCGGCCAGACCGCCCGGTGGAACTCGATCACCTCACGCTTCAGGTTGTAGATGCGGGCGGTCGGCGCCGGGATGTCGTCGTCGAAGACGTCCTTCTCGACCTCCTCGATGTCGTCCTCGATCGCGTCAACCACGGGGATGTAGTCGTCGACCACCTTGTCGAGCACGGCCCAGATGGCCGACGTGGCGCCGAGCTTGACCAGGTCGGGGCGCGCCTCCAGCCGCTGCCGGGCGCTGTGCAACTCGCTGCCCGGCCCATGGCGAACCGTGATCACGTAGCCGGGCCCGGCGAATACGGAGATCTCGCCGAAATGGACCTCCTCACGGTCCTCGTGGTAGTGGGCTGTCTTCAGGACGATGAAGACATCTGCGTCATAGTCCTCGATCTTCGGCCGCTGATGAGCCTGCAGCGCATCCTCCACCGCGAGTTCGTGGAGGTCGAAGAGCTTTGCGAGCCGGTCGATGTCCCCAGGCTCGGGCTCGTGGATTCCGATCCAGACGAAATCGCCGGACCCGGCCGCCTTCCTCAGCTCCGCAGCCTGCTCGGGGCTGAGCGCCTCCTCCTGCTGGCGCACGCCGTCCTTGTAGTGGGCGCAGTCGACGATCATCGTTCGGCTCCGCGTTTCATTTCGTCGCGCCCCGCCGCTTCCTGCCCGTGGGCGCGTTCCGTCAGGCGAGCTGGTCCGCCGGGACCCAGGCGACGTCCATGTCGACGCGCCTGCCCCGGAACGGCACGCCCTCGGCCCTGAGCAGGCGGCGCTGCCGCTCCCCCTTGGCGAGCGAGCCGTCCGCCCGGACGATCCGCTGCCAGGGCACCTCCGGGTCGTCGCAGGCGGACAGAACCGAGCCAGCGAAGCGCGGCGCCTCGGGGCAGAGATCCCCATAGGTCGTGACGAATCCCTCCGGCACCCGCCGGATTCGAGCGAGCACCTCGAGCGCTCGGGACGAGCTCAGCCCACCCTGCGCGCGACCCATATGCCGGCGAGCGCAGCCGGAATCGCGGCGGCCATGCCGCGCAGGCCCGCGGCGGTCTCGCCCGACCGGGTGGCAAGGGCGAAGGCGGCAGCGTCCCCCGCGTCGGCCGTCGCGTTGGCGACGGTTGCGCCCAGCAACCGCTCGCGATCGTCGAGGGCTCCGAGCGTCACACTGCCGAGCACGAAGTCCCTGATCCCCGCGACCCGCGCGATCGCCACGGTCGACGGGGAGACGTCGGAGAAGCCGAGCGCCCGCAGCGACAGTTCGGGGGCGGCGAACAAGCCGATTCCGATCGCCATCCGCCCCGCGGCCGAGATCAGCGAGAGGGCGCGAACGTCCGGAGCCTGGAGGTCCTGCTCGGTCACGACCGCTCCACGGAGACCGAGAGGCTGGGCGAGGAGGCGAGGGTCTGGAAGACGACGCAGTAGCGCTCGGTGAGGCGCTGCAGCGTCTCGAGCTCCTCGTCGCTCGCGTCGCTCTCCAGCTCGAAGCGAAGGCGGATGTCGGTGAACCCGACCGGAGCCTCCCTGTCGACCGCAAGAGTCCCGCGCCAGTCGAGGTCGCCCTCGGCGTGGATCGATCCCGTCACCTCCAGCCCCATCGAGGTCGCCACCGATCGCATCGTCACGCCGGCGCAGGCCGCCAGGGCCTGGAGCAGCATGTCCCCGGAGCATGCGAGCGAGCCGTCGCCTCCCGTGCCGGGATGAAGACCCGCCTTGACGAGCGCCCGGCCGGTCTGGACCGAGCAGGCGATGTCGTCGTCGAGGGTCCCCTGCGCCTCGAGCGTGATGTGGGCGGCCTCGGGATCGCTCCCGTAGCGCTCCTTGATCGGGCGCTGCAGCTCTCGCAGCTGATCGCCGGTCAGCGGGTCGGCCATGAGCACGAGACTAAACGTCCGGCCGCCGGTGGTGAAGCAGCGATACTGGACAGGGGATGTCAGTCGAGGGAACGGCCAGAGGAGGCGTGCCGGGCGCGCTGCGAGAGGGATCCAGCTTCGGTGGCTTTCGCATCGAGCTGACCCTCGGCCACGGAGGCATGGGCATCGTTTATCTCGCCACCGAGCTGCGGCTCGACCGCCAGGTCGCCCTCAAGGTGATCCGCTCCGAGCTCGCCGGCGACGAGGACTTCCGGGCGCGGTTCCGATCCGAGTCGCGGACCGCGGCTTCCGTCGAGGACCCGAGGGTCGTGACCGTCTTCGGCGCCGGGGAGCGCGACGGCCTGCTCTATGTCTCGATGCGATACGTGCCCGGTCGCGATCTGGGCCGCATCGTCGAGGCGGATGGACCCCTTCCCCCGGACGAAGCCGCGCGGCTGATCGCCCAGGTCGCCGACGGCCTGGACGCGGTGCACGCCGCCGGCCTGGTTCACCGGGATGTGAAGCCGCACAACGTGATCGTCGACGAGGACGGCGAGGCTCACCTGACCGACTTCGGCCTGGCGAAAGCGATGGGCGCCACGACCGGGCTGACCGCCACCGGCCAGGTGATCGGGACGGTCGACTACATGGCGCCCGAGCAGATCGAGGCGCAACGGGTGGACGCGCGCACGGACGTCTACGCGCTCGGCGGCGTCCTCTACTGGGCGGTCACGGGGAAGGTGCCGTTCGCCGAGCGGGAGGGCTCGGCCAAGATGTGGGCTCACGTCAACGAGCAGCCGCCATCCGCCGGCCGGCGAGGGAGCGTCCTGGATCCGGTCATCCGCCGGGCGATGGCCAAGGACCCCACCGACCGGTTCCCCTCCGCGGGGGACCTCGGCCGAGCCGCGGTCGCGGCGACTCGCGACGAGGCGGTCACCGAACCCGAGCATGTCGTCGGAGCCGGGGAGGCCGCCCCGCTCCCCGAGACGGTACGCCTATCCCGCGACCCGGCGCTGCCGCCGACCGATCCCATGCCGCGACCCGGACGCGCCCGGCGCAAGGTCGGATTCGTCCTCGCCGTGCTTACCATCGCCGCTCTCGCCGTCGCCGGCGCCATCGAGGCGCCCAGGCTCTCGCGGTCGACCGGCACCGCCGCATCCGGCGCAGACTCCGGATCACCGGGCGGCGTGACGGTCCCCTCGCTCGCGGGCCAGCCGCTGGACGTCGCCGAGCAGCGCCTCGACGACCTCGGCCTGCACCCAAGCGAGCAGGGCGGGGGGCTCTTCGGGGTGCTGGTCCCGTCCGACTGGGACGTCTGCGAGACCTCGCCCGGGGCAGG
>DASUPK010000144.1:0-2747 GCA_036276255.1 Solirubrobacterales bacterium
CACGCGCCCGAGGCTGCGCTGCGGATCGATTCGCGCATGCTCGACTTCATCCCCAAGCAGGTGCGCGGCGGACTGACGATGCTGCCTCCCGTCAAGCGGATCACCGACCAGGTCCTTTCCGACCTCGGCATCCCGCGGTCCGTCCTCGTCTACATCAACTACCCGACCGACTTCGACTCGACCAAGACCCAGGAGGCGCTGGAGGGGACCGGCATCTCGGTTCCCCCGCTGCCCAGCTACGCGGACAAGCTCTGGGACTACTGGGAGCGCAATCTCGACCCCGAACTCTTCAAGGACCGCTCGCTGAGCGGCGCGATCGGCGGCAAGGTCGTCCTGATCACCGGAGCCTCGTCCGGGATCGGCAAGGCGTGCGCGGTGAGGTGCGGCGAAGCCGGTGCGGAGGTCCTGCTCGTTGCCCGTACTCCGGAGAAGCTCGAGGAGGCCAAGGCCGAGGTGGAGGAGGCGGGGGGCAGCGCACACATCCACCAGTGCGACCTCTCGGACCTGGATGACGTCCAGCGGATGGCGAAGGAGGTGCTCGACCAGCACGAGAGGGTCGACATCCTCGTCAACAACGCCGGCCGCTCGATCCGGCGCTCGATCGAGAACTCCTACGACCGCTTCCACGACTTCGAGCGGACCATGCAGCTGAACTACTTCGGCGCGCTGCGGCTGATCATCAGCCTGCTGCCGAGCATGCGCAAGCGCAGCAAGGGCCGCAAGGGCGGGCACATCATCAACATCAGCTCGATCGGCGTGCAGACCAACACTCCGCGGTTCTCGGCCTATGTCGCGTCAAAGGCGGCGCTCGACGCCTGGTCGCGCTGCGTCGCCTCGGAGATCGTCGACGACGGCGTCAACATCACCACCATCCACATGCCGCTGGTGCGCACGCCGATGATCGCCCCGACCAAGATGTACGACGCCTTCCCGACGATCACGCCCGATCAGGCGGCCGAAATGATCACGAACGCGATGATCACGAAGCCGAAGAAGGTGGCGACACGCCTCGGCAACTTCGGCGAGCTCCTCTACAACGTCGCGCCGAAGGCCTCCGACGCGATCCTCAACACCGCCTACAAGCTCTTCCCCGAGTCCAGCGCCGCCAAGGGCAAGGACGATGGGAAGCCCGCCGAGAAGGAGCAGGAGCTCTCCACCGAGGGCGTGGCGTTCGCGTATCTGATGCGCGGCGTCCACTGGTAATCGGTGGCCATGGCCACGACGCGCCGGCTGAAGCACTGGGGCTGGGGATACGAGGACCAGCAACCGCCGCGCGAGGGGGTCGAGGCGATCGCGAAGGCGCTCACCGACCGGCTCGGCTTCGAGGTCGACCGGATCGAGGAGCCGGTTTCGCTCGCTTCGATCGAGCTGCCGGAGCCTCGCATCGCGCCGCCGAAGGGCTTCGCCGAGATGTTCTCGAGCGAGCGCTACGACCGGGTCGCGCACTCGCTCGGCAAGGCCTACCGGGACGTCGTGCGCGGGTTCAGGGGCGAGTTCTCGAGCCCGCCGGACCTGGTCGCGTATCCCGAGTCCGCGGAGGACGTGGACATCGTCCTCAACTACTGCGCCGACGAGGGCGCAGCCGTGATCCCGTTCGGCGGCGGCACGAGCGTGGTCGGGGGAGTGGAGCCGCGGATGCGCGACGAATACCCGGGCGTGGTCAGCATCGACCTGAAGCGGATGGACCGGGTGCTCGAGGTGGACGCCGTCTCCAAGGCCGCTCGGATTCAGGCCGGCGCGACCGGGCCGGTGCTCGAGGAGCAGCTTCGCGAGCACGGGCTCACCCTGCGGCACTTCCCGCAGTCATTCGAGTATTCGACCCTGGGAGGCTGGATCGCCACTCGTGCGGGAGGTCACTTCGCGACGCTCGAGACCCACATCGACGACCTGGTCGAGTCGGTCCGGGCGGTGACACTTGACGATGAGTGGGAGAGCAGGCGGCTGCCGGGATCGGGGGCGGGGCCGAGCCCGGACCGGATGCTGATCGGCTCCGAGGGGATCCTCGGGGTGATCGTCGATGCCTGGGTGCGCGTGCGCGAGCGCCCCACCGAGAAGATCTCCTGCGGGGTCGCTTACGACGACTTCGCGGCCGGGGCCGAGGCGGTCCGGGAGATCTCACAGTCGGGTCTCAACCCGTCCAACTGCCGGCTGCTCGATCCCGTCGAGTCGGAGGTGACTTCGGCCGGGCCACCCGGGAAGGCGCTGCTGGTGCTCGGCTTCGAGTCGGCGCACGTCCCGGTCGAGGAGCCCATGTACCTGGCGCTCGACATCTGCCGCAGCCACGGGGGCAAGCCGGGTGAGCTCCGGCGGGGCGGCTCACGCGACCCGTCCGCCGAGGGCGACGACGCCGTCAACGCCTGGCGCAGCGCCTTCCTCTCCGCTCCCTACCTCCGGGACTCCCTGGTCGCCTGCGGGATCCTCTCCGACACCTTCGAGACGGCGATCACCTGGGACCGGTTCCCCTGCTTCCATGCCGAGGTGATGGAGACCGCCAAGCGCGCCGTCGCGGAGGCGAGCGGAACGAAGGGCGACGGGGGAGGCTCGCCACGGATCAGCTGCCGGTTCACCCACGTCTATTCCGACGGGCCGGCGCCCTACTACACCGTGCTGGCGCCAGCCAGGCGGGGGGATGAGGTCGCGCAGTGGGATGAGATCAAGGCGGCGGTCTCCGAGACGCTGATCGACGCGGGCGGCACGATCACCCACCATCACGCCGTCGGCCGCGATCACCGCCCCTGGTACGACCG
>DASUPK010000145.1:0-26002 GCA_036276255.1 Solirubrobacterales bacterium
GGGCAACTCGGTGACGCCGACCGAGACGCCAGGTCCAAGCGCGCCGACGAAGAAGAAGTGCAAGAAGAAGAAGAAGCATCGCTCGGCTGAGTCGGCCAAGAAGAAGAAGTGCAAGAAGAAGAAGCACCACTAGGCGTCGGCGGGCGGCACGCCTTCCGCGAAAGCTCAAGGAGGAGCGATGAGTAGAAGGACCAGGGCATTTGCCGCCCTATTCGCAACCGCCGCGCTGGCGTTGATGGTGGGCGCAGGATCAGCGAGCGCCACGTTTCACCTGATCAAGATCCGCTCGATCTTCCGGGGGCCCTCGCCGACTGGCGCATTCGTCGAGCTACAGATGTACGCCGACGGCCAGAACCATGTCGGCGGACACCAGCTCAGGGTCTACCCGGCCACGGGGACTCTGTTCAGCGCCTACAACCTTCCGGCTGACGTGGCGAACGGTCAGAACCAACGGAGGATTCTCCTTGGCGACACCGCCGCCCCGGGTACGCCCGACGTCACGCTCCCGGGGCTGGGGACCGACCTGACCAATTTCGCATCCGGCGGAGCTATCTGCTGGGACGTCGTTGACTGCGTCTCCTGGGGGAACCGCACCGGCACCCTTCCAAGTCCCGCCGGAACGCCGATCGCAGGGGGCCTGAGCGGCTCACAGGTCAGCGTCCGAACCATCACGCGAGGTTGTCCAACCGCGCTTGACGTGGCCGACGACACCGACGACAGCGCGGCGGACTTCGGCTTCGCCGTCGGCTATGGGATGCGCAACAACACTTTGGCGCCGATCGAGACCCTCTGCCCGACGAGCACACCGAGCACACCGGCCAAGAAGAAGTGCAAGAAGCACAAGAAGAAGACCGGCGCCTACTCGGCCAAGAAGAAGTGCAAGAAGAAAAAGCATCACGCGGTCGCCTAGCCGCAATCCCGACGAGCGAGGACGTAACAAGGGGTGTGAGGAGAGGAACCACTGCGTTCGTGGGCGCACTGGGCGCGACTTTGGTTGTGTCGCTGCTGGGCGCCGCCAGTGCCAGCGCGACCTTCCACCTGATGAAGATCCGCGAGGTGTCGCCGGGGCCAGGTTCGGACGACAGCTAATGTCGAAGTCCAGATGTATGCGCCGTTCCAGGACTTCCTCAGTAACGGGGCCGGGCTCGCCGTTTGCAACAGCAGCTGTTCGCTGCTCCCGGCCACCTTCGGTCCCTTCTCAGATGTCGCCAAGGCAACAACCAGGACACCGTTCCGCCTCGCGGTGGAACCCTCTCCTGTCGCGCTGTCCCTCCAAAGGCCGGTCAGCCGGAGTAGAGCGCCTCGATCTCCTCGGCGAACTTCTCGTCGATCGGCTTGCGCTTCAGCTTCATCGTCGGAGTCAGCTCATCACCGCCGGGCTCCCACGGCTCCGGGAGGATCGCGAACTTCTTGATCTGCTCGACGCGTGCCATCTTGGCGTTCGCCTGGTCCACGGCGGCCTGGATCGTCTCGCGTGTCCTCTCCTCCGTGGCGAGCTCCTCCAGCGATTTGCCCTCGAGGCCGTTCTGCGAGGCCCAGACCGGTGCGAAGTCCGGATCGACCACGATCAGGGCCACGTTGTACGGCCGGCCGTCGCCGATTGCGACAACCTGGCCGACGAGCGGGCTCGCGGTCTTCAGGTGCGCCTCGATGTTTGCCGGCGACATGTTCTTGCCGCCCGCGTTGATGATCAGCTCCTTCTTGCGGTCGACGATCTTCAGATAGCCGTCCGCGTCGATCTCGCCGATGTCGCCCGTCCGCAGCCAGCCGTCGTCGGTGAACGCCTCCTTGTTCTTCTCGGGCAGCTTGCGGTATCCAGGCATGACGCAGTCGGCCTTGATCAGGACCTCGCCGTCGTCGTCGAGCCTGATCTCGATCCCGGGTGTCGGCGGGCCGACGGTGCCGAGCTTGATCCGGTCGGGCGGATTGATCGTGCCCAGCCCGCAGGTCTCCGACATCCCCCAGAGCTCGCCGATGGGGATGCCGATTGCGTGGAAGAACTCGAGGACCTCGAGCGGCGTCGGCGCGGCGCCCGCGTTGACGGCGAGCGCCTCGTCGAGCCCGAGCTGCTTCCGCAGCGCCGAGAACATCTGCTCGTCAGCCTGGGCGGCGGCCTCCGCGATCTCCGGCGGCACCTCCTCCCCGGCCTGCTCGAGGCGGACCTTCTGCAGCGCGGCCTCAAGTCCCTTCTGAGCCGTTTCGCGCTGCTCGTCGGGCAGGCCGGCCATCATCGCCTCGAGGCCCGCCTTGAGCTTCTCGAAGATGCGGGGCACGGCGAAGAACCAGGTCGGCCTCACCTTGGGCAGGAACTCGGCGATCCGGCGCGGATCCGAGCAGACGGTGACCGACACGCCCTTGGTCACCGGCAGGTAGTAGTGGGCGTTGCGCTCGGCGACGTGAGCAGCCGGGAGCCAGGAGATCACCTTCGCCCCGCGCTCGGGCAACTCGATCAGCTCGTCGGCCGTGGCGACGGCGAAGAGCAGGTTGCGATGGGTCAGCTGCACGCCCTTCGGGGGCCCGGTCGTGCCAGAGGTGTAGATCAGGGTCAGGAGGTCGTCGGGCCTGACCTGCTCGACTGACTCAGCGGGGTCGAACTCCGGGTCCACCTCCATCAGCTCGTCGAGGGTGTGGTCGCCGCCGTCGCTGTCCACGACGATCACGTGCTCGAGGGAAGGCAGGTCTCCCCGCACCGCGTTGATCTTGTCTACGAAGGCCTCCTCCGTGATCACGATCTTGCTCTCGGCGTCCGAGAGCAGGTACTGGATCTGCTCGGGCGCGTAGGTCTGGTAGACCGAGAACGGGACCGCACCCAGGGAGACGGCCGCCAGGTCGCAGGGGATGAACTCCCAGCGGTTGTTGAGCATGATCGCGACGGTGTCGCCCTTGCTCAGGCCGAGCTTCGCGAGGCCGCCGGCGATCCTGTGAACGGTGTCCTTGAGCTCGTTCCAGCTCAGCTCCTTCTCGCGCGCCTCGTCGCGGATCGCCAGGTCGTCGCCCAGGCGATCCACCACCCCGTAGAACGCCTTGACCAGGTTGTCCGCGGGCAGCTCGGGCGCTGCCCCACCGCTCGCGTGACGCTCTGAAGTCGTTACCTCCACCGCCGCTCTCCTCTCCTCGGAAGACCTGCGTGGGAAAACGCTACACCAGCTAGCCGGAAAGCCTGCCAATGTCGTTGGTCAGGCCGATCACGAACAGCATGATCACCAGCAGGAAGCCGATCGCGCTCGCGCGCTCGATCACGTAGAAGGGCACGCGCCGGCCGCGGACCTTCTCCACGAGGCTCCAGAAGATGTGCCCGCCGTCGAGCGGGAGGAACGGGAAGAGGTTGATCACGCCCAGCGAGAGGCTGATGAGCGCCAGCACATAGAGCCCGATCCGCGGGCTGAAGCTGACAGCCTGATTGAGCGCGCTGGAGGCCCCCACGACCCCCGAGAGCTGCTTGCGATCCTGCGGGTTGAACAGCTGGGCGAGCTTGGAGAGGGTCGTCGAGGTCACGTACCACATGCGGTCGACCGCGAGGTTGGCCGCGTCACCGACCGACTGATGCGACGTCTGCGTACCGACCGTGCTGAAGGCGAATCCCAGCCTGAACTTGCCCTGCACCTTTTCGCCGCTGACAACGTCTTCTGCCTTCGGATCGAAGTACGTGCGCGGGTGCACGGTGATCACCTTGCCGTCCCGGATCAGCTTGATGTGGACCCGCCGGTTGGGAATACATCCCGGGCGCGGCGGGCTGCTGCAGCCATGTCGGGTGATCAGCCGGGAGAGATGATTCGCCTTGAAATTCGCGAAGTGCAGACGACGCTTGACCTTGTCGATGGTGCGGATGTCGCGGACTCTGGTCGGCACCCCATCGATCGAGATGAAGCGGTCGCCGGGGCGAAGGGCCTTCGCGGCGGGAGTGCCGGCGGTGATGGCATTGCTGGCGGTCGACACGCCGAACCCGACTGGCTCGCGGACATCCGTATAGACGACCGTGAGCAGCAGGAACGCGAGGACGATGTTGACCGCAGGGCCGGCCGCAATCACCGCGATTCGCTTCCAGACCGGCTGGTTGTAGTAGGCCCGCTCGATCACGTCCGGCGAGAGCACCTCTCCCTCGGACGGGTCCTGGCCGGCGGATTCGACCCGCTCGAGCAGTCCCTGGGGCGTGTCCCGGCCCGCCTCCGCCTGGCCGTTGAGCCCCGTGGTGCCGTAGCCCGACTCCCCAGCCGCGGCATCCTCCTCGGCCCGCTCGAGCTCCTCCGGGTTCATCCCGGTGATCTTCACGAAGCCCCCCAGCGGGATCATCCCGATCCCATACTCGGTCTCACCGATTCGGACGCTGACCAGCTTGGGTGGGAAGAACAGGAAGAACCTCTCCACCCGCATCCCGGTCATCTTCGCGACGACGAAGTGACCGCCCTCGTGCAGGATCACCAGAGCCGAGAAGCCGAGGACGACGAGGACCCAGGTCATGCGACCGCCAGGCCCTCGATCAGGCCGCGGGCATGCTCCCGTGCGGCCTCATCGACGTCGAACAGGTCCTCGAAGTGCCGCACCGGGCCGCCCGGCAGCGCCTCCAGCGTCCGCTCGATCACCTCGGGGATTCCCGTGAAGGGGATTCGCTTCCCGAGGAACGCCTCGACGGCGACCTCGTCGGCCGCGTTCAGGACGCAGGGTGCCGTCCCTCCGGCCTCGCCCGCCTGCCGCGCCAGGCGCAGGCAGGCGAAGGTCTCCGTGTCCGGCGCCTCGAAGGTGAGTTCGCCGATGCTCGCCAGGTCGAGCGTCGGCACATCCACGTCGGCCCGCACCGGGTGCTGGAGCGCGTAGGAGATGGGGACCTTCATGTCGGGGTAGCCGAGATGGGCGAGCGAGGCGCCGTCGTTCAGGTTGATCAGCGAGTGGACGATCGACTGCGGGTGGACGACGACATCGATCCGCTCGTACGGGATGCCGAAGAGATGGTGCGCCTCGATCATCTCGAAGCCCTTGTTCATCAGCGTGGCCGAGTCGATGGTGATCCGGCCGCCCATCTCCCAGGTCGGGTGCGCCAGGGCTTCTTCGGCGGTCACGCCGGAGAGATCGGTCCTGCCGCGGAAGGGCCCGCCCGATGCGGTCAGCACCAGCCGCTCCACGGTGCCTGGCGGCTCCGCGCCGATCAGCTGGTAGAGCGCCGAGTGCTCCGAGTCGACCGGAAGGATGCGGGCGCCGGTCGCTTCGGCGAGTGCCATCACCAGCTCGCCACCGATGACCAGGCTCTCCTTGTTGGCCAGGGCGAGGTCGATTCCCTCGGTGAGAGCGACGATCGTCGGCCCCAGCCCGGCTGCGCCGACGACAGCGTTCAGGACGAGGTCCGGCTTCGTCTCCGCGATCAGCTCGCGGATGCCGGTTTCACCGGCGAGGACGCGGCCGCCCCACGCCGATCCGGCGCTCTCGGCCGACTCCTCGTCGGCCAGCGCCACCGCCGGCACTCCGTGCTCGCGCGCCTGCGCGAGGACGCGCTCCCAGCTCGAGTCGGCCGAGAGTCCGGCGACCTGGAGGTCGTCGGAGGCGCCGATCACCTCGAGCGCCTGGGTACCGATCGAGCCCGTCGATCCGAGTATCAGCACTCTTTTCACGGCCGCCCAGTGTAGGTGTCGGCTGAATTGCTCCCTAAACGACGACGGGAGGCCCTTGCGGGCCTCCCGTGCGTCATCTTCATGACGACCGTGCGTTAGCGCGTCTGCACAGCGGAGAGCTCGAACTGCGGGACCTTCAGGTCACCCACGGTCTCGGTGCAGGCGAGCGCAATCGTGTGCTTGCCGCCCTGGGCGGTGGTGACGATGTTGATGCCGAACGCAGCAGTTCCCGAGCCCGGGTCGTGCACGTTGGTCTTCGTGCCGTTGATCTCCTGACCGTCGATCTCGAGATGGCACACACCCTTCGCTGCGGCGCCGCCACCGTCGACGTTGCCATCGGCGACGACGAAGTACTTGCGCGGGAAGCCGGTCGAGCCGTTGACGTCCACCGACGTGCACTTCGTGAACGTCGAGGAGCTGGCCGGGTCGCAGGCCGTCGTGCCCGTCTGGGCGTTGGTGGAGGCGACCCCCAGGACCTTGAGCCTGGCGTCCTTGCTCAGGCCCTTGTACTCGATCTTCTTGCTGGTGGCCGCGTACGCGCCCCCTCCAAGTGCCACACAGAGGGCGATGAATGCGATCACAGTGCCGGCGGAGGGCCGGCGACTGAGCAGCTTCTTCATCCAGAACCACTCCCTTTCAGATGTTGTGAGCGTTCGCTGACGAAACAGCATGAGGCCGAGAAGTTGCGGCCTTGCGAGGATGCATTCATGGCACGTAAGAAGCGCAGGCGCAACAACGCCGATGTCCCGCTCGATTCCGAGGGCATCCGGGACGTCGTCCGCAGGACGGACGCCAATCCCCAGCTCGTTGCCACGGCCCGCTTCCTGCGCCGCCTGATCCCGGGTGGCGAGCCGGAGACGGCCGAGATGCCCGAGACGATGCAGCGGCTCGTACAGGGGGTCCAGCCGGAGGGCCCCAGCGCGATGCGGGAGATCGGCAAGGGAGCCCTACAGGCGTGGCACGCCCTCTCAGAGGCGCAGAGACGGCGTCAGGGCACCGCCGACGTGGCGATCCTGTTCACAGACCTGGTCGGGTTCTCGGACTGGGCGCTCGAGGCGGGTGACGAGGCCGCCCTCGATGTTCTTCGGCAGGTCGGCGATGTCGAGCAGAAGGCGATCTCGCACCACAAGGGGGCGACCGTGAAGCGGCTCGGCGACGGTGCGATGGCGGTCTTCAGCGACTCCGATCCGGCCGTCCGAGCGGCGCTGGACGCACAGCGCGACATCGAGAAGATCGAGGTCGAGGGCTATCGGCCCTTCCAGCGCGCGGGCGTACACCGCGGCACGCCGCGCAAGGTGAAGGGCGACTTCCTGGGCGTCGACGTCAACATCGCCTCCCGCGTCGGCGATTGCGCCAATGGGGGCGAGGTGCTGATCTCGGAGCCGGTACGCGAGGGGCTCGATGGCCGTCGGTTCAAGTTCGGCCACTCCCGGGAGCTGTCTGCGCCGGGGGCCCCGGCGGACCTCACGGTCTGTTCCGTGAAGTCACGCCGGAAGCGCTGAACGTGGCCTACACGGCTGAGACAGGGTCGCCGAGTCGGCCCAGACCGGGTGGCCCTCAGTACACGAAGGCGACCGACAGGTAGTACCCGACCACCACGGTGAAGAGCACGGCGTCGAGGCGGTCGATCAGGCCACCGTGGGGGCCGAAGAGGCTGCCGGTGTCCTTGACGCCGAGGTCGCGCTTGATCAGGGAGGCGAACAGATCCCCCATCGGCGCGATCACCCCGATCGCCATGCCCATCAGCAGGGCGTCGATGCCGGGCAGCCAGTCCTGGTAGAGGCCGGCGAACCAGAAGCCCAGGGTCGCTCCGACGAAGCCGCCGATCAGCCCCTCCAGCGTCTTGTTGGGCGAGATGCGCGGCGTGATCTTCCGCGACCCGAAGAGCCGGCCCGCCGCGTAGGCGGCCGTGTCGCCGAGGAAGGTGGCTACCAGTACGTCGATCAGCAGGGCGCCGCCATGGAGCGGCAGGTCGCGGAGCAGGACGGCGTGCGAAAAGCCGATCCCCATCCAGGCGACGCCGAGCATCGTGAACGCAATCGAGATCGTGATCGCCTCGTGGGAGCGGCGGGCGGCGGCGAAGACGAAGGTCAGCGGGAAGATCGCCGCAAAGACGAGCAGGATCTGAAACGCGGTGCCGTAGTGCGCCGCGATCACCATTCCCGCGGTCACCGCGTACCCGGGCAGCATGATCGGCTGCTCCGGCTCCGCCATCCGGAAGAACTCACGCAGGCCGAGGACGGCGAGCACCACGAGCGCGAGGGTGAACAGCAGGCCTCCGGCCCCGACGATCGCGATCGCGAAGATGATCCAGGGGATCGCCACCACGACCCGCGCGGTCGTCTCCGACATCTTGGGGATGAAGCGGCCGAAGGGCCCACCCGGACGCTCCCTGGGCTCTTCCACCCGCCGCACGACGATCTCCGGGTCGAGTGGGTCCTCCTCGGGGTAGTCGGGCTCGGAATCTCGTCCCGATGACTCCTCGGGCTCCGGCTCGCGGCCGCGGCCGAACTGGAACGAGGGCGGCTCCAGGTCCTCGGTCACTGCGCCCGCGCTCCGAAGCGCCGCTGGCGCTCGTCGTATTCGGCCAGCGAGGCCTCGAACGCCTCGCGCGTGAAGTCGGGCCAGAGCTCGTCCCGGAAGACGAACTCCGAGTAGGCGCACTGCCAGAGCAGGTAGTTCGAGATCCGCTGCTCGCCGCTCGTCCTGATCAGCAGGTCCGGCTCGTGCATCTCGGGTGCGTAGAGGTGGCTTTCGAACTCCTCCTCACCGCCGCCCTGGTACTTCGCGGCCGCATCGAGAATCTCGGCGCGGCCGCCGTAGTTGAAGGCGACGAAGAGCGTGATGCGGTCGTTGCCATCGGTCTTCTCCTCGGCCCAGTCCATCCGCCCGGTGAGCTCTTCGCTGATCCCCTCGCGCCGGCCGATGAAGCGCATGCGGACGCCTTCCCCGTCCAGCTCTGGCGTCTCCCGATCGATGCGCTCGGCGAACATCGCCATCAGGCCGTCTACCTCCTCCCGGGGCCTGGTCCAGTTCTCGGTCGAGAACGAGTAGACCGTGAGCTCCCTGATTCCGAACTCGGCCGCGTCGCGCAGCCGCGCCTTGACGGCGTCGGCGCCGGCCTGATGCCCCTCGATGACGGGCAGGCCTCGCTGATGAGCCCAGCGCCCATTCCCGTCGGTGATGATCGCGACGTATTCGGCTGCCATTCGGAGGGAGATCGGTCCGGCCTTCGCCTAGACCTCCATGATCTCCTCTTCCTTGCCCTTCAGGAGCGAGTCGATCTCTCCGATGGAGGCGTCCGTGTGCTTCTGGAGCTCGGTCTCGCCGTGGTGCTCCTCGTCAGAGCCCGCATCGCCCTCCTTCTTCAGGTCGCGGAGGTCCTGCATGACGTCGCGGCGGATGTTGCGGACCGCGACCCGGCCCTGCTCGGCGACCCCGTGGACGACCTTGACCAGCTCCTTGCGGCGCTCCTCGGTGAGCTCCGGGATCTGCAGGCGGATCACGTTGCCGTCGTTGGACGGCGTCAGGCCGAGGTCGGATTCCATGACCGCCTTCTCGATCGTGTTGATAGAGGACTTGTCGTAGGGCGTCACGGTGAGCATGCGGGCGTCGGTCGCAGCCACCTGCGCGAGCTGCTTGAGCGGGGTCTGCGCGCCGTAGTAGTCGATGTTCAGACGGTCGAGGAGATGTGGCGAGGCGCGCCCAGTACGCACGGTGGCAAGCTCGTTGCGGGTGGACTCGACTGACTTCTGCATCCGGTCCTCGGCGTCCGCAATCAGCTCATCGATCATCTCGCTCATCAGCTGCGCACTCCCGGAGTTGGCTCCGTAGCGGGCTTCGAGGACACCAGAGTCCCGACCCTCTCTCCGCTGACGATCCTATCTATGTTGTGCTCGTCCGCCATGTTGAAGACGTAGATCGGGAGGTCGTTGTCCATGCAGAGCGACAGCGCCGTCGAATCCATCACGCGGAGGCCGCGCTCGATCGCCTGACGGTGGCTGATCTCCGGCAGGAATTCGGCGCTCGGATCGACCGAGGGGTCCGCGGTGTAGACGCCCTCCACCCCGTTCTTTGCCATCAGGATCGCCTCGGCGTGGATCTCGAGCGCCCGAAGCGCGGCGGCGGTGTCGGTCGTGAAGAACGGGTTGCCCGTCCCCGCGGCGAAGATGACCGCGCGGCCCTTCTCCAGATGCCGGATCGCCCGGCGGCGGATGTAGGGCTCGGCCACCTCCGTCACGGCCATCGCCGAGAGGACCCGGGTATCGACCCCAACCCTCTCCAGGGCGTCCTGAAGAGTGAGAGCGTTGAGCACCGTCGCCAGCATGCCCATGTAGTCCGCCGTGGCGCGGTCCATGCCCTCGGCCGCGCCCTCCAGGCCGCGGTAGATGTTGCCGGCGCCGACGACGACCGCGACGTCGACCTCCTGCGCCCGCACCTCGCGAACCTGGTTGGCGATGCGCTCGATCTGCGCGGGATCCGTCCCGTACTCGAGGTCGCCCATCAGGGCTTCCCCGGAGATCTTCAGCAGAATCCGGTTGAACGCGGCCGAGGCCAAGGCTTTCCCTACTCCTGCCCCACCTCGAAGCGGGAGAAGCGGGCGATGCGCACGTTCTCGCCGGTCTTGGCCGCGACCTCAGCTCGCAGGTCCTCGATCGTCTTGCCCTCGTAGCGCTCCTCGTTGAAGTGCTTCTGGTCGAGCAGGACGAGCTCCGAGGCCCACTTCTTGATCTGTCCGTCGACAATCTTCTCGACCACGTTGTCGGGCTTGCCCTCGGCCTTGGCCTTCTCTTCGAGGATCCCCCGTTCGCGGGCCAGGTCCTCCTCGGGGAGGTCATCGATGTGGACGTGCTCGGGGTTCATCGCGGTGACGTGGATGGCGACCTGGCGGGCGAACTCCTTGAAGTCCTCGTTGCGCGCCACGAAGTCCGTCTCGCACTGCACCTCGACGAGGGCGCCCTTGCGCGCGTCCGCGTGGATGTAGGCCTCGACCGCGCCCTCAGAGGTGCTGCGTCCGCCGCGCTTGGCAGCCGAGGCCTGGCCCTTCTTGCGAAGGATCTCGATCGCCTTCGGCTCGTCTCCCTCGGCCTCCTCGAGCGCGTTCTTGACGTCAACGATAGGCGCGCCGGTCTTCTCTCGCAGCGCCTTGACGTCGGCTGCGCTTACCGCCATCAGGACTCACCTCCAGTCTGGGTCGGAGCCGGCTCGGAGGACGTCTCGGCGTCGTCGCTCGGCGGCGGCTGGGGGATCTCGATCTCGGCCTCGCGCTTCGCCTCGGCGGGGTCGCCCTGCCGGTTGTGCGCGGGTGGAGCATCCTCGGCCTGGGGCTGCGGGATCTCCTCGCCGGCCTCCTTCTGGGCCTCCGCCTGCTTCGCCTCCGCCTGCCTGGCCTCGGCCTGCTGAGCTGCCGCCTTCTGTTCGGCGGCCGCCTTGGCCTTGGCCTCGGCTTCGGCCTTCGCCTTTTCCTCGGCCTCCTGCTTCGCCTTCTCCTCGGCCTCGCGCCGCTTGCGCTCCTCTTCCTCGCGGCGCTTCTTCTCCTCCTCCTCGGCGCGGCGCTTCTCCTCGGCCGCGCGCCACGCGGCGGCGGCGCCCTCGATCGAGGAGCCCAGCGCGCCGATGATCAGGTCGCAGGAGCGGATCGCGTCGTCGTTGCCCGGGATCACGTACTGGACCGGGGACGGATCGCAATTGGAGTCGACCAGCCCGATGATCGGGATCTCGAGGCGCTCGGCCTCGCGGAGCGAGATCTCCTCGGTCTTCAGGTCGATGATCACCACCGCGTCGGGGATGCGCTGCATGTCCGCGACGCCGCCGAGGTTGAACTCGAGCTTGCGCAGCTCGGCCTCCATCGACATGCGCTCCTTGGTGGGCAGCAGGTCGAGCCGCCCGCTCTCCTTGAGGTCACGGAGCTCGTGCAGCCGCTGGATCCGCTTGCGGATCGTCTGGAAGTTGGTGAGCAGCCCACCGAGCCAGCGGCGGTTCACGTACGGCATGCCACAGCGCTCGGCCCACTCCTCGACAGAGTCGCGTGCCTGCTTCTTGGTCCCGACGAAGAGGATGACTCCGCCCTTCGCCGCGACCTCGGTGACGAACTCCGTCGCCTGCTTGAGCAGCTCCTCCGTCTGGAGGAGATCGATGATGTGAATCCCATCCCGCTCCCCGAAGATGAAGCGGCGCATGCGCGGGTTCCAGCGCCGGGTCTGGTGACCGAAGTGAACTCCGGCCTCCAGCAGCTCCTTGATGCCTACCTCGGCCATCTGACCTTCCTATCGCTTGATGTTGTTCGGTTGCCCTGTCGCGGCTGCGGGAACCCGGGCGTGCCCGGGCAGCGTCCCGTGCCTCTCGGCGGGGGTTGGGTGCGAAGTCCGCGGGATTGTAGGCGTTGAGCGGCGGACGACGGGGATTTGGCGCTTTCCTTCCGCTATGCGGAAAGAAGGCGCCAACTCAGCCGTTCCGCGCCCTTTCCAGTGCGCCGCGGAGATCCGCGGGAAGCTCGGAGGTGAACTCCAACCTCTCTTCGGTGCGGGGGTGCGTGAATTCGAGCCGCGACGCGTGCAGGAACTGCCGCTCGAGCCTGTGTCGCCCGCGCGCCCCGTACTCGGGGTCTCCGGCCACGGGATGCCCGATCGCGGCGAAGTGCACGCGAATCTGGTGCGTCCGGCCGGTCTCCAGCCGCGCATGGACGAGCGTGTCCGCCGGCAGGGCCTCGATCACCTCGAAGTGGGTCCGCGCCTCCCTCGACCCCGCCCCCTTCACCGCCCGCTTTGTCCGCTGTCGGCGATCGCGCCCGAGCGGCGCGTCGATCGTGCCCGTTCGGCTTCCGAGGCGCCCCTCGACCAACGCGGTGTACTCGCGCACCACCTCGCGCGCCTTCACCATCCGCGCCAGCTCCCTGTGGGCCCCCTCGCTCCGTGCCACCACCATCAGTCCGGACGTGTCCTTGTCGAGCCGGTGGACGATCCCCGGTCGCCCACTCTCCCCGCCGACCGCGATTCCCTGCAGTAGGTCGACGAGCGTCTCCCCCTTGTGCGACGGCGCCGAGTGGACGACCAGCCCGGCCGGCTTCTCGATCACGGCCAGGTCCTCGTCGAGGTGGACGATCAGCCCCTCGGCGTCCATCAGCTTCGCGAGCGCTCGACGTCGAGCAGTAACAGCAGAACCCCGACGACGATCGCCACGTCCGCGAGATTGAAGGTCGGCCAGAAGGGCAGGTGGATGAAGTCGGTCACGGCGCCGTCGCGCACGCGGTCGGCCAGGTTTCCCAGCGCTCCTCCGATCAGCAGGGCGGCGGGAACCCAGACGAGCCAGCCGCTGAGGGACCGGGAGGCGAGGTAGACCAGGAACCCGAGCAGGACGACGATCGTCGCGCCGATGAAGACGGCCGAGATGTCTCCGCCGATGCCGAACGCGACGCCCCTGTTGCGCACGTTCTCGAAGGCCAGGAAGGGCAGGACCTCGACCCGGTCTCCGCGTGTCACCAGCGACGTCGCGAGCGCTTTGGTGCCCTGATCGAGGGCCACCACGACCCCACACGCCGCAAGCGCGGGGACCAGCAACTCCAGCCACTTCCTCAACCGTGAATCAGCGATACGACCACCCGCCCGACGATGAAGAGGACGAGGATCGCGAGAATCGGGCTGATGTCGATCGCCATCCCGCCTCCGCCGAGCGGCGGGATCACTCGGCGAAACAGGTTCAGATACGGATCCACGACCTGGTGGACGAAGTCGACCGTGGCCCGCAGCCAGGGGTAGTACGGCATTCGCGGGACCCAGGAGAGCAGCACCCGGATGAAGATCAGGATGAAGTAGACGAGGAAGACGGCGCCGACGTAGTCCGCGACGTCGACGCGGCTCAGCGCGAGCAGCGGGCTCACTTGCGCACTCGCTCGAGCGACGCGTCGATCGCGGCGTTGAGCGTCTCCTGGATTCTGTGCTCCTCGAGGGCGTTCAGGCCGGCCTCGGTCATCCCGCCGGGCGAGGCGACCGCCCGCTTCAGGGCGCCCGGATCTTGGAGATCCAGCAGTCCTCCGGTCGCGCTCATGGAGCGCGCGACCATGCGCAACGCCTGTTCCTCGGTCAGGCCCTCGCGGACGCCCGCCTCCACCAGGACCTCGGCCATCAGCGCCAGGTAGCCCGGTGAGCAGCCCATGATCGCCGTGGCGGCGTCGATCAGTCCCTCGTCGAGCTCGATCACGTCCCCGAGCAGGGACAGCAGCTGTCCGACCCGCTCGCGCTCCGTCCCGCCGACCTTCTCCGCGTAGACGACGCAGAGAACGGCCTGCCGGAGCTGCGCGCCCAGGTTCGGCATCACCCGGACCAGGTCAATGCCCGGGAGCGCTCGGTGCAGGGTCTCGAGGGTGGTCCCGGCGAGGATCGAGAGGGTGGGCGTCCCCGCCTGGATGAGATCGGGCGCGACCTCGTCGAGGACGTTGGGCTTGACCGCGAGGACGACCAGATCCGATCCGTCGGCGACCGCGACGTTCCCCGCCAGCGCCTCGCCGCCGACCTCCTTCGCCAGGGCCTCGGCCTTCGCGGGATCGGCGTCGGCGAACAGCATGCCCTCGGGCGCACCCGTCTCGCCACCGGCGGCGGCCCAGCCCCGCGCGAGGCCGCCCGCCATGTTCCCGGCGCCAATGAACCCGACTCTCATGGCCGGGACTTTATTCGGCGCCCGCTATCGGGCCTCGGGCCCTACTTCTTCTTTTTCTTGCACTTGCTCTTCGCCGCGCTCGCCGACCGCTTGTGCTTCTTCCGCTTCGCCTTCTCCTCCTCGTGCTTCTTCTCGCATTTCTTGGCGGAGGATCCCGACAAGGCAGGTGGCCCGTCGGACGCAGGCGTGTACTCCACGTCCGCATTGAGATAGACCTCAAAACCGTCGTGGGCTTGGTCGGTCGGCGTCGCCGGCGTCGATCCCACCGACGGGGACCAGAGAGCCCAGTTCGAACCTGAGGCCTGGATGCCGACGATGCCATCTACGCCGTTGGTGGGGATGTCGACTCCGAGCAGGTCGCCCGCCCGTATGGGGAGGCTGGTGGAGAAGGTCTGCGCGCCCGCGCTCGACACGGTTTGTCCGTCGGCCCCGACCGCGACGTATTGACCGCTCCCCGTTGGCCGGAGTACACGGAGCGAGTATTGGCCGGTCCCGGTGGTCGCGACCCGCCACCGCACGATCGACCCAGTGACCGGCGAGGTGACGTTGGCGCCGGGCTCTCCGAGAGCGATGTTGGCGAGGGTCGCCGTTCCGGTGTGGGTCTCGGGGAACGGGGTCCCAGCATTCATCGGGCTCCCGACGGTCAACATCGCTGCACCGGCCACCGGGGCGCACAGCGCGGCGCTGGCAGCCACCACGGCAAGCGAATAACCGCACACCCGTCGGCGAGCACTCCCCGGCATCAGCGGTGAACCTATTGCTCCGTGCGGCTCTGTGCGACCGTAGAAATTACGACTGATTGAAGAAGCCGCCCTCGAGCAGGCGGGCCTTCTCCTCGGCCGAGACCTCGACGTTCTCGGGCGTCAGCAGGAAGATGCCCTGCGAGATCCGCTGCATGCCTCCGCCCAGGGCGTAGGTCATGCCGGAGGAAAAGTCGATCAGCCGCTTGGAGAGCTCGCGGTCAGTCGACTGGAGGTTGATGATCACCGGCTTCGAGCGCTTGAACTCGTCGGCGACCTGCTGGGCATCGTTGAAGCTTCGCGGGGTGACGACGTGCATCGAGGCGACGCCTCCGCCGTTGCCGGCAGGGGCGCGGCGGCGGCCGCCGCGTCCGCGGCTCGGCGCCGGTTCCTCGGCCGTATCGTCGACTGAGCGGATTCGGCCCCTGCGTGGCGCAGGCTCGTCCTCGCCGAAGATGTCGTCGATGTCCTCCTCGCGGCCGCGGCCGCGGCGCGAGGGCATGCTGCCGGCGGCCTCGCGCGGCGCGGCGTGATCGAGCGCCATCTCGCTGCCCGTGTCGCCCTCGTCGTACTCGCCCTCCTCGATGTAGTCACCCTCGACGAGGCCGAAGTACTCGAGCGAACGTCTCCATGTGTCCCTGATCGCCATCTCGGCTCAGATTCGGCTTAACGGTCGTTATTCCTCTAGCCGATGTTGACTGATTATGCCCAAAGAACGGAGCCCAGGCGCACGATCGTGGCACCTTCCTCCACAGCGACCGGCCAATCCTGGCTGGTGCCCATCGAGAGGCGCTCCAGGCCGCGCCCGGAGGCGAGCTCGGCCAGGCGGGCGAAGTAGGGCCGCGAGGCCTCCGGGTCCTGGGTGAAGGGCGGCATCGTCATCAGCCCCGAGACCCGGACCGGGCAGCGCTCGATGAAGTCGTCGAGGGCCTCCGGGGCGATTCCGCCCTTCTCGGGCTCCTCCGAGAGATTCACCTCCACGAGCACCTCGGTGTCAGAGCCGCCGTGCCGCCCCAACTGCTCGAGCACCGAGTCGGAGGCGACCGAGTGGATCAGTCTCACCAGCGGCAGGATCCGCTTGACCTTGCGGCTCTGCAGATTGCCGATGAAGTCCCAGGTGAAGCGCTCGCCCCAGCGCTCCCGCTTCTCCTCCAGGTCCTGCAGGCGGTTCTCGCCGACCAGCTCAATGCCGGCTTCGGCGAGGACACCCATATCCTCGGGCCGGATGTACTTGGTGGCGGCGAGGATCTCGACGGGCGGGCCGGCCTGCTCGCGGATCCGTTCGAGGTTGGAGCGGATTCGCTCGAGGTCGAGGTTCGTGACGGGCTCGACCATCTTCACTCCATCCAGACCAGGCCCGCCTGGCGCCCCGTGCGCTCGCCATCGCGGCGGTGGGAGTAGAAGAGATCGGGGTTGCAGCTCGTGCACAGGTCGGCGGACTCGACATCGCTGACCCCGGCGCGGGCGAGCAGTCCGCGGGCGACCGCGGTCAGGTCGAGCATTCGCCCCTCCGCAACGCCGTCGAGGTCGGCGAACTCGCCGAGCACCTCGTCCCCGACCTCGTAACAGCAGGGGCCGATCCCGGGCCCCACGGCAGCCGAACCCGCGTCGATCGCGCCGGCGACCTCGCCGACGATCCCCCCGGCGAGCCCTCGCCAGCCGCAGTGGGCCATCGCGACCCCGCCGGGCCCCGACATCGCGACCGGCAGGCAGTCGGCGACCATCACCAGCGGGGTCAATACGGGGTCAGAGGCGCTGTGAGCGTCGACCTCGTCCGGGCTTGGGACCACCTCGGCGTAGACCTTGGGCTCCTGCGCCACGCGGTGCTCCCGAAGCTCGGCACCGTGGACCTGGCGTCCCATCACGACCCCATCGGGATCTCGGCCGAGCGCAGCGGCCAGGCGGAGCCGGTTCTCCCGGACGCTCTCGCGCTCGTCCCCGGTCATGATCGCGACGTTCAGGGCGTTGTAGGGAGCCTCGCTGACGCCGCCGACCCGCGTCGAGAAGGCTGCCCGGGCCCCGGCGAGCTCCGCCCCGAGCCAGCGAACCCCGTCTCGCTCGCGCCATTCCATCCGAGGCAGGCTAGATGCGTCAGTCCTCGGGAAGCTCGCCGCGGGCGGCGGCCAGCGCAATCCGCAGCTCCTGGTCGCGGCCGGAGAGCTCGCCGTCGAGCTTGCCGGAGAGCGCCGCCTCCAGGCTGTGCCCGATCGCCGGGCCCTCGGGGATGCCGGCGGCGATCAGGTCTTCGCCGGTGATCTCGAGGGTCACCCCCCGCCACCTCTCGGCGTAATCGTCGAGCCACTCGGCGCCGAGCGCCCTCGCGACGAGCAGCTGAGCCGGGTCCCACGGCTCGGCGAGCCGGAACGCCGCCGATGGCCTCTCGGGCTCCGCTGAGACCAGCTCGCGGATCTGGGGCAGCGGCCGGGCGATCGCCAGCATCACCGCGAGCTCTCGGTCCACCCACTCCGCCCAAGGCGGATCCGATGCAAGCCGGGCCACCTCCGCGACTCGTTCCGGAGCCGCGGGATCCAGGCTCGGCATCACGCCCCACTCCACGATCAGCCGCAGGGCGCGCGCCGGATCGTCCTCCGCCGCGATCCTGCGAAGCTCGTTCTGGATCCGGTCCTCCGAGACCGTCGAGAGGTCGGTATCCGCCAGGAGGCTCGCCGTGCCGGGCTCGAGCTCGAATCCGAAGCGCGCCGCGTAGCGGGCGGCTCGCAGCGAGCGCGTCGGGTCGTCGATGAACGAGCGCTCGTGCAACACACGGAGGCGTCCCGACCGCAGGTCGTCCACCCCGCCATGCGGATCGAGCAGCTCCGCCTCATCGGCGAGCGGATATGCCATCGCGTTCACGGTGAAGTCGCGGCGGGCGAGGTCCTCCCCGATCGGCGCCGGCCGGACCTCCGGCAGGGCCCCCGGCCGCGGGTAGCTCTCGGTCCGCGTCTGGGCGACGTCGATCTCCCTGCCCCCGGCCTCGAGCTTGCCGGTGAGGAAGTGCTCGTCGCGCTCGGGCCGATAGCCCGGGAGGTCGGCGAGCGCGGCCGCGTTTCCCTCGATCGCGATGTCGAGATCGGCCCCCTCCCTCCCGAGCAGCAGGTCCCGGACCACCCCGCCGACCAGATAAGTCGGAACCCGCTCGGCAAGCCGGCGAGCCGCGTCGATGCCCGGCAGCGCGTCGAGCGCCTGCGGCAGTGAGGTGGGGTCTATGTCCCTTGAGCCCGGCATTGAGTGAGCTTGCCTATGGTGCGGATCGTATGCGCGAGAGACTCAAGGGCCTGTGGGAGAACCATCGCTGGGCGACGCTCGGTGCCGTCGCGCTGATCGGCGTCCTCGCGATCGCCCTGGTCGGCTACCTCATCCTGAAGCGCCCGGGCGATAAATCCTGTCCCGCTCCGTGCACGATCACCAGCGAGGCGCCAAAGCCGGTCTCCGGCACCACGAACTGGCCGATGTACGGGCTCAATCCGGAGCGCGCGCGCTACCTCGACGCTCCGGGCGTGAAGCCGCCCTTCAAGGTCCGCTGGCGGTTCAAGGGCGGCCACCTGCTCGAGTACTCGCCGATCCTGGTCCACAACCAGCTCTTCGGGATCAACAACAACGGCCTCGCGTTCTCGATCAAGACCAAGACCGGCAAGGCCCGCTGGAAGCGGGAGGTCGCCAGCCTGAACGCGTCGGCGCCTGCATACAGCGACCGCAACATCTACATCTCCAACCTCGAGCCCGGCCAGGTCATAGACCTCGCGGCCTCCGACGGCCACACGGTCTGGAGGCACCCCCTGCCCGGCCGCAGCGAGTCCTCACCGCTGGTCGTCGGCAACAAGGTGATCGTCGGGTGCGAGTGCAACACGATCTACGCGCTCAACAAGGAGACCGGCAAGACGATCTGGGAGAGACAGGTGAATGGCGCCGTCAAGGCGGCGCCGGCCTACAACGACGGGATCATCTACGCGGGCGACTACAGCGGCGAGATGACCGCGATCCACGTCGGGGACGGCTCGATCAAGTGGCAGACGGGCTCGCAGGGAACCAGCTTCGGCCGCTCGGGCCAGTTCTACGCCACCGCGGCCATCGCCTTCGGCCGCGTCTACGCGGGCAACACCGACGGCCGCATGTACAGCTTCGATCAGGCAAATGGCGACCTCGCCTGGAGCCAGTCGACCAGCAACTACGTCTACGCCGGGCCGGTCGCTGCGCGCACCCCGGACACGGAGCCCACCGTCTACTTCGGCTCCTACGACGGCAGCTTCTACGCGCTCGACGCCCGCAACGGCAGCGAGCGCTGGAGCCATAGCGGCCTGGGATCGATCTCCGGCGCGGCGAGCCTGATCGGCAACACGGTCTACGTCGCGGACCTCCAGCACACCTCGACCTACGGCTTCAACGCCGCGAACGGACACCTGGTCTTCCAGGACTCAGACGGCGCATACAACCCGGTGATCTCCGACGGCAAGGAGATCTTCCTGACCGGCTACAAGACGATCTACGCCCTGACCCCCGCCCAGGGCAAGGCGGTCAACGGGCTGATCCAGCCGCCGCCGAAACCCGAGAAGAAGAAGCAGCAGCCCGCGAAGAAGTCCGGGAAGAACTCGAAGCAGAAGGGTTAGGCGGCCCGGACGGGGATGCCGGCCTCGCTCATCCGCTGCTTCGCCTCGGCCACGGTGTGCGCGCCGTAGTGGAAGATCGATGCGCAGAGCACGGCATCCGCATGCCCGGCGGTGACCGCCTCGACGAGATGGTCCAGCTCGCCGGCTCCTCCCGATGCGATCACGGGAACGCTGACCGTCTCGGCGACGACCCGGGTCAATTCGAGGTCATAGCCGTCACTGGTGCCGTCCCGGTCCATGCTGGTCAGCAGCACCTCCCCCGCCCCCAGCTCGGTCGCCTCCTTGGCCCACGCGACAGCCTCGCGCCCGTCCACCAGGGTCCGGCCGCCGTGAACGTAGACGTCCCACTCAGCCTCCCCGAAGTGGCCCGGGGGTGCCTGGCAGGTCTCCGAGGTGTCGCCGGCCCCGCGGCGTTTCGCGTCGATCGCGATCACCACGCACTGCGAGCCGAAGACATCGGCGAGCTCGGAGATCAGGTCCGGCCGCGCCAGCGCGGATGAATTGACGGAGACCTTGTCGGCGCCGGCGTCGAGCACCGCCTGGGCATCCTCGACCGATCGGATCCCGCCGCCGATCGTGAAGGGGATGAAGACGTTGTCGGCCGTGCGCCGGGCGAGGTCGACGATCGTGTCGCGGCTCTCGTGCGAGGCGGTGATGTCGAGGAAGACGAGCTCGTCGGCGCCCGCGGCGTCGTAGCGCTCCGCGAGCTCGACGGGATCGCCCGCATCGCGGATATCGACGAAGTTCGTGCCCTTGACGACGCGGCCGTCGTCCACGTCGAGACAGGGGATGACGCGCTTCAGGACCATGATTCGAGGTTAACGTTGCGTTCAGGCGCGGACGGACTACGAATCCCAGTCGCCGGCGGCGTACGCCCAGGCGATGAACAGCAGCTGCACGGGCAGCCGCGCGTAGAGGGAGTTGCGGCCTCCGGGGATGCCCTTCTCGTAGCGCTCCGGCTCGAGCGCCATGTGGAGGTTCGCGGGGAAGACGGCGATCAGCGTGGCGATGCTCCATGCGCTCCCCGCCCTGCGGGTCGCCGGATGCATCGTCGCCAATCCGCCGACGATTTCGGCGACTCCGCTGGCGTAGACCAGCTCGCGGTGCCGCGGGAGGTACGGCGGCATGATCCGCTCGTACCAGCGGGTCTTGACGAAGTGCATGATGCCCGCGAAGACGAAGAACGGGCCGAAGAGTCTCCGCATGCGGCGGATCCTACGGATCGAGGATCGCCTGGGCGTCCGCGACGCTGAACCGCTGCTCATATAGCGCCCGGCCGACGATCACGCCTCCCAGATTGCCCAGGTCGAGCCCGGCCAGCGCGCGAAGGTCGTCGAGCGATCCGACGCCGCCGGAGTAGATCAACTCTCCCGAGGTGGCCGCCGCAGCCTCGCGAAGCGATTCGAGATCCGGGCCCTCCATCAGCCCGTCCACCTCCACCGGCGTGTAGACGAACCGGTCGATTCCTCGCTCCGACAGCGCCGAGATCACCTCGGCCGTGCCCAACTCGGATGCCTCCGTCCAGCCCTCCGCCGCGACCTTTCCCGAGCGCGAATCCACCGACGCGACCACCCGCTCCCCATGGGCGGCGGCGATCGCCTCCGCCATCTCCGGGTCTCGCACCGCTGCGGTTCCGAGGACCACTCTCTCCGCGCCGGAGGAGAAGGCCTCCTGGACCTTCTTCGAGTCCCGCAGCCCGCCACCAAGCTGGACCGGCACGTTGACCGTCGCGACGATCCGCCTGACGTGTTCGAGGTTCACCGGCTCGCCCGCCCGGGCCCCGTCCAGGTCGACCACGTGGAGCCAGCGCGCCCCTCCGTCGACCCAGCGCCGGGCGGCGACCACCGGGTCGTCGTCGTAGGCCGTCTCCTGGTCGTAGTCGCCCTGGATCAGCCTGACGGCCTTGCCATCACGGATGTCGATCGCCGGATAGAGGATCAACTGCAGATGAAGACGAAGTTGGCCAG
Source organism: Solirubrobacterales bacterium (assembly GCA_036276255.1). Classification (GTDB taxonomy): domain Bacteria; phylum Actinomycetota; class Thermoleophilia; order Solirubrobacterales; family 70-9; genus DASUPK01. Next base: position 21,564 of record DASUPK010000145.1, read on the forward strand.
CAGCCCGAGCCCCGCCGAGCTCGACTTCTCGGGGTGGAACTGGACGCCGTAGAGGGGTGGGCGCTCCACCGCGCAGGCGAATCGAGCGCCGTATGCCGCTGTTCCCAGGACGTCGTCCTCAGCGGCCGGCCGCGGGGCGAAGGAGTGGACGAAGTAGAAGGGCGTCTCCTCCCCCAGTCCCTCCGTCAGCCGCGAGGGATGCTCCCAGCGCACCGGCGACCAGCCGATGTGCGGGACCTTGTAGCCGTTCGCCTCGAGTGGCCCCACGATTCCATCGAGCAGGGAGAGCCCGCCGGCGCCCTCGTTCTCCACCGAGGAGTCGAAGAGCAGCTGCATGCCGAGACAGATCCCCAGCACGGGCACTCCGGCCTCCACCCGCCCGGCGACGAGCTCGTCGAGCCCGATCTCGTGGACACGGCTCATGGCCTTCGGGAAGGCCCCCACTCCGGGCAGGATCACGCCGTCCGCCGACTCCACACGCGCCGGGTCGGCGGTGATCTCGGCCTCGGCCCCCACCCGCTCCAGCGCCTTCTCGACCGAGCGGAGGTTGCCCATCCCGTAGTCGAGGATGGCGACCCGGGTCATTCGGTGAGGGTGCCCTTGGTGGAGGGCACGCCGCTCTCGTCCGGGTCGATCGAGACCGCCTCGCGCAACGCTCGCGCGAACGCCTTGAACGACGCCTCGATCATGTGGTGCGCGTTCGAGCCGGACCGGACCCAGAGGTGAAGGGTCATCTTCGAGTTGTTGCAGACCGCGCGGAAGAACTCCTCGGTCAGCTCGGAGTCGAACCCGGCGATCGTCACGTCGGGAAGCTCCGCGTCGAAGGCGCAGTAGGGCCTACCGGAGATGTCGATGGCGCACTCGCCGAGGGCCTCGTCCATCGGCACCAGGGCCGAGCCGTAGCGGCGGATACCCACGCGGTCGCCGAGCGCCTCGTCGATCGCCTGGCCCAGGCAGATGCCGACGTCCTCGGTGGTGTGGTGGGCGCCGGTCTCCAGATCGCCCGAGGCTTCGACCTCCAGGCCGAGCCGGCCGTGGCGGGCGAGCAGATCGAGCATGTGGTCGAGAAAGCCGACGCCGGTCGAGGCCTTGGCGTCGCCCCCGTCCAGGTCCAGGCGCAGGGCGACCTTGGTCTCCTTGGTCTCGCGGTTGATCTCGGCTCTTCGAGTCATTGGTCTCTCAGGTTGGCTTCGCCACTAGTCGGGTCGCTCCTCGGCTTCGCCTGTGGAGCGCCCTCGAATCTCCGCCGAGTCGGCGTGCAGCGGGAAGCCCTCGGAGCGGGCCAATGTAGCGACCGCCGGTGCGAGCTCCCGGGCCGCCTCCTGCGTGATCTCGACGGTCGAGATCCGGCGCCGGAAGGCGCCGGGTCCGAGCGGGCCCTGGAAGCGGCCGGCTCCGCCCGTGGGCAGGACGTGGTTGGACCCGGCCGCGTAGTCGCCGAAGGCGGTCGCGCCAAGCTCACCGACGAAGACACAGCCTGCGGTCGTGACGCGCTCGGCGAGCAGGTCGGCGTCCTCGGTGACGATCTCGAGGTGCTCGGGCGCGACGGCGTTGGCGAGATCCACGCCGGCCTCGGTCTCCGGCACGACGACGAGCGCCAGCGCAGCATTGCCGGCGAGGCCGTGGGCCGCCGCGATCCGCTCGACGCTCTCCTCGATCGCGTCGAGGATCACGGTCTCGACCGCCGCCGCGACGAGCAAGCCGTCGGACCCGTGCTCGGCCTGGGAGCAGAGGTCGAGTCCCATCCACTCGGCGTTCACGGTGTCGCCGGCGATCACCATCAGCTCAGAGGGCCCCGCGATTCCGTCGATCCCCACCTCGCCCGCGAGCTGGCGCTTTGCCTCCTGGACGTAGCGATTGCCAGGCCCGGCGATCACGTCCACTGGAGCGATCGTCTCGGTGCCGAAGGCGAGTGCGGCGATCGCCTGCGCGCCCCCCATGGCGTAGACCTCGTCCGCGCCCGCGATCGAAGCTGCCGCCAGCACCACGTCCGAGACCGGTCCGGCCTCTCCGCGCGGAGTCGCGACGACGACCCGCTCCACCCCTGCGACCTTGGCCGGGATGCAGCCCATCAGGACCGTCGACGGGTAGGCGGCGGCTCCGCCTGGGGCGTAGATCCCCGCGGAGGACACGGCGACCTCTCGGAGGTCCACCCTCTGGCCCTGATCCAGCTCGACGACGCGCGGCTCGGCCAGCTGGGCCTCGGCCACCGCGCGGATGTTCGCGGCCGCGAGCTCCATCGCCTCGACCAGCTCCGGCTCGATGCGCGAGAGCGCCGAGGCCATCGCTCCCTTCGGCTGCCTGATCGAGTCCGCGTCGACGACGCCGGCGGCGAACCGGCTCTCGATCTCCATCAAGGCGGAGTCGCCGCCGGCGCGAACCGCGGCGACGATCTCACGGACCGGGTCGGCGACCTCGCCGAGCGCCGGCTGCAGGGCGCGGATCCGCGTCGCCAGGTCCCGGGCGTTCCCCCCGTCCCAATCGAACCGCTCGATTCGCATCAGCCCTTCTCCGGGCGCAGGCGCTCCACCAGGTCGTCCACCTCGGCGGCGCGCAGCTTGTGGGAGACGCGGTTGGCGACGAGCCGCGCGGTCGAGGCGGCGATCTCCTCGCGGATCTCCAGGCCGTTCTCCTCGAGGGTGCGGCCGGTGGCGACGAGGTCGATGATGCCATCGGCCAGGCCGACCAACGGCGCGAGCTCGACTGAGCCCTTCACCTCGATCACCTCCGCCTGGCGGCCCGTCTCCTCGAAGTAGCGCTCGGCGATCCGCGGGTACTTGGTCGCGATCCGCATGCCCCCGAGCCGCCGCTCGGCCTCGCCCAGGCTCTCGTCCCCCCTCCGTCCTGCCAGCACCATCCGGCAGCTGCCGTAGCCCAGGTCGAGGACCTCGTAGACGATCCGGTCGGTGTGCTCGAGCAGCACGTCCTTGCCGGTGATCCCGAGGTCGGCGGCGCCGGACTCGACGTAGGTCGGCACGTCGGAGGGCCTCATCGTCACCAGGCTCATCCCGTTGGCTTGGAAGATCAGCGAGCGTGAGTCGCCGCGCATCTCCGCGGTGTCCACCCCGATCCCGTCCAGGGCGTCGAGCGTTTCGCCCCAGAGGGCGCCTCTCGGGATCGCCAGCTTGAGCGGTCCGCCGGGGCGGGCGCGAGGAGCTTCGACCGTGGGACTCACGTGCCCTCCTCCCTCGCGAGCCGCTCCTCCTCCATCTGGGCGAGGTGCACCCGCTCCAGATAGAGGCCGAAGCCGGCGGCCGGCATGGCACGGCCGAAGCGGCCGACCAGGTCGTCGTAGCGGCCGCCGCCGCCGAGGATGTGGCCCAGCGCGGGGTCGTAGATCTCGACGATCGCGCCCGTGTAGTAGCCGAGGTCACGCAGCAGGCTGAGGTCGAGCTGGACGCGGCCCGCCACACCCTTCTCGACCAGCAGGTCGTAGGTCTGCTGCAGGCGCTGCGCCGCCCGCTCGACGGCGACCCCGCCGAGCTCGCGGGCCTCTTCCAGCACCTCGGCGCCGCCCCGCAGGCCCGGGAGCCGCAGCAGGGTCTCGCGGCCGTGCGCGTCGAGGCCCTCCACCTCGTCGACGGCCATCTCCAGTCCGACCAGGTTGTGCTCCGCGAGCCGGTCAAGGATGCGGGTGCGGTTCTCACCCTCCACGCCGAGCTCACTGAGGAGCTGGCGGTACAGGTCGGCGTCGCCGAGGCCGAGGACCGCCCGGTTGAGCCCGACGGCGTCGAGCGACGCGCTCAGCACCTCGAGTACCTCCGCTGTTCCCTCTGGAGCAGGCGAGCCGAGCAGCTCGATCCCGGCGTGGAGGAACTGGCGGACCTGCCCGCGCTGCGGGCGGACGGTCCGATAGGCGTTGCCGACGTAGGAGAAGCGGTGTGGCGGTGCGGCGTCCGCGAAGCGCGTCGCCACCAGGCGGGCGATCGGGATGGTCATGTCCGAGCGCAGGGCGAGCAGCTCGCCGCGCTCGTCGAAGAAGCGGTAGGCGCCGACGCCGCTTCGCCCCTCGCCTCGCGAGAGCACCTCGTCGTACTCCAGCGTCGGTGTTGCCACCTGGCCGTAGCCGTAGCGCTCGAAGACGTCGATCAGGGTCGCCTGGAGCGCGCGGAGCTCCCGCATCTCATCAGGCAGGATGTCCCGGGTGCCCGGGGGAATCGGGTGGATCATCGGCTCCATCATCGCTTTCTCGCCTTTGACAGGCTGCAAGGTTCCTGGGCATAGGATCGGATCCCCGCTACTCGACTCGAGGAGGAGAGCACATGGCAGTTTTTGTGGAGATGGAGTTCGAAGGGTTCACGACGGACCAGTACGACACGGTTCACGGCGCGCTCGACCCCGAGGGCAACCCCCCGGATGGGCTCATCGCCCACAGCGCCCGCCTGGACGGCGACAAGCTTCACGTCCTGGACATCTGGGAGTCGCCGGAGGCGTTCGGC
>DASUPK010000146.1:0-19735 GCA_036276255.1 Solirubrobacterales bacterium
GAGCACCCTGGTGATGTCGAGCGGGGCGAGTCCGGCCGAGAGCAGCGAGGTGAGGAGGCGCGGCAGCCCCTCGTTCACGGTCGCCACCAGCGCATCCAGGTCCGGTGCCTCCGCCAGCTCCCGGCGCAGCGCGAACGACGAACGCTCTCCTCCCGCCAGGTCCTCGATGCCGAGGAGGCCCACGACCTCACCCCTGCGATCGATGACGCATACGTCCCGGCGATGGGCCTCGAGCAAGTCGACGAGCACCTCTCCGACGGTGTGGTCACCCGGTGCGCGCAGCGGTTCGGTCTGTGCAACGGTCCTTACTGGGTCGTCGGGCGAGCGCCCCGCCGCCAGGCCCAGCTCCCGAAGGTCCGCGTCGGTCACCATTCCCATCCCGTCGGCCAGCCGCACCAGGGCGGCCGGTCTGCCTTCGTCGGTCATCGTCCGAGCGGCCCCGCGGAGCGACGTGTCCGGCTCCAGGATGAGCGGCTCGCGATCCACCAGCGTGCTCAGCCGCATGAGGCTGAGGTCCGGGAGCGCGTGCGCCGCGTCTCCCGTGCGCACCATGCGCTCCCGCAGGCTCGAGGCGACGAACGCCGATCCGGCCGGGTGGCCCAGGATCCGGAGCGCCGGCTCGCGCGGAATGAAGACCGTCTCTGAATCCTCGTGGGCGGTCACGGTGAACGCCGGGGCTTGCCCGCTCAGCAGTGACGGATGCCCGAAGCACTCGCCCGGCTCCAGCGTGTCGACGACCTGGTCCTCGTGGACCAGATCCATTGCTCCGGTGTAGACGACGTACATCCCCTGGGACGGCTCGCCGTCCTCCACGAGAACGGTGGATCCGGCGGACACTTTGACCAGCTCCGCCGCCTGGGCCGCAGCGCGGCGCTCATCCTCCTCGACAGCGTCGAAGGGAGGCTGGTGCGAAAGAAACTCTGCGAAATCGTCTGCGGCGTTCAGGATTCGGTCACAAGATAGACGGGGATGTTCGCCCGCCTTCGAACCCGATATGGCTCCTGCGACCAGATCATGTTGCCCACGAGGCGGCTTCGGGGCTCGTCGGCCGTCATCACGATGGCGCCGGCGCCGATGAGATTCGCCTCCTCGACGATCTTCTTGGCCGCGTTACGCGTGCCGATCACGTGTGCGTCGGACTCCAGGCCCCAGTCCTTGAGCGCACGCACCGCGAGCTCCGCCTTCTTGCGCTGCTCCTCCCACTCGCGCTGGTTGGGCATCAGGCCCGGGTTGGGGAAGCCGAAGCTCGTCCCCCAGATGCGAGCGATGATCATCACGCGCACCCGAGCCTCGCAGCGGCTCGCGATCCTGGCGGCCAGCGCGATGGCCTCCGGAGAGATGTCGCGGTCCTCGGACGCGAGCAGCACCGCTTCCACCTGCAGGCTGTCCGGATCCGGCGGCTCCTCGGACGAGCCTGGGGCGCCGCGACCGCGGCGCCCCAGTTGAAGCAATGCCGTCACTTCCGGTACACGGCCGCGGTCACTTCTCGTGGATCGCGTGCACCGGCGTGGTACCCGGCTCGGCCTCTCCGACCCGCTTGTCTTCGACCTTCGTCCGGTAGTAGTAGAGCGGGATGTAGAGCAGCAGCACGCCGATACCGATCAGGTAGTAGGTCAATGTGTCGCCGATGTTCGAGTAGAAGATCCCGCCGAGCAGCCAGACGATCGCGAAGAACACGCCGATCCCGAGGGCGACCCACTTCATGAACTCGGGCAGCCTGTACGGCCGCTGCAGGTCGGGCTGGTTCTGTCTGAGCAGGAAGTACGCGAACACCACCAGGGTGAGCGAGGCGGTGTAGCCGACGTTCGAGAACGAATAGATCTGGACCGCACCGCCGGCGGTGATGACCAGCAGCGAGCAGACGACGTTGAACGCCATCGCGTTCGACGGGACGCCGTGCCTGTTCATATGCTGGAAGAAGCGGGGGAACTGGCCGTCCACCGACATCTGGTGGAGCGATCGCCCGCAGCCCATGATCGCGTTGAGAGCCGAGAGCGCGAGCGCGATGATCAACATGAACGCGACCGCCCAGTCGAGGAATGACCCGCTGATGCTGAGCGCGGTGCTCGCGAAGCTGACGAACATCGTGTTCGGGTCGACGAGGTCCGGGTTGGAGAGCGCAGTGGCGCCCAGCACCGCGACGAAGCCGACCGGGATCAGCGTGTAGATGAAGAGCCCGTAGGAGCCCTCCAGCGTCATCGCGATCTTCGCGTCGCGCGCGGGGTCCTTGCATTCGCCTATGTAGCAGGCGGCCGCCTCCATCGCGAGCACATTCCAGGTGAGCAGGAAGGAGTAGGCGAGGCAGACGTAGATCCAGCCATGGCCGCTGAAGGAGCTGAAGAAACTGCTGCCATCGAGGTGGTTGAAGCTGGTCACGTTGCCGAAGTCGAAGTTGCCGGTGAAGATCCAGACCACCGCCAGGAAGGTGAGCGGGATCATCGAGACCAGGCCGAGCACCGTCGCGAAGCCCGCTCCGATCCGGATCCCCAGATACGACGGTATGAAGAAGAGCAGGATCCCCACCGCCGCGATCGCGAGGGTCCACCAGGCGATGAAGGTATCGATGGGCGTGAACCCCGCGGTCGTGTTCAGGTTGAACCGATCGCAGATGTAGAACGACGCCAGGATCATGTTCAGCGGCGCCACCGGGAACCAGCCGAGCCAGTACGCCCAGGCGGCGATGCCATTGGCATGGTCGGCGACCGGGCCGGGCCATCTCTCCCTGAACGCCGGATAGACGTAGGACGGAGCTCCGCCGGTGCGCTCGGGCATCATCGCCGAGAGCTCTGCCAGCAGGAAGCAGAGGATCCAACCGCAGAGCGTCACGAAGATGATCAGCGGGATGGAAGCGGCACCGAGCGTGGTGACCATCACCGGCGCGATGCCGGTGACCAGGATCGTCCCGGCGAGCCCGACGACGAAGGCCCCCCACCAATTCGTCTCTCGAGTCAGTCCACCACCCTCGTATGCAAGCTCATCTGAGGCGGACTTACCGCTAGCAGGGGTATCTGCAGCCATCTACTCCTCCTTGAGCCGGGACTCGAACAAACGGAGTCCTAACACCTCGACTGGGCGCCGTCAAGCACTTTTTGAACAAATTGGTTCGGCCGGGGGTAATGTTTCCCGGGCGGTGCGGCTCTTGGTGCTTCAACACATCTCCTGCGAGCCTCCGGGCGTCTTCTCGGAGGTGATACGCGAGCGCGGAGTGGAGCCGGTCGCGGTCGAGCTCGATGAGAACGAGCCCCTTCCCGATTGGCGCGATTTCGATGCCGTTCTCGCGATGGGCGGCCCGATGGGTGCTGATGACGACGCCGACCATGCCTGGCTGAGCGATGAGAAGCAGCTCGTCCGGGAGGTCGTCGAGGACGGTCGTCCCTTCCTCGGCGTCTGCCTGGGCGTGCAGCTGCTCGCCTCGGCGCTGGGCGCCCGTGTTCATACGATGGAGGGCCCGGAGCTCGGCCTGCTGCCCGTGGAACTGACCGCGGAGGGACGCGAGCACCCGCTCTTCGAGGGCGTCGAGGACCCCTTCCCGTCGCTGCAGTGGCACGGGGACACCTTCGAGCTGCCCGAGGGCGCCGTGCGTCTGGCGAGCTCGCCCGCCGCCAACCAGGCGTTCCAGGTCGGCGAGCGCGGCTTCGGGATCCAGTTCCATCTCGAGGTCACACCCGAGATGGCCCGCGAGTGGGCCGAGGTCCCGGAATACCGGGCCTACCTCGCCGAAGCCCTCGACGAGGAACGGGCCAACGCCTTCCTCGCCGAGCTCGAGCGACGCGCCGAGGAGCTCCATCCCACCGCCCGGCAGGTGTTCGGAAATTGGCTGAACCTCGCCGGCGATGCTGCTTGAGATGCCGATGACCCGTCAGTACCAGTGCTTGGATGCTGGCTGTGAAGCGACGATCGTTGCCCCAGACGAGCAGGCGCTGGTGGAGGCGGTGCAGCGGCACATGGCGGAGGAGCACCACAGCTTCGAGCTCGAGGACGTGATCATCGACATGTCCACCGATGTCGATGACGGCGAGGGTGAGGACCGCTGATGGGCGAAGGGCAACGCGCCCAGCTCGACCCCGACATCGTCCGGCGCTTCCATTTCACCCGGGCGATGGTCAAGGGGCCGGTGTACCGGAAGTACAAGTTCGCGGTGAAGAGAATCTGGGACGTCGACGACATCGACTTCACTCAGGACGCCGCCGACTGGGAGCGGATCTCGGAGCAGCAGCGCGAAGGCCTCCTCGGCGTGACCATCCGCTTCCTCGCCGGCGAGCAGGCCGTGACCGACGAGCTCGTCCCCATGATCGCCGCCTCCCACGCTCTCGGCCGCTTCGACTGGGTCACCTACCTCTCGACCTTTCTGATGGAGGAGTCAAAGCACGCCGAGTTCTTCATGCGCTGGCACGATCAGGTGGTCGGCGTCCTCGAGCCCGAAGAGGTCGCGCGCCACTTCCTGGTCCGCGGCGAGACGGTCGACCCGAGCGGGCGCTTCGAGGTCCGCGACGTCCTCCACGAGGCGCTGCCCCGATACGGACGGGAGCTGCTGCAGGCCGCGATGGGGGGCGACCGGGCGGAGATCGAGGCAGCCTTCGTGCGCTTCTCGGCCGCCTACAACGGCTTCGTCGAGGGCGTGCTCACCATGCCCTCCTACGAAATCGTCATCGACACCACGGACCTCTGGGGCGCCTTCCCGGGGCTCAAGCAGGGTTTCAGGCTGATTCTCCAGGACGAGGGCCGGCACATCACCTTCGGGACTCAGGCGTGCCGCACGCTGATCGAGGGGAACCCCTCCTACGAGGCTCTGGTCCACGAGGTCTTCGACGAGTACCGCGGCAACGTCGTCGGCCTGGTCGAGTACCAGAAGGCCGTGCCCGGCCTCGATCTCGACAAGTACCAGCAGCAGAAGGTCCGGCACTACCGCAACCGCTGCCGCGAGATGGGGATCACCCCCGACTCCGAGCTGATCGAGCAGATCCTCGACCCGGAGATCGACTTCGTAGTGGGCGTTCAGGCCGGCTAGGTCTTCTGCGTGTAGTACTCCGCGTTGATCTTCGTGAACTTCCCCTGGTCTTCCGGGACCTGGTCCTCCGGGAAGATCGCGTCGACGGGGCAGACCTCGACGCAGGCGTCGCAGTCGATGCACTCGGCCGGATCTATGAAGAGCTGCCGGTGATCCTCGAAGTCCGGCTCCTCCGCGGTGGGGTGGATGCAATCCACCGGACAGACCTCGACGCAGGTCAGGTCCTTCACGTCGATGCAGGGCTCGGTGATGACGTATGTCACCCCGCCACCTCGTCTTTCGCGGCCCGCCGCAGGTTCCGTACGGATGATACGCGCGCCGCTCGGCGGCTCGGGCTAACCGGCGACTGCCACGGCCTGGCTCTCCACGGCCGCTGCGAGCTTCTCGAAGACGAGATCGGCGGTCTCGGTGCGGGCGTTGGGGCCCATCAGCCCCACGCGCCAGATCGCCGGCGCGTCCGGGCCGAGGCCACCGCCGACCTCGATCCCATCGACGAGCAGACTTTGCTGGACCGCCTTCCCATCCACCCCGTCGGGCACCCGGACCGCCGTCAAGGGTGCGAGCTGGTGGGCCGGCTCCGCGAGGAGCTCGAACCCCGCGTGGCACGCCACCTGCTGGAAGTACGTTCCCGCCTCCGTGTGTCGCGCCCAGCGGCGCTCTAGACCCTCCTCGAGGGTCCGGCGGAGAACCTCGTGGAGCGCATAGAGGTGGAGGATCGGCGCCGTGTGGTGGTAGGTCGCCGGCCGCTCGACCCAGTAGGACTCGAGCAGCTGCAGGTCCATCGAGAACGGAACGGGTAGCCGCCGGGTGCGAATTCGCTCCAGCGCTCGATCGGAGACGGCTATCGGGGACATGCCCGGTGGGGCGGCCAGGCATTTCTGGGTGCAGGAGTAGGCGTAGTCGATCCCCCAGCCGTCGAAGTCCAGCTCCACCCCGCCCAGGGTGGTCACGCAGTCCGCCATCAGCAGGGTGTCGCGCCCGCGCATCGCGGTACCGAGCGCCTCGAGCGGATGCTCGCATCCGGTCGAGGTCTCGCCATGGACGACGGCCAGCAGTCGAACGTCGGGATGGTGGTCCAGGGCCGCCAGCAGGCGCTCGTTCGGGACGTGCTCGCCCCAGTCCGCGGTGACCTCGACGACCTCGGCGCCACAGCGGCGGGCCACCTCGGCGATGCGCGAGCCGAAGTAGCCGCTGGCTCCCACGATCACCGTCTCCCCGGGTTCGACCAGGTTCGCGAGGCCGGCCTCCATCCCCGAGGTCCCGGTCGCCTGCAGCGCCAGGACCAGCCCGCCCTGGGCACGGTAAACCCGCCGAAGCATGTCGACGATCTCGAGCAGGATCTCGTGCATTTCCGGGTCGAGATGGCCGAGCATCGGCTTGCGCATCGCCTCGAGCGCGGCGGGGTCGACGTTGCTCGGGCCCGGGCCGCAGAGCAGCCTCTCTGACGGGGAGATCGGGGGTCGCACACTCGTCACCCGGCGCAGGGTCTCACGGGCCGTCCAAGAGAACAAACTAAGAAAAGACTGGAATCAATAGTGAAACACCTATACGTTTCCCAGCTGCATGGCCGTCACTGTCACCCAGCTCTCGGCCTTTCTCGCGGTGGTGCGCCACGGGTCGGTGACAGGAGCGGCGGACGAATTGGTCGTGACCCAGCCCTCGGTGTCGGCCGCCGTCGCCGCGCTCGAGCGCGAGCTGCGAGTGGACCTCACCGAGCGGGTCGGCCGGAGCATCAGACCGACAGCGGCGGGCGAGGCTTACGCGCGCTACGCCGCCGACGTCCTCGCCCTGCTCAAGGAGGGCTCCGAGATGGTGGCCGAAGTCGCCGAGGGCGGGACTGCCCCCCTGCGCTTGACTGCGGTGACCACCGCGGGGGAGTACCTGCTGCCGCCGTTGCTGCACGCGTTCCGGGAGCGCGAGCCCGCGACCGAGGTGACCGTCCACGTCGGCAACCGCGAGGACGTCTTCCGGCGTCTCGAGGCCCACGAGGCCGACGTCGCGATCTCGGGCCAGGCCCCCACGGGACGCGGCTTCGAGGGCACGGCCTTCCTCGACAACGAGTTCGTCCTGATCACCTCGCCTGAGGACCCGCTGGCGAAGCGCGCCTGGGTCGCCGTGGACGAGCTCGCGAGCACGCCGTGGCTGATGCGCGAGCAGGGCTCCGGCACGCGCCGGCTGTGCGAGACCTACCTCAACTCCCACCAGCTCCAGCCGCCGATCCTGACCCTCGGGTCGAATGGCGCGATCAAGAGCGCCGCCGGGGTGGGGCTCGGAGTGGCGCTCCAATCCCGCGAGGCGGTCGCCCTGGAGCTCGAGGTCGGCCTGCTGGGGACGATCCGCCCCCGGGGGGGGCTGCCCAAGCGCTCCTGGTACGTCGTCAGGTCCACCGTCGGCCCCGGCTCTGAGGCGGCGAAGGCGTTCACGGAGTTCGTCCGGTCACCCGCCGCGGCGCAGGCGCTGGCCCGCTCGCACGGCGATCAGGTCAAGCGCACGCGAAAGCACCGGTAGCGCCGGGGAACCTACGCGTGCAGCGCTGAGTCAGCGCCGGTGACGTTTGGCGGATGCCCGACGTGCGGATCGATCCCGGCACTGATCTCGGCCCGGGTCGAAACCAGGTGGTAGAGGAGCAGGGTCTGGGCGAGCGCGAGCGACTGCGAGCGGTGCAGCTCCGTTCCGATCGTGAACTCCCCGAGCCGCTGGGCACGGAGGTGACTGGCGTACTGCATCCGGGTCCAGACCGCGTCCTCCAGCTGCGCGGCGAGCTTCGGATCGGTGTCACCCGGGATCCGGAGAAGCGACTCGTGCTCTCGGCGCACCAGCGTCGGGCCATCCCCCTCAGGCCGGAGGAGGGGCGATAGGTCGGGGTGTCTGAGCGTGTCCCGGAGGATCAGATCTGCGTCCAGCAGCTCCGGGTTGCTACTGGTCGTGGGGGCGAAGGAGACGATGATGTCCGCAAACCGCCGCTGCGGGCGCATGTAGCGCTCGACGTCCTCCTCCCGGCGATCGAGCTCAGCGATCACCTCATGTGTCGTGTAGCCACGGCGCGTGCAGTCGCGGGTCAGCTTCCATGTCCGCCGCAGCTCCTCGGGCGGCGCCAGGAAGACACGGATGTCATTTGCGGCGCAGAGAGTCTCCGAGCTGAAGTTGAGCAATCCCTCGACGACGACGAATGAATTGGGGCGAACGTATTCCGGCGGACCCAGAGTCCCGCTGCGGTGGTCGTAGGTCGGCTTCAGGACCGCCTCTCGGGCTCGCAGGTGCGACAGGTGCTGACCGAGGATGTCGAGATGGTTCGCCGCCGGGTTGAGTGGCGTGATGCCCAGCTCGCTCCGCTGCTGGCGACCGTACCGGTGGTAGTCGTCGCCGCTGATGTACGAGACGTGTTCACGTCCACCGAGGACCCGGACCACGCCGCGGGTCAGAGTGGTTTTCCCGGCAGCGGAGTCCCCGACCACTCCTAGGACGACCGGACGAGTCATCCGGGAAGGATGTCAGATGAGCGGCTTGCCGCTGAGCGGCTCCCTTCAGCCGGTCGCGGCGCGATGCTCCACCGGGAGCGATCCCCGGGAGCCGTTCTCACGTTCGTCGATCAGCTCGATCTTCGTGAGCAGGTGCTCTGCCATCCGCAACGAGGCCGCGTCGATCAGCCGCCCGTCGAGGGAAACGGCGCCCTTTCCCGCCCGGGCTGCCTCCTCCATCGCGGCCATGATCCGCCGGGTCCGCGATACCAGACGCTGGTCGGGGGAGAAAACCTGGTTGGCGAGCTCGATCTGGCTCGGATGGATGCACCACTTGCCCTCGAAGCCGAGGATGGACGCCCTCCGTGCAGCGACCAGGTAGCCCTCCGCGTCGCCGAAGTCCCCGAACGGGCCATCGATCGGCCTCAACCCGTGCGCCCGGCAGGTGACCGCGATTCGTGCCAGGGGGTAGTGCCATTGGTCGCCCCAGTGAAGCTCGCGGCCCTCCTCGCCGTCGCCGTTCGGGTCTGTGATCACCGCATAGCCGGCGTCCGAACCGCCGATCGAGGCGGTGTGGCTCTGGATCGAGGCGGCGTAATCCGCGACGCCGAAGATCAGGGCCTCCATCCGCTCCGGCGAGGAGGCGGCGATCTCATCGAGGTTGACCATTCCGGCGGCGGTTTCGATCAACGCCGAGATCCCGATCGTGTTCTCGATCCCGACGGCCTCCTCGATCTGGGTGAGCAGCGTGTCAACGAGGTGGATGTCGCCCCCCGACGCTGCCTTTGGAACCAGGACCGTGTCGACAAACTGGCCGCTCTGCTCGACGACGTCGACGATGTCCCGGTAGCAGTAGTGAGTGTCCAGCCCGTTGATCCTCACGCTCACTGAGCAGCCACCCCAGTCGAGCTCCCGGAGGGCGGCGATGACGTTCTCCCTCGCCTGAGGCTTGTCGTCCGGCGCGACGGCGTCCTCCAGATCGAGCATGACCACGTCGGCGCCGAGATCGGGCGCCTTCTCGAGCATCCGCACGTTCGTGCCGGGGACGCAGAGCTCACTGCGATGCAAGCGGACTGGGATCGTCATTCTCTCTCCCTTGCTGGTGCGAAACGGGCCGACCGCAGTGAAGCTGCTCGGCCCCCGCCGATCAAGCAAAGTGTCGAGCAGACGTATAGAGGAAAGGCTGTGGATAGCCGCTGACCAATAGGGGTTGACCTTCGCCTCTGGGCGGCCCAGGGGCTGAATGTACCTTTTTGTTCAGTCGTGGTTATAGTGGGCACGACAGGCGCCCCCGCGCACCGCTGAGCGTGACCCGGAAGGAGTCATCAATGGCCGCCAAGAACGAGGTGCCCAGCGAGGTCCAGGCCGCACTCTCCTCGCCGAAGATCGAGCCCGCCCCGCAGACCCTTGAGGAGGCGCGCCAGGCACCAGGCCGAGCGGAGAAGATCGCCGAGATCGAGAAGCGGATCGAGAGCGAGGGGATCGAGTACGTCTTCTTCCAGCAGATCTCGATCAGCGGGCACATCAACGGCAAGGGCGTGGTGGCGAGCTGGTTCCCGAAGGTGGCGGCCCGCGGCTACCAGCTGGTCTACGGGGCGACGGCCGACCTGTTCACGGATCGTAAGGGCAATTACATCGGCTTCGGGCCGCAGGAGTCAGAGCTGGCCGCGATGGCCGACCTGGACACGTTCGAGGTCCTGCCCTGGGACCCGCGCGTGGCCCGGGTCTACTGCGACTGCTACGACACCGAAACGGGCGAGCTGCTTGACGCGGACCCTCGCCAGAACCTGAAGCGGGTCGCCCACGACGTCGAGGAGGAGCTCGGCTACTCCTTCCTCTGCGGGATCGAGCCCGAGATGATGTGGATGAAGATTCCCGAGCCCGGCGAGGAGCCCGAGGGCGTCACCAAGCCCTGGTGCTACCACATCAATCAGTTCGAGCAGCTGCAGCCGGTGATCCTCGACGTGGTCGCCTATGGCAAGGCGATGGGCCTCGACATGAGCTACGGCGACCACGAGGATGCCCCCGGGCAGCTGGAGCTCAACTTCCGCTTCGACCGGGCGCTGCGAACGGCGGACAACCTCAGCACCTATCGCCAGATCTGCAGCGCGGTGGGTCGTAAGCACGACCTGCACGCCTCGTTCATGCCGAAGCCCTTCACCGGGGTGTCGGCGAACGGGCACCACCATCACTTCACCCTCCTGAATGAGGACGGGGTCAATGTCTTCCACGACCCCGATGGGCCGGCACAGCTCTCCGAGGTCGGGCGGCGGTTCATGGGCGGCATCCTCGATCACTTCCAGGCGCTGACCTGCATCGGCTCGCCGACCGTGAACTCCTACAAACGGATGTGGGACTTCGGCTTCTGGGCCCCCGTCTACAAGAACTACGGCTGGCAGAACCGCACCTGCACCGTCCGGGTCGCCAGCGGCGGCCGCTTCGAGTTCCGCGGAGTGGACTCGTCGTGCAACCCGTATCTGACCCAGGCCGCGCTGCTGACAGCCGGCCTGGACGGGGTGCGCCGTGAGCTCGACCCGGGCCCGCCCCAGCAGGGGAACACCTATGACCTGCTCGCCGAGGGCACGGAGTTAGAGCGGGTGCCGGATCATCTCGGCGCGGCGCTGGAGGCGCTCGAAGCGGACGAGGTGGTCCGCGGGGCGCTGCCCGGCCGACTCTACGATGTCTTCATGCACTACAAGCGTGACGAGTGGGAGAGCTACCTGGCCGCTGTAACCGACTGGGAGCGTGAGAAGTACCTGGACGTCATGCCATGAGCTCGGGGGATGGTCGACCGTGTGCGGGATAGCGGGGATCATCTACCGCAACGGCGGGGGACAGGAGCAGGTGGGTCGCGACATGACCCGGATGCTCCAGGCGATGAAGCACCGCGGGCCCGACTCCACCGGATTCGCGCTCTACCGCGGCCGTGGCGAAAGCTACGTGATGCACGTGAAGCTGAGCGAGTCGACCGAGCACGACCCTGACCTCGAGCGGCGGATGCAGCGGCAGCGCGGCGAGGTAGAGACGCGGATGCGAGCGGCGGGGGCTCGGATCGAAGAGATCAAGGAGGCGCACCGGACGATGACGGTCGTCTTCGACTTCGACGGCGATCTGAAGCAGCTCGCCGACACCGTGGAGCGGGTGCGGCACACCGAGGTGCTCTCGCTGGGGCGCTCCCTGGAGATCATCAAGGACCTCGGCGATGCCGAGACCGTCTCCGGCGCGTACCGGCTCGGCGAGTTCACAGGCACCCACGCGATCGGTCACGCACGCATGGCGACGGAGTCCGACGTCGACATCGCCAACGCGCACCCCTACTGGGCCTACCCCTTCCCGGACGTCGCCGTCGTCCACAACGGCCAGCTCACCAACTTCCACGACTGGCGCCGGCGGTTGACGCGCGCCGGCCACCGCTTTCAGTCGGACTGTGACTCGGAGATTATCGCCGTCTACATCGCCGAGCAGATGAGCCAGGGGCGCACGCTCGAGGAGGCGATGCACCAGAGCCTCGAGGACTTGGACGGCGTCTTCACCTACATGTGCGTCACCGAGGATGCGCTCGGGGTGGCAAAGGACGAGCTGGGCGCCAAGCCGCTGGTGCTCTACGAGGATGACGATCTGGTCGCGCTGGCCTCGGAGGAGATCGCGATTCGCCAGGTCCTCGACCGCGAGATCGAGACCCACGACCCATACGAGGGCGAGGTGCGGGTGTGGACCAGGTGAGCGAGCAGCCACGCATGGACGAGCGCGGCCTCGTCGAGCTGGACGACTCGATTCCGAAGTCGGCGAAGATCGACGGGCACACCGCGGTGATCGAGGCTCGCGAAATGACCACCCGCAAGATCAATGCCGAGCTGCGCTGGCTGATCTACGAGCAGGGGGTGACCGACGTAACCGTGCGCGATCCAGGCGCCCGCCACTCCCTCGGCGTGGCGATCCTCGCCCGCTGCCGGATCCGGTTCGAGGGAAGCCTGGGCTACTTCGGCTGCGGCCTGATCGATGGCCCAGAGGTCGAGATCACGGGGCGGGTGGGCTGGTCGGTGGCCGAGAACATGATGTCCGGAGTCGTGGTGGTCGAGAGCAACGCCGGGTCCCTGGCGGGCGCCGCGCTCAGGGGCGGCGATCTGGTGGTCAAGGGCGACGTCGGGGCTCGCACGGGGATCGACCAGAAGGGCGGCACCATCATCGTGCTCGGAAACGCGGCGTCGATGACCGGCTTCATGATGCAGCGCGGCCGCCAGATCATCCTCGGAGACGTGGGCCACGGGCTCGGGGACTCGATGTACGACGGCACGATCTACGTCGGGGGCAAGGTCGCTTCCCTCGGGATCGACTGCGTCGAGGCCGAGTGGACCGAGGAAGACACCGAGCTGGTCGAGCGCAAGTTCTCGATCTACGGCCTCGGAGCGCCGCCTGAGCTTCGCAAGCTCGTCTCGGGGAAGAAGCTCTACAACTACGACAACCTCGAACCGAGCGAGCGCAAGCTCGTTCTCTAGGAGGCCTGTGATGGCGGAGCAGAAGCAGGAAGAATCAGGGGAGGCTCCGGCGGGGCGCGAGGTGATCGGGCGGAGCCCGATCTTCACGCCCGAGGTGATCAACGACATCCATATGAAGGCCGAGCTCGGGCGCTACCGGATGCGCGGCTTCTCGATGTTCAAGAAGCTGCCCAGCTGGGACGACCTGATCTTCCTTCCCGGGACCCTGACCCGCTTCGTGATCGAGGGGTATCGCGAGAAGTGCGACACCAAGACAGTGCTCGGCAGCCGCTTCGCCAAGAACCCGCTCGAGCTCGACATCCCGGTCTACATCACCGGAATGAGCTTCGGGGCGCTGTCGCTCGAGGCGAAGATGGCGCTCGCCAAGGGCGCCTCGATGGCGGGCTCGGCCACCTGCTCCGGGGAGGGGGGAATGATCCCTCCCGAGCGGGACCTCTCGACCAAGTGGTACTACCAGGTGATTCAGAGCCGCTACGGCTTCAACCCCCATCACCTGATGCTGGCCGACGGCATCGAGTTCTTCATCGGCCAGGGCTGCAAGGTCGGCGTTGGGGGCCACCTGATGGGCCAGAAGGTGACCGAACAGGTCGCCGAGATGCGGAGTCTGCCCGCCGGGATCGACCAGCGCTCACCCGCGCGGCACCCGGACTGGCTCGGGCCTGACGACCTCTCGCTGAAGGTGCAGGAGACCAGGGAGGCGACCAACTACGAGGTCCCGATCCAGCTGAAGCTCGGAGCGGCGCGGGTCTACGACGACGTGCGTATGGCCGCCAAGTGCGGGCCCGACATCATCTATCTCGACGGTGCCGAGGGCGGTACGGGCGCCGGTCCGCACATCGCCGCCGAGGAGACCGGGATTCCGCTTCTGGCCGCCATACCCGAGGCACGCCGGGCGCT
Source organism: Solirubrobacterales bacterium (assembly GCA_036276255.1). Taxonomy (GTDB): domain Bacteria; phylum Actinomycetota; class Thermoleophilia; order Solirubrobacterales; family 70-9; genus DASUPK01. The sequence goes on from DASUPK010000146.1 coordinate 13,860, forward strand.
CGAGGACGTCGGGCTGTCGGACGAGGTCGACCTCGTCGTCGCCGGGGGGATACGCAACGGCGGCGACATCGCCAAGTGCCTGGCGCTGGGCGCCGACGCGATCGCGATCGGGCACTCCGCGCTGATGGCGCTCAACTGCAACAAGGAGATCCCCGGTGTGACCGACTACGAGGGCACCGTCGGGGTGCCGGCCGGCCAGTGCTACCACTGCCACACGGGCCGGTGCCCGGTCGGGATCACGACGCAGGACCCAGAGCTGCGCAAGCGCCTCGACGTCGACGAGGCGGCTAATCGCGTCTTCAACTTCCTGCACACGCTGACCCTCGAGGTGCAGATGCTCGCCCGCGCCTGCGGGAAGACCAGCGTCCACAGCCTCGAGCCCGAGGACCTCGCCGCGCTCACCGTCGAGGCCTCCGCCATGGCGCGGGTCCCCCTGGCGGGCACCGAGTGGGTCCCGGGCGTCAGCGAGGAGCGCGCGCTCGGCGAGATCCGCACCCTGCTCGACCAGTACCTCGACAACCCGGTGGACTACATCCCGGACGCGGCGCGGACCGGGGCTGCGGAGGACGGCCAGTGACGCGCGCCGATCAGGTTCGCGAGCCCGAGAAGGTCGTCTCGATCGATGCGGAGTACCTCTCGGGCAAGCGCTTCCCGTATCAGGAGGACATCTCGCTGGTGGAGGACATCGACCTCCAGGCGGCAACCCCGGGCCAGGACCTGAACTGGCTCGAGGACGTCGAACTGCTCGAGGAGGAGGGCACGCCCGCCGTCTTTGACCGCTACTCGAACTCGTTCCTGAGGATCTACTTCCCGATTCCGGAGGGTCGCGAGAACGAGATCGCCCGCAAGGTGCTGATCGCTCACCTGACCTCCGGCAATTCCTACGGCATCCGGCTGAAGGGGCCGCACGCGAAATTCGCCCAGCCCGAGCTGGGTCCATGGGTCGCCGGGTCGAAGACCGTCGGCGCCGACTGGAGGCCCCCGGTGCTCGAGGGCTGGGAGCCCCCGGAGCACTGACAGGATGAGCTGATGCCCGCGCTGCCCGAGTCCGCGCGCCATCTGGTGATCGGCGCCGGCGTTCACGGGCTGTCCACCGCCTGGCACCTCGCCGAGGCGGGGGAGGAGGCGCTGGTGGTCGACAAATCGGGGGTCGCGGCGGGGGCCTCCGGGATCGCCTGCGGGGTGATCCGCAACAACTACTTCCAGCCGGCGATGCAGGAGCTGATGGCCGCCTGCGTCGAGATCTGGGAGTCCGATCCCGAGGGGCTCAGCTATCACGGCTCCGGCTACGTCGCGCTGGGCCCGCCCGCCCAGGAGGAGGAGCTCTCGGAGGTCTTCGAGCGCCAGCAGCGGATCGGCTATCCGTCGGAGCTGCACACCGGCGAGGACCAGGTGGCCGGCCACATGCGCAGCCTGTTCGGCGACTGGCGCGCGGAGGGTCTGACGGTCTGCCTCCACGAGCGCGCCGGAGGCTTCGCCTTCAACCGCGAGTCGATGCTCGGTCTCGCCGACAAGGCCCGGGCCGCCGGGGCATCCATCCTCGAGGGGGTGGAGGTCACGGGCTTCTCCCTCGACGGCTCGGGCGCCGTGGACCGCGTCGAGACGACTGCCGGTGCAATCCAGGTCGACCAGGTCGTCATCGCCGTCGGCCCTTGGATCACCTCGCTCTGGGAGATGCTCGGCCAGCCCGACCACATCGACGTTCGCCGGCCGGACGGCTCCGTGGAACGGGATCTCCCGATGTGGACGTACTGGTATCTGCAGGAGGGAGAGGTGGCGCTCCCGCCCTCGACGCTGAACACCGACGACCGGAAGGAGTCGCCGGTGCTGCACGTCGACTCACACCGGCCTCTGCTGGACGACGACGGCGGACTGGTCACCGACGAGCCCTGGGGGATCTACGTGAAGCCGGACCGCCACACGGTCCAGGGTGGCGCCCAGCCCCTCACGGTGGGCCCAAGCTTCGAGGTCGACCCCTACCCGACCGGAAGCGTGGAGCCGGGATTCCCGGACCTCTGGTGCGCGGCGCTCTCACACTGCATGGAGCGGTTCAGGGGCTGTCGCGGCAGCTACGTGCAGGAACGGTCCGGGGGAGCCGGAGCCTTCAGCCCCGACAACTGCCCCGTCTTCGACCGGATGCTCCCCAACGTCTACGTGGCCGCCGACTCGAACCACGGCTACAAGATGATCGCCGTCGGGCGCGAGATCGCGCGGGAGCTTCAGGGCGAGCACTCCTCCCTCCTCCACCCCTTCCGCTTCGAGCGCTTCGAGACCGGCGAGCTGCACCCGGTCTCGAGCAGCCCCTACCCGTGGAGCTGAAGGGCGCGAGCCACGTCGTCGTCGGTGGTGGCGTCCACGGCCTGTCCGCGGCCTGGCGTCTGGCGGAGCGCGGCGCCGACGTGCTCGTCCTCGAGAAGCAGCGGATCGGCGCCGGCGCCTCGGGGATCGCCGGCGGGATCGTGCGCAACTACTACCGCTCCCCGGCCGTCACCGACCTGATCCGGCAGTCGGTCGAGATGTTCGAGGCGGACCCAGCCGGCTACGGGTTCAGACAGGTCGGCTACATCGCAGCCGTTCCAGGGGCCCAGGTCGAGGATCTGATCGCGATCCGGGAGCAGCACAAGAGCGCCGGGTACGAATCGGAGCTCGTGGTGGGGGCGGAGAGTTGTCGCGAGTACCTGACCTGGACCTGGCCCGACTGGCAGGCGCCGGTTGAGGCCGTCCTCTACGAGAGCCGAGGTGGCTGGGCGGACGCGATGCAGACCGTGCGGTACCTGGCCGAGCGGGCGCGGGCCTCAGGAGCGCGCCTCGCCGAGGGAGTCGAGGTGAGCGGCTTCGAGCTCGGCTCCGACGGGGTCGAGGCGGTGCTCACGTCGAGCGGAAAACTCGAATGTGAGGTGGTGATCGCGGCGCCGGGCCCATGGGCGGCAAGCCTGTGGGAGATGTTGGGCCAGCCTCCCGAGGTGGAGCTCGCGGGCGAGGAGGAGGCCCGGCCCCTGATCTCCTATTGGAAGGCCCAGGAAGGTCAGTTCGCCCTCGCGGGCATGGGGCTCGCGGGCCGCGCGGGACGCGAGGCGCCCGTCGTCCACCTCGACCAGACCGGCGGGCTGCGCTCCGACCGCGACGGACGGGAGCTGCTGCCGGGGGCGTGGGGCATCTACTTCCACATGGGCAGGACCGGAACCGGTGTGACCGGCGGCGGGCTCCCCGTGCTGCTGTCCGAGCCGGGCCTCGACCCGTATGGCCCGGACAACCCGGAGCACGCGGCCGAGCCCGGCTTCGCCGAGTTCTTCGAGTCGGGGCTTGCGGCTGCATTCGCGCGGTTCCGCGGCCGCAGCGGCGACTGGCAGGTCACTCCGGCGGGCGGGATCGTCAGCCATACGCCGGACAACTATCCGGTCTGCGACTGGGTGCTGCCGAACGCCTACGCGATCGTGGATTCGGGCCACGGCTTCAAGATGCTCGCGCTGGGCCGCCTGGCCGCGGACGACATCCTCGAGGGCGAGCCCGGCCTCGACGCGTACAGGCTCTCCCGCTTCGCGCGGGGCGAGACGCATCTCGCCTCCTCGGGTCCATACCCCTGGACCTGAGCGGCGAGGAGTCAGCCGCCGGGCTGGTTGTCCTCGCCGGGTGAGTCCTTGAGGCTTCGCATTACGTGCAGGTCGATCGACCCGGGCCGGAACACCTGGATGGAGTACTGCACCGCCTTGCCGTCCGCCAAGTGCATGACCTCGACGAGCTCCAGGGTGGCGGTCACCCGGGAGGCTTCAAGCGCCTGTCCCAGACGGCTGTCCGGCTCGACCAGCCGGGGGTTCACGTGCGTCCTCGCGAACGCGATCGGGACCCCATGACCGACCAGGACGTCCAGCATCATGTTGCCGTCCTCGAGGGCCGAGCGGAGCTCGTCCGCCGGAGGGATCGTGATGTCCGGATGGACGATGTCGCGCATGTGGGCCGTCACCGCGTCGTCGGCAACGAGGGTTCGCTGGATCAGCGGAGCCCTCACTCCCCGGCGGAATCCCAACGCCTCCGCGATGTAGCCTGGCGTTCGCGCCTGCTCGACGGAGATGTCGCGAGCCATCAGCTGCTCCCCCTGGCGGCGGGCCAGGGACGTATACGACTCGAGCACCTCGAGGCCCTCGCTGAAGGCCGCGGGCATAGCCACCCTTCCGACGAAGGTGCCACTGCCCTGCCGGCGGTTCACCTCGCCGTTGCTCTCCAGCCTCTCCAGCGCCAGCCGCAGTGTCCCCCTGGAGACCCCCAGCGAATCGGCGAGCTCCTTCTCGGGAGGCAGACGATCGCCCGGGCGGGCGCGGCCAGGGGCCAGCCGCTGACGCAGCGCGGTTTCCGTCACGTCCACCAGCGATGGCCGGGACACACGCGCGAGCGTAGCCAATGTGACCGGCGCTCAGCCGGTCGTGGAATTCGCCGGCGAGCGCCTGGCGTGCGCGGCGCGGTCGGCCGCATTGCGGCTTGCGCGGGCGGCGAGATCCGCGGCGGCGCGGGCGCGTCCCGGGCGGGGATCCGCAGGGTCTCCGGCGAGATTCGCCTCGACCAGCTGCGCGCATCCGCGGGCTGCCGCGGCGGCGAGCTCCCCAGCAACGACCGCGTCAGCGGTGAACGTCCAGTCTCCGGCGTCGGCGACCTCGGCGGCTCGCTCGGCGACAGCCGCGGCACTCTCGCAAATCGCGAGCGGCGGGTCGCTCGCACGATCCAGCGCCCTGGCATGCTCGTGCCTCTCGCGGGCCTTGGTCACCCGGGCGTAAGCGCGGGCATCCTCGTCCGCGTAGACGAGTAGACGCGTCCTGAGCTTTCCGGCCTGCTGCGCCAGCTCGCGCATACGATCGACGGCGTCGCCGCTGCCACCACTGTCCCCAGCGGCGATCCGCTTGGCGGCCAGCCCCGCGGCCAGCTCCACCACCCCGGCAGCAGCCGCAGCGGTGACCGCCGAGGCTACGCCCGCGGCCGCCGGCTCCCGCGGCGACGCCAGCGCTGCGAGCGCCTCGCCAATCCCTTGGTTGCCGAGCTCACCCATCGTTTCTCTTAGAACAGTCCAACGGTCCGGCCGTCTGCGTCGATGTCCACACTGTGCGCGGCGGGGGTCTTGCCCAAACCCGGCATCTGCTGGATGGCGCCACACAGGGGTACCAGCCAGCCCGCGCCGGTGTAGGCGCGCACGTCTCGCACCGGGAGCTGGAAGTCGGTCGGCGCGCCGAGCAGCGCCGGATCCGCCGAGAGTGAGAGGGGCGTCTTCGCCATGCAGACCGGGAGGTGGGACAGCCCCTGGTCGGTGAACTGCTGGATCCTTCGCTCCGCTTCGAGGTAGTAGACGATCTCATTCGCGCCGTAGATCCTGGTGCCGACGGCCTCGATCTTTGACTTGACGCCGTCCCCATCGTCGTACAGCGGCCGGAGGTCAACTGGCCCATCGCAGGCGGCCACCACCGACTCGGCCAGCTCGGCCGTCCCTTTGCCGCCTTCGGTGAAGCCCGTGCTGACCGCGGCTCCCTGCGCTCCGCCTTCCTCCGCGAGACGTTTGACGAGCTCGACCTCATCGTCGGTGTCCTCCGGCCTCCGATTCACCGCAACTACGGCGGGCAACCCGAACTCCTTGACGATGCCCAGGTGCCGGTAGAGGTTGGCCATCCCCGCTTCGATCGCCTCGCCCGCCTTCTTCGTCGTCGCCAGCTCGCCCTCGTCGAGACCGCCGTGGTGTTTCAGGGCACGCACCGTTGCGACCAGGACGACCGCGCTCGGGCTGATCCCGCCGGCCCGGCAGACGATGTCGATGAACTTCTCCATCCCCATGTCCGACCCGAACCCCGACTCGGTGACGACGTAGTCGCCGAGCTTCATCCCAAGCAGGTCCGCGATCA
>DASUPK010000147.1:0-7234 GCA_036276255.1 Solirubrobacterales bacterium
TCCCTTGCTGACCAGCGTGTCGGTGCCGGCGTTCGTGGAGAGCTGCGTGGCGGCGAAGATCCCAGCGCCCGTCAGCAGCACGATCGCCGCAATCAGCAGCCATGGCCACCGCACGGCGATGCCCGCCACCCGCTCGAAGAAGCCTCTCCCCGCATTCACCGGCAGGAGGTTAGGGAGCGAGTATTAGGGCGGCGCTAATCGTCGCTTGCAGCCGTGGCGGAGGCGGCCGTGACAAGGCGGTGATGAAGGGATGGATTCGGCAATAAAGGAGACGTCAGCCGAGCGCGAGCCAGCGGCCTTGAATCGATCGTGGAGAGTTTGGGTGTCCATAGGCCCCCGAACTCTCCACAGGGGCGAGTTCGGGCCGTCGTAACCGCCCGGCCCATTCTCCTTCGTTGCCACGTCCCAGCGAACCGCTCGAGGCGGGTCAGCCGGGTAGCGGCGCCTAGTCCATCGACAAGGGGCCCTTGACGTCGGCGTTGAGGAACTGGTTGACGAACTCGTTGCGCGAGTTGAAGAGCTCGTCGGATGGTCCCGACTCGACGATCCGGCCCTTCCACAGGACCGCGATGAAGTCGGCGATCCGGCGCGCGGTGCCGAGGTCGTGGCTGATCACGAGGTAGCAGCCGCCGTTCTCCTCGTGGATCTCGCGGATCAGCTCGCAAAGAAGGGCGGTGCGCACCGGATCCAACCCGGAGTCGGGCTCGTCGAACATGACGATGGCGGGGTCGAGCACCAGCGCCCGGGCAAAGCCAGCGCGCTTGCGCATCCCTCCGGAGAGCTCATTCGGCATGTTGTACATCGCCTCGGCGAGGCCGACCTCGCGGAGCCGCCGGTTGACGATCTCCTCGATCTCCTCCTCGCCCTTGTCCGTGTGCTGGCGCAGCGGAAATGCGGTGTTGTCATAGACGTTCATCGAGCCGAAGAGCGCCCCGTCCTGGAAGAGCAGCCCGAACTTCTTGCGCGTCTCAAAGAGCTCGTCGTCGGTCATGTTCGGAATCGACTCGCCGTGGACGAGCACGTCGCCCGCATCGGGGTAGAGCAGGCCGACGATGTGCTTGATCAGCACCGACTTGCCGGTGCCCGACGGCCCGAGAACCATCGAGATCATGTTGTCCGGGATCCCGAGATTGCAGCCGTTCAGGATGCGCGTGCGGCCGAACTGCTTGACGAGATCGATGATCTCGATCGCGTCCTCTCCCCCGTGATCCCTCTTCGTCCCTGTGTGCCACTTGTATGGATCCGGATCGTCGCCGTCGACGCCGGGGATGGTGTAGTCGCGTCCGGAGAAGTCCTCCTCGCCGTAGCCCTGGGAGGCGAGCGGATCCTCCTGCTCCTCGACCTCCTGCTCCTCGACCTCCTGCTCCTCGACCGCCTCGGTCTCCGGGGCCTTGGCGCGAGCGGGAGCGCGGCGCCGAGTCGTGCTGGACGTGGTCGTCGAAAGGCTCGAAGAGCTGCGGCTCGAGCTGCTGCTCTTCCGAGTGGTGCTCTTCTTCCGTTCAGCCAACGTTCTCCTCCTTACACGTGATCAGATTCATTCTAGGCAGGGTCGATCGCCCGTCGCGCCGGTCGCCGGCTCACCCGCCGATCGGCGCCCTCGGGTTCGCACCCCAGAAGACCAGGGTCCCCATCATTCCGATGATGTGCACGAGCACGATGTTGAGCACCATCGACTTAGCCGTCGCAGTGCCGACGCCGACCGGCCCTCCGGATGCCGTGTAGCCGTAATAGCAGCCGACGAGCACGATGACGGTCGCCATCGTCATGCCCTTGATGAGGCTGAATAAGAGGTCGGGCGGGTTCTGGAACATCCAGAAGATCAGGAAGTAGCCGCCTGAGGAAACGTCGCCGATCTGCTCGACGACCGCGAGCCAGCTGGCGAAGTAGCCGATCCCGACCGCGGCCAGGTACATGAAGGGGAAGGCGACCCAGGCGGCGAGCAGGCGGGTGGCCGCCAGGAAGGTCACGGGCGGCACGCCCATCACCTCGAGGGCGTCGATCTCGTCGGAGATCCGCATCGCGCCGAGCTCGGCGACGATCCCGGTGCCGACCTTGGCGGCGAGCATGTAGCCGAAGGCGTACGGGATCACCTCGCGCAGGTCGCACCAGGCCGCGAAGACGCCGGCGTATGCGGGCGATCCAACCGAGCGGTTGAAGTAGGCGCCCTCGATGCCGCACTGCAGCCCGAGGATGAAGACCAGCCCCCAGATCACGATCGTGGAGCCGAGGATGATGATCCCGGTCTGGCGCAAAGCCTCGCCGAAGAACTGGAAGACACGGCCCGAGAAGACCAGACCGGCCACCCTCGTCGCGAAGCCGAAGATCTCGCCGATCGAGTTGAGCCAGCCCCGCGGTACCGCCAGCCAGCCAGCGTTCATCCGCCAGCCTCCGTGTAGACGGCTTCGCCATCACGTCGTGACCTGATGATCACTACTTGATCACCTGGAGCTCGGGGTGCGTTGCAAGCAGCGTCTGCGTGAAGACGTAGTTGAACGCGAACACGCCCATGAACGCGATCACGACCGCCTCATTGACGGCGCGCCCCACCCCCTCTGCGCCTCCGGACGCAGTCATCCCCTTGTAGGAGCAGACGATCGCGATGATCGCGCCGAACAGGGTGGTCTTCAGGACCGACCCCCAGAGGTCCGTGACCGAGGCGTTGTTGAAGAGGGTGGCGAAGAACCCGCCCAACGGCTCGTTGTAGAGGAGCTCCGCGCCGATGCCGCCGACGATGCCGAAGATCAGCGCGTAGATGTCCATCAGGCCGGTGATCAGCATCAGGGCCAGGAAGCGCGGAACGACCAGGTTCTTGATCGGGTCAACGCCGAGCACCTGGAGTGCGTCGAGCTCCTCGCGGATCTTCCGGGCCCCGAGGTCCGCGGTGATCGCCGTGCCGGCGACGCCGGCGACGACCACGGCGGTCACGAACGGCGCGAACTCGCGGATCGATGCAAGGACGAAAAACCCGCCAAGGCGGTCGAGGGCGCCGAAGAGGGAGAGGAAGTTGGCTGCCTGCAGGCCGGGGGCCCCGAAACCGAAGGCCAGCGTCGAGATCATCATGGGGAACCAGCAGAGCTGGAGTGCGAAGAGGAACTGCCCGATGAACTCGCCGCCGTACGGGTACGGGGGCCTGATCGCCGAGACGATTGTCTTGGCGGTCAGGATCATCATGTCCCCGACCTGCTCGAATAGAGACTTGGCCGGGAGGAACGCCCTATCGGCTACGGATCTGACCATTTAGCTCTCCTCCGGAGCCGATCCCCCTGCTGGCGGCGCGGCCCCGCACATCACATCAACGGCGACCACAAACTTCATCGCCGAATAGACGCACCGGGAAGATTATGTGATGGGGACGCCGTTCGCCACCCACAACCGTCAGCCGTAACTTTCGCCCAAGAAATCCCCGCTACTCGCGATACGGAGCCGGATTGGCGGGGGTAGGGTGCGTGGTATGTTGCCCGCGCCTTTGGAGGAGAGCGCTCCGACAGCCCGTCCCCTGAAGGCCCGCAAACGGATCGGGATCGGGATTCTGGGGGTGCTTCTGGCAGCGGGTGTCGCATCCTGCGGCGGCACCCGGCAGGACGCGAACGAGCCCGAGGGCAACTTTCCCGTCTCGATCGTCAGCGCCGACTTCCCGAGCAAGCAGCAGCTCGCCGAGAACACGAACCTGACCCTGGCGGTCGAGAACTCCGGCGACCAGGCGATCCCGAACCTGGCGATCACGATCTTCACCACCTCGAACGCCAGCACGGACGAGTCCACCACCACGACCGGGGCGACGAGCACCGGCACGACCGGCACCTCGCAGCAGCTGCCCACCGCGGAGGGATCGTTCTCGGTCCGCTCCGAGCAGCAGGGCCTGGCGATCCCGTTCCGCCCGGTCTGGATCCTCGAAGCGGGGTATCCGAAGCTGGAGGGCGAGACCACTTCGGCCGGAGCCGAGGCGGCGCAGACCGACACCTATGCCTTTGGGGAGCTGAGGGCCCACGACACCAGACGGATGGTCTGGAACGTGACCCCCGTCCAGGGCGGGACCTACACCGTCCACTATCGCGTCGCCGCCGGGCTCGAGGGCAAGGCCAAGGCCGTCACCGCGGACGGCTCGGTTCCGGAGGGTGAGTTCGTAGTCCGCATCTCGACCGCCCCGCCCCAGACACGCGTCGATGACTCGGGCAAGGTCGTGCCGATCAACCCGAACGACATCGTCGGCCAGGCCGGGAACCAGCAGTAGAAGTCCGAGCTGGGCGGCTCGCGCACGTCGACTAGCCCCTAGCGGGAATACGAAATCTCTAGAGTCCCCGGGGATGACCAGCAGGGTTCCGACGTGCGTCGCCGCGGCGGCGTTGATCGCTCTCGCCGCCGGCTGTGGCGGAGGCGGCGGTCCCTCCTCCACGACCGAATCCGGGACGACGGGAACGCCCGGCGGCGGAGAGGTCACGCTCCAGAAGGTTGGGGACTTCGACCAGCCCACCTACGTCGCCCAGCCACCTGGAAGCACGGATCTCTACATCGTCGAGCAGGGGGGCACCATTCGCATCGTCCGCCACGGCGAGGTCGTCTCGACTCCCGCGCTCGACATCAGCAACCAGGTCACCAACAACGACGAGCAGGGACTCCTCTCGATCGCGTTTCCGGCCGACTTCCAGAGCTCGCACCTCGTCTACGCCTACTTCACGGGCACCGACCAGGACCAGCACGTGGTCCGCTACACAGTCCGCGCGGACGGCTCATTCGACGAGGGCAGCGCCCGACAGATCCTCAAGATGACCGACTTCGCTGAAAACCACAACGGCGGACAGCTCCAGTTCGGCCCGGACGGCGATCTCTACATCGGGACGGGCGACGGGGGGCAGGAGGATGATCCGCGGCGAACGGGGCAGGACCTCAGCACGCTGCTCGGCAAGCTGCTCCGCATCAAGCCTGCCACCGGAGGCGGCGGCCCGCCGTACTCGATCCCGTCGGACAACCCGTTCGTCCACCGGCAGGGCGCTCGTCCGGAAATCTACTCCTACGGTCTTCGCAACCCTTGGCGCTTCAGCTTCGACCCCAGGACCGGGGCGCTCTCGATCGGCGACGTCGGGCAGGACACGCTCGAGGAGGTCGACCACACGTCGAAAGGCAAGGCCCGGGGGGCGAACTTCGGGTGGTCCGCGTTCGAGGGCACCGACCGCTTCAACATGGATCAGACCGCGCCGAACGCAGTCCCGCCCATCTTCGAGTACCGCCACGCCGGCGGCGCCTGCTCGATCACCGGCGGCTATGTCGTCCGCGACCGCTCCCTTCCGGCCCTCTACGGCCGCTACGTCTATGGCGATTACTGCACGGGCGATCTGCACAGCCTGGTGCCGGCCATTCCGCACGCTCGCAGGGACCGCTCGCTGGGACTGAACGTCCCCTCGGTCTCCTCGTTCGGCGAGGACAATCAGGATCACATCTACGTCGCCTCGCTCGACGGACCCGTCTATCGCTTCGTTTCGGGTGACTAGCAGACCGCACCAAAGGATCCGGCACAGTGTTTCCATCAGCGATGAAGTCGGGAAACCTCCTGCGCCGAAGCGCGCTCGCCCTCTGCCTGCTCGCCGCGGTCGCCGTGGCCGCAGCGCCCAGCGCCGAGGCGAAGCCCGGAGTCAAGCTGAAGCGGATCGGGCGGTTCCAGAGCCCCACCTACGTCACCGCGGCCCCAGGCATCAAGGGAGTCTTCGTGGTCGAGAAGGGCGGCAGCATCCAGCTCGTCAAGGGCAAGCACCGCAGCACCTTCCTCGACATCTCCTCCCAGGTCGGCACCGCGGACGAGCGCGGCCTGCTGTCGGTGGCCTTCGCCCCGGACTACGCCTCCTCGAGACTCTTCTACATCTACTTCACGAACCAGGCCGGCAACATCGTGATCGCCGAGCTCCGCGCCGATCCCAACGGGCGGCACGCCTCGGCCAGCACCATGCGGCAGCTGCTGCTGGTCAACCACAGCAGCGAGAGCAACCACAACGGCGGCCAGCTCCAGATCGGGCCCGACGGCTTCCTCTACGCGGGGACGGGCGACGGCGGCAGCGAGGGTGATCCGAACGACAACGCCCAGAACCCGAACTCGATGCTGGGCAAGCTGCTGCGAATCGACCCAGGATCGGGCGCGACCGCGATCTATTCGAGCGGCCTCCGCAACCCGTACCGCTTCTCCTTCGACCTGACCACTGACCCGGGCCAGCCGAGGATCGCGATCGGCGACGTCGGTCAGGACCGCTGGGAGGAGATCGACTACCTGACCCTCGCGGCGGCCAAGGGCGCGAATTTCGGCTGGAACGACTTCGAGGGCTTCGAACCGTTCGGTGGTGCGCATCCGCCCACCGCGAGCGGGACCGTGAAGCCGATCAAGGTCTACAGCAGCGCCGGAAACGCTTGCGCGATCGTCGGCGGCTACGTCGTTCGCGACCGGCGCCTGCGCTCCCTCCTGCACCGATACGTCTACGGGGACTTCTGCAGCGGCAAGATCCGCTCAATGCTCCCGAAGCTCGGCGGCGCCGGCAAGGACCGCAGCGCTGGCGTCCGCGTTCCCGGCCTGAGCTCCTTCGGGGAGGGGGCGCATGGCGCCCTTTACGCGGCCTCACTGGACGGCCCGGTCTACCGGCTCGTTCGCCGACGCTGAATAACCTGCGGCTCGTCCCCCGCGGGGACCTCACCATGCCGCTCTCGCTCAACCGCCGCCGGATCGAAACCGCGATCGCCGCGCTGGTCGCCATCGCGGCCGGCATCGTCGGGATCGCCACGCGCGAGTCCTCCCGGAGCCTGGGACCCAAGTTCGTCAAGGTGGATCGAATCGCCCGGCTCAAGGAGCCCGTCTACCTGACCCAGCCGCCGGGACCGGGGTCGCAGCTCTACGTGGTGCAGCGACAGGGAACGGTGCGGGTTCTCTCCTCGGACCACCTCCTTCCCCGGCCCTTCCTGAAGATCTCCGACCTGGTCATGCAGAAGGGTGGTGGCGCGGACGGCGGCATGACGTCAATCGCCTTTCCCCCCGACTACCCGCGATCCGGCGTCTTCTACGTCGCCTACACGGACCAGCGCGACAGATTGCAGGTGGCGCGCTACAGACGCAGCACTGCGGACCCCCTGGTCGCCGATCGGTCCGCTGGGCAAGTGATCCTCACGATCCCCGAGTCGAAGCCGCAGCGGCATGGCGGCTTCATCACCTTCGGACCGGACGGCTATCTCTACATCGGGACCGGCGACGGCTCACCGCCGG
>DASUPK010000148.1:0-18698 GCA_036276255.1 Solirubrobacterales bacterium
AACGTCAAGGCGATCGACGAGGCCGACCACCGCGGGGTGATCCAGGGCAAGGACCACGGCTTCACCGGCAACCTGGGCCTCGTCATCGGCGCCGGCGGCGGCTCCCTCACCCTCACCGACGCGGTCCGCAGTCAGGGCGGCAAGCCCGCCAACTACGCCGAGATCGGCGGCAACCCCTCAGTCGCCAAGTCCTGCGGTCTCGCCAAGGAGGTCCTGCAGAAGGACGGTGTCGAGAAGATCGCGGTGATGATGTCGATCGTCTCCAACACCCGGGTGGACATCGTCGCCCGCGGGGTGATCAAGGCCTGCCTCGAGTTGGACAAGGACCCGGCCGAAACCATCGCCGTCTTCCGCATCCCGGGAGCCTGGGAGGAGGAGGGCGCGAAGATCCTCGGCAAGTACGGGATCGAGTTCCGCGACCGCTCCACCTCGATGTGGGAGGCCGCGGGAGAGGCCGTGCAAAAGATCCAGGGGGCGGCTGGATGAGCATCCTCCTCAACGAGGACTTCACCTTCATCGTCCAGGGCATCACCGGCCGCGAGGCGGTCAACCTCACCAAGGAGTGCCTGGACTACGGCTCCAAGATCGTCGGCGGCGTAACCCCCGGCCGCAAGGGCCGCGACGTCCACGGCGTTCCCGTCTTCGACACGGTCGAGCAGGCGGTCGAGAACCACGGTTCCCAGATCGACGGCGCCGTCGTCACCGTCCCGCCCGCCTTCACCAAGGACGCCGTCTTCGAGGCGATCGAGAACGGCATCAGACTGATCGTCATTGTCACCGAGCGCATCCCGCGCCGCGACGTCGCCCAGATGGTCGAACTCGCCAACCTGCGCGGGGCGCGGATCATCGGCCCCAACTGCCTCGGGATCATCGCCCCGGGCGTCGGCAAGATGGGCGGCATCGGAGGCCCGGCCAAGGACGCCGCCAAGGCCTACGAGCCCGGATCGATTGGCGTGATGTCCCGCTCCGGCGGCATGACCACCGAGATCTCCTCCACTCTCAACGCCGCCGGGCTGGGCGTCTCGACCGCCGTCTCGATCGGCGGCGACGCGATCATCGGCTCGACCTACGCCGAGCTCATGCCTCTATTCGAGGCCGATGACCAGACCGAGGCGATCGTGATCTACACGGAGCCGGGCGGCCGCATGGAGGCCGAGCTGGTCGACTGGCGCGAGGAGAACGACGCAAAGCTCCCGATCATCGCGTTCATGGCCGGCAAGTTCATGGACGACGAGGAGATGCAGGGAATGAGCTTCGGGCACGCCGGGACGATCGTCGAGGGCGCCGAGGACTCCGCGACACAGAAGATCGCCCGCCTCCAGGAGGCTGGAATCCCAGTCGTGGAGCGGATCGACGAGATCCCCGACGCCGTCAAGGACAAGCTCGGAGCGAAGGTCTAGTGGCCGAGAAGCAACTTGAGGGCATCTTCATCGACGTCGAGGTCTCCAACGAGATCGCGGGCGACGCGGAGCTGGCCGCGAAGCTCGAGGAGGTCTGCCCGGTCGACATCTTCGCCAACGCAGACGGCAAGGTCGCGATCGTGCGGGAGAACCTCGACGAGTGCGTGCTCTGCAATCTCTGCGTCGAGGCCGCGCCTCCGGGCGGTGTCATCGTCAGGAAGCTCTACGACGGCACCGAGCTGCGCCGCTAGATCGACTTCTTTCGCTCGCACTGCTTCGCGCGGTCCTTGCCGGATCCGCCGATGCAGCGGTCCGAACCGGGACCGCCGATCAGCCTGTCCTTTCCGGGGCCCCCGATGAGCCTGTCCGGACCGCTCACGCCGAGCAGGGTGTCGTTGCCCCCGCCGCCGGTGAAGGTGTTTGCCGAGCCGCTCGGGTACACGGTGACCGGCTCTTCCCTGTAGCCGATCATCGTGTCGTCTCCCGGGGTGCCGATTACGTTTTCGACGTCGGGGTGATCGCCCTCGGCGCCGCCGTTGGAGCCGCTGGGAAGAAATTGAGCGCTGGGATCATCCGGATGGCTCTCGAACCTGACGAGCACGGGCTCGGACGCCGGCCGGCTCGCGTAGGTGAGGGTGTCGGTGCCCTGCTTCCCGTCGATCAGGTCCGGGCCCAGGCCGCCGTCGATGGTGTCGTTTCCATCTCCCGCGATGATCAAGTCGGCCGCCGGAGAGCCGACGATCGTGTCGTTGCCGCCGCCGCTGAGAATCCCCGTGGCGGTTGTGAGGTTGGGGTCGGTCGCCGCCGCGGGCGAGACCGACGCGATCGTGATCCGGTCGGCGCCCGCGCCGGTGCCCACCGCGATCGCCCCGCCGCCGCCGGTGCAGAAGACCGAGGTCGAGGACGTCTGCGCGCAGCCGCTGCCCCCGGTCACGCCCGCTGAATCGCTGATCGCGTAGCCGCCCGAGAAGGAGACATTGATCGTGTGTGGCGCAGTGTCGCCGCCGTTCGCGACCAAATCGAGGATCCCGTCGGAGGCAACGGCTGCGCTGCTGGGCGCCGCGCTCGCCGCGGCTGGAGCGATGAAGAGCAGCACCAGGCCGAGCGACAGACCCACAAGTGGGCGGCGCTTTTGGGTGAGCTGTGAACTGAGTACCTCGAGCATCCTTGACTCCATTTGGTTGTTGGGCGGGGTCACTTCTTTTTGCACTTCTTGGCCGCGCTGGCGGAGCGATGTCCGCTGCCTGGAGCTCGACCGCGCCAATGTCCGTGGCGTCGCCCGCGGAGGCGTTCACGATGCTCGGGAGAACTCATGCCGCTCTCCCCTGTCGAGTGCCCGTCGACCCTAGGTCAGTGAAGGCGGGCGGTCAAGGCCCGTAGCCACTCGGCAGACTAGGCCCGTGAACTTCATCGAGGACGTCATGGAGCGCTCCAAGGCCTCGCGGCTCGGCATCGTCGCCATCGACGCCGAGGGCTTTCGCCGCGAGTGGCACTTCGGCGAGCTGATTGCGCGCAGCGCGGGGCTCTCGGGCGCGATGGCGGCTTGCGGGGTCGAGCGCGGCGATGCGGTGATGACCCTGGTCGGCAGCCGAATCGAGTGGGTGCTGGCGATGCTCGCCTGCTTCCGGATGGGCGCCGTTGCGATGCCCTGCAATCCGCAGCTTCGCCGCAAGGACCTCGAGGTGCGGGTGAGCGCCGCGAACCCGGCCCTCTGCATCGGGCAGGAGGAGCTGCTCGGCGAGCTCCCGGACGGCGTCCAGGCGATGACCCTGGCCGAGGTCGCCGAGGCCCTCGACGAGGACCTGCCCCAGGAGACCCCGGTCGCGATCGAAGAACTGGATCCCGACGACCCGGCCGTGATCATCTTCACCTCGGGCACGGCCGGCGACCCAAAGGGCGTCGTCTACCCGCAGCGCTACCTGCTCGGGCAGCGCCTGCAGGCGGAGCACTGGGTCGGCGCGAGGAATGGAGAGCTCGCCTGGTGCACGGCCGCGCCGGGCTGGTCGAAGTCGACCCGCAACGCCTTCATCGCGCCGTGGCTCGCAGGAGCGGCCGCGCTGCTCCACGATGCGCGCTTCGATCCGGCTGAACGGCTCGACGTGATCGAGCGCGAGGGCGTCAACGTCCTCTGCCAGGCGCCGACCGAGTACCGGATACTCGCGAAGCGGGCCGCGCTCCGCCCGATCCCGTCGTTGCGCCGGATGATCTCCGCCGGCGAGCCGCTCAATCCCGAGGTGATCCGCCTGTTCAGGGAGCGCCTGGGCACCGGGATCGGCGACGGCTACGGACAGACCGAGACCGGCCCGGTCACCGGGATGCGCCCGCACGAGGACGATCCGGAGCACGACGGATCGATGGGCAGGCCCCTTCCGGGCATCGAGACGAGGGTGATCAACGGCGAGCTCCAGGTGCGGCCGGACTCCGTCCCGAGCTTCTTCAGTCACTACATCGGCGAGCCGCCCTTCGACGGGGAGTGGTGGGCGACCGGGGACCAGGTCCGCAAGGACGAGGACGGCTACCTCTGGTTCGAGGGCCGTGACGACGACATCATCATCACCGCCGGCTATCGCGTCGGGCCGTTCGAGGTCGAGTCCGCCCTGGTGTCGCATCCGGCCGTCGCCGAGGCGGCCGCCGTGCCCGCCCCGGACGACGAGCGCGGCTCGGTCGTCCGCGCGATCGTGGTGCTGGCGGACGGCGAGCCCTCGGACGAGCTCGCCGGCGAGCTCCAGGAGCACGTCAAGTCCGTCACGGCGCCGTACAAGTACCCCCGGATCGTCGAGTTCGCCGAGGAGCTGCCGAAGACGCCGAGCGGGAAGATCCGCCGCGCCGAGCTGAGATGAGATGAACGACTGGCGCTTCACCGCCGTTCCTCGCCTCTGGGCGCGCTGGTCTGGCGAATGGGCGGCCTTCGCCGGGATCTTCATCGTCACCAACCTCGGTCTGCTGGCCGTGGGAGCGACGCTCGCCGTCCTGCCTCACTACGTCAAGGACAACCTGCACGGCTCCGACCTCGAGGTCGGGATCGTGAGCGGCGCCTTCGCCCTGACCGGGATCGTCTGCCGCCCGATCGCGGGCAACCTGGCCGACCGGCGGGGCCGCAAGCCGACGGTGATCGTGGGCGCCCTGCTCGCCGCCACCGCCGGCTTCCTCTACTTCGTCCCGGCCGGAATCCCCGGGCTGATCATCGCGCGCCTCTTTCTCGGGGCCGGCGAGGGGACCGTCTTCACCGCGGGCTCCGCCTGGAACGTCGACATGGCGCCGGAGGAGCGGCGGGGAAGGATGATCGGCCTCTACGGCCTGGCGATCTGGACGGGCCTCACGCTCGGCCCGCCGATCGGCGTGCTGCTGCAGCACGCCGGGGGGTTCGATCTGGTCTGGGCCTTCGCCGCCGGCGCTCCCCTGCTCGGCGCGGCCGTCGCGTCGCGGCTGCCGGAGGACTACGAGCCGCAGGAGGGGGTCGATCGCGGCCCCTTCATCTCCCGCGAGGCGCTCGGTCCGGGCGTCACCTTCGCGCTCAGCGTCTTCGGGTTCGCCGCGGTCTCCGCCTTCATCGTCCTCAGCCTGGATCAGCGCGGCATCGGGCACGGGCCGGCGGTGTTCAGCGTCTTCGCCGCAACCGTGGTCGCGACCCGCCTCGTCGCCGGGGGCCTGCCGGATCGGATCGGCCCCGCTCGCTGCGCCGTCGCCGCTGCCCTTGTGGAGACGGTCGGATTGGTCCTTCTGGGTGCCGCCGACGACCTCCTGGTGGTGATCTTCGGGGCGATCGGCATGGGCGCCGCCTTCTCCCTGCTCTTCCCCTCCCTCTCGCTGGTCGCGATCAACCGGGTCGGGCCCGAGCGCCGCGGGGTCGCTATGGGGACGTTCACGGCGAACTTCGACCTCGGCATGCTGATCGGGTCGCCGCTGGTCGGCGCGGCGGCCGCGGTCGCGGGATACAGCGCCGCCTTCTACGTCGCGGCCGTCGCCGCCCTGGTCTGCGCGGTCGCGAGCGCGAGGTTCATAGGCGGACCAATCGCTGCTCCGGACCCTCTCCCCGATACGCTGCGGGCCTGATGGCACAGCGAGGGACCGCAGCCGAGACGACGATCGACCGCAAGACGATCAACAAGCTCACGGAGGAGCAGATGGCTCGCTTCCGCGAGCACACGCCGACCTCGGCGGAGTACTTCGACCGTGCGCGCAAGGTGATGCCGGGCGGCGTTCCGTCCTCCTTCCAGCTCAACGACCCGTGGCCCGTCTACATCGACCGTGGCAAGGGCGCGCTGGTCTGGGACGTCGACGGCTCGGAGTACGTCGACTTCCACAACGGCTTCGGCGTGATGTGCGTCGGCCACGCCAACCCGGTGATCGGCGAGGCCGTCAAAGCTCGCCACGACGAGGGCACCCACTTCGCCGCGCCGACCAAAGGCTCGATCGTCTCGGCGGAGAATCTGGTCGAGCGCTTCGGCCTCCCGATGTGGCGCTTCTCGAACTCCGGCACCGAGTCGACGATGTCCGCGATCCACCTCGCCCGCGGCGCCACCGAGCGTGACCTGATCATCAAGGTCGAGGGCTCCTACGACGGGCACCACGACGCCGTGATGGTCTCCTGCTATCCCGACCTCGACGAGCTCGGCCCGCGAGAGAGCCCCAACGCGATTCCCTTCGGGAGCGGCTATCCGCAGGCGATCGTGGATCTGACCCTGCCGGTCCCCTTCAACGACGCCGAGATCCTCGAGGGGATCTTCCGCAAGCACGAGGGAAAGATCGCCGGGATGATCATCGAGCCGGCGATGATGAACATCAACATCATCCCGCCGAAGGACGGCTACCTGGAGCGGGTGCGCGAGCTCTGCAACGAGCACGGCGCGAAGCTGATCTTCGATGAGGTGAAGACCGGCGCCACGATCTCCTACGGCGGCGCCACGCAGCGCTTCGGCGTGAAGCCGGACATGATCTGCCTGGCCAAGGCCATCTGCGGCGGATACCCTGGCGGCGCGGTCGGGATGACCGAGGAGCTCGGCGAGGTCGTCGCGTCAGACAAGGTCCACCAGATCGGAACGTTCAACGGGAACCCGCTGGTGATGGCGGCGGCGGAGGCCACCCTGACCAAGGTCCTCACTCCGGACGCCTACGAAAAGCTGGAGAAGTCGAACGAGTCGCTCAAGGCGCGCTGCGACGAGGTCATCCAGAAGTACGGCCTCCCCGCCTACACGCAGGGCCTGGGCGCCAAGGGCTGCGTGATCTTCGCTCCCGAGCCGATCTACGAGTACCGCGACTACCTGACCAAGGTCGACGGCGAGCTCTCCACCCTCGCCTGGCTCTACCACATGAATCACGGGATCTTCATGACGCCGGGCGTCGAGGAGGAGTGGACACTTTCGATCGCCCACGAGCAGGAGCACATCGATCGGTATGTCGCGGCCTTCGAGGCGTTCGCCTCGGACGTCAGCGGCTCCTAGCCTGCCGCGCCGTTCCCAGCGAGCGCCTCGCGGGCGGCCTCGACGTCCTCGGTGACGATCACCAGCCGGACGCCGCTGAAGATCGTGTAGGCGACGTCAACGCTGACGCCGGCGTCCGCCAGGTCCCGCGCGATCTCGCCCATCGCCCCGGGCTTGTCGTGGAGGTCGACGATCACGGCCTCGCGCTCATCGGCCACCTCGATCTCGGCGGCTGCGAGCGCCTTCTTCGCCGTGGCCTCGTCCTGCACCAGCAGGTGGATGAAGCCCTTGCCATCCCCGACCATCGCGCAGAGGCCCTCGATGTTCACTCCCGCCTTGCCCGTGGCCTCCCCCAACTCAGCCAGCTTCCCGGGCCGGTCCTCCATGATCACCGTCAGGTCCTTCATCGGAGCCTCTTTCGGTCGGGGCTCGCATCATTTCCCTCGAGGACGGGGATGTCAAACCGCGGGCCGCGAGTAGCCTGGAGTCATGGCCAACCGCCTCGCCCAGGAGACCAGCCCTTACCTTCTGCAGCACAAGGACAACCCCGTCGACTGGCGTCCCTGGAGCCCGGAGGCGCTCCAGGAGGCCGCGTCCGAGGACAAGCCGATCATGCTCTCCGTCGGCTACTCGGCCTGTCACTGGTGCCACGTGATGGAGCGCGAGTCCTTCGAGGATGCGGCGACAGCCGCCCTGATCAACGAGTCGTTCGTCCCGATCAAGGTCGACCGCGAGGAGCGCCCCGACATCGACGACCTCTACATGGAGGCGGTTCAGGGGATGACGGGCCAGGGTGGCTGGCCGCTGACCGTCTTCCTCGACTCCGAGGCCGTCCCCTTCTACGGCGGCACCTATTTCCCGCCGGAGCCGCGCCACGGCCTGCCGAGCTTCACGCAGGTCCTGGAGGCGACCTCCGGCGCCTATCGCACCCAGCGAGAGGAGCTGCGCGAGGCCTCGGCCCGGATCCGCGAATCACTGAGCAGGGCCGGCCAGGTCGGCCAGTCCGGCGAGCCGCTCGACGCATCGGTCCTCGCGCGGGCGATCGCGGGGCTGCAGGCCAACTTCGATCGGGCGAACGGCGGCTTCGGCGGAGCGCCCAAGTTCCCGTCCGCGAGCGCGCTCGAATTCCTGCTGGACCGTGGCGAGACCCGGCCGGTGGTCCTCACGCTGGACAAGATGATGTACGGCGGCATCTACGACCAGCTCGGCGGCGGCTTCGCCAGGTACACCGTGGACGCCAACTGGCTAGTGCCGCACTTCGAGAAGATGCTCTACGACAACGCGCTGCTGGCGCGCGTCTACCTCCATGCCTGGCAGGTGATGGGAGAGGAGCGATGGATGCGCGTCTGCACGGAGACCCTCGACTGGGCGCTCCGAGAGATGAGCGGGCCCGAGGGCGGCTTCTACTCAGCCCTCGACGCGGACTCGGAGGGCGAAGAGGGCCGCTTCTACGTCTGGGACGAGGAGGAGATGCGCGAGACGCTGAGCGAGGCCGGCATCGCCTCCGATGCGATCGAGCGGGTCCTCGGCTATTGGGGCGTGAGCGGCACGGGCAACTTCGAGGGACGGAACATCCTCCACGTGACCCTGGGCGCCAGCGCGAAGCAGCCGGCGGAGCTGGCGGACGCGCGAACGGCCCTCTACGCCCGGCGCGACAGGCGAGTCCGCCCCGGCCTGGATGACAAGCGGCTTCTCTCCTGGAACGCGCTGATGATCGCCGCGCTCGCCGACGCCGGCGCGGCCCTCGGCCGCCAGGACTACATCGATGCCGCCTCGGCCTGCGCGCGCTTCGTCCGGGAGTCGATGCGTGACTCCGACGGGCGGCTGCTCCGCACGTGGAAGGGCGGTGAGGCCCACCTCAACGCCTACCTCGAGGACCACGCCTACCTCGTCGAGGCCCTGCTGCGGCTCTACGAGGCCACGCTCGAGGTCCGCTGGTTCGATGCTGCACGGGAGACGGCCGATGCGATGATCGCCCGCTTCGCCGACCACGAGCTCGGCGGCTTCTTCACCACCTCGGATGACCACGAGGAGCTGATCGCACGGCGCAAGGACGTCGGCGACCATCCGATCCCCTCCGGCAACTCCTCGGCCACCTACGGCCTCCTCCGGCTGGCCGCCCTGACGGGCGAGAGCAGCTACGAGGAGTGGGCGCTGGGCACGATGCGCGTGTTCGCCCCTTCCGCCCTGCAGCACCCCGAGGCGTTCGGCCACCTGCTCCAGGCGATCGACTTCCACCTCTCCCCGACCCGCGAGGTCGCGCTGGTCTGTCCGGCGAACGGCGCGGGCTCCACGGCCGGCCTGGACGAGCTCGCGCTCGTCGTGCACTCGGCCCACCGGCCCCACGTCGTCCTGGCCGGAGGCGATGAGGGCACCGAGCGGCCCGAGCTGCTCCGGGAGCGGACCTCCGTCGAGGGCCGCCCGGCCGCCTACGTCTGTGAGCGCTTCGCGTGCAAGGCGCCGGTGACCGAGCCGGCGGAGCTGGAGGCGGCGCTCATCCAGGCGTGAACCAGCGAGCCCGCCTGCTTGCGCCGAAGTCCCGCTTCTCGGCGACGATGGCTGTGGAGGGCGCCTGGAAGGTCCCGGGGGCTTCGGGCCAGAGAGAAAATCGACGTCGACGCGGCCCACCCGGCCGTCTCCGAACTCGACGTAACAGGAGCCGAGCCCCCCGTATCCGTCCGGGTCCGCTTCCCTCCGCAGCTCGGCGAGCACCTCGGCCGCGACGACCCGCGCGGCTCCCTCCGCGAACACACCGGCCTTCGGGACTCCCACGGTCGCCACGTCACCCACCGCGTACACGCCCAGTAAGCGGGTCCTGAGCGTCCTGGACTCAACCGGGACGTAGCCGTCCTCGGTCATCCCCGATTCAAGGACGACCTCTGGGGCTCGATGCTTCGGTACCCCGAGGAAGAGGTCGTATGGGAACTCGCGCCCGTCCTGAAGTGCCACCACCTTCCGTTCGCCATTCAGGGAGGTGATGCGAGCCCCCGGGACGAATTCGATGTTCCGCTCGGCGAAGGCCTCGAGCAGCGCCTCCGAGGTCGCCGGGGACGGTGGAACCGGGCTCGGGAGCGGCATCAGGAACGTGATCTCACACCGGTCACGGACGCCGCGCGCCGAGAGCAGGTCGTGGAGGAGCAGCGCGGCCTCGCTGGGTGCTGGCGGGCACTTGAACGGCGCTCCGCAGACGCCGATGACGGCCCGTCCCTCACCAAAGTCTCGGAGCAGCTCCCCCATGTTCTCCGCGCCGGCGACGGAATAGAACTCGGCGCCGGCCTCGGCGAGGCCCGGCGTGGCCTCCAGGTCGTAGTCGGCCCCAAGGGCGACCACCAGGATGTCGGCCTCGTACTCGCCGGCGTCGGTCCGGACTCCCCTCGCCTCCGGATCGATTGCCGTGATCGTCTCGTTCACGAACCGCACACCGAGCTTGGCGAAGTCGCTGTAGGGGAGGCTCACGGCCTCCAGCGTCTCCCTCCCGAACATCACGTCGACCTTCGAATACCCGAAGACGAAGGCGTCGCCCTTGTCGATCAGGGTGAGGTCGGCCTCCTCGCCGAGCTCGTCGGAGAGGATCGTGGCCAGTTCGAGACCGCCGAACCCCGCCCCCAAGACGAGTATCCGGCTGGCCATTGGCTAGAGGATCGGGAGGAACTGCTCGATCTCGTAAGGCGTGACCTGCACCCGGTAGTCCTCCCACTCCGAGCGCTTGATCTCGACGAAGCGGTTGAAGGCATGCTCGCCGAGCACGCGCAGGACCAGCTCCGACTCGGCCGCAATCTCGATCGCCTCGCCGAGGGTCTCGGGGAGCTGCTCGATCCCGCGGCGGTGGCGCTCCTCCGGGGTCAGGTGGTAGAGATTCTGCTCCATCGGCTCGGGGAGCTCGTAGCCGTGCTCGATCCCCTCGAGGCCGGCGTGCAGCATCCCGGCGAAGCAGAGGTAGGGGTTGCAGGCCGGGTCGGGGCAGCGCAGCTCGGCGCGGGTGGCGTGCTCCTTGCCCGGGTGGTAGAGCGGCACCCGGATCAGCGCCGAGCGGTTGCGGCGCGACCACGAGAGGTAGACCGGCGCCTCGTAGCCGGGCACGAGCCGCTTGTACGAGTTGACCCACTGGGCGAACAGCGGCGCGATCTCCCGGGCGTGCTTGAGCTGGCCGGCGATGAACGCCTTGGCGACGTCGGAGAGGAAGTACTGGTCGTCCGGATCGAAGAAGGCGTTCTTGCCGTCCTTCGAGAGCGACTGGTGGACGTGCATCCCGGAGCCGTTCTCGCCCTGCAGCGGCTTCGGCATGAAGGTCGCGTGCCAGCCGTACTTCATCGCGTACTCCTTGACCGTGATCCGGTAGGTCATGCAGTCATCGGCCATCCCGAGCGCCGGCTTGTAGCGCATGTCCACCTCGTGCTGGGACGGGCCGACCTCGTGATGGGCGTACTCGACGTGGATCCCGAGCTGCTCGAGCGCCAGGATCGTCTCGCGCCGGACGTCGGTGCCGGCGTCGAGCGTGGTCAGGTCGAAGTAGCCGCCCTCATCGAGCACCTCGGGCGTTCCTCCCTCGGGCTGGGCGGAGCGGAAGTAGAAGTACTCGAGCTCGGGACCGATGTTGTAGTCGTCGAAGCCCATGTTCCGTGCCCGATCTACTGCGCGTCGCATGATCCAGCGAGGGTCCCCCTCGTAGGGGTCGCCGCCCGGGACCTGGATGTCGCAGAACATCCGGGCCGTCCGGTTCCTCTCCTCCTCCCGCCAGGGGATCAGCTGGATGCTCGACGGATCCGGCATGGCGATCATGTCCGACTCCTCGATCGGGTTGAAGCCGCTGATCGAGGAGCCGTCGAAGCCCATGCCTCCCTCGAACGCGTCCTCCAATTCGGCGGCGTTGATCGAGAAGCTCTTCAGCTGGCCGAGCAGGTCGGTGAACCAGAGGCGGACGAAGCGCACGTCGTTCTGCTCACAGAACGCGATCGCTTCCTTGGCGTTGGTCGGGCCATCGGCCATGAGGCGGACAAGTTACCGGCGTCTCACATCCATGGCTCCCCGATCGTCGTATGAAAAGACAGAACCGGCAAGATCCTTGTACACTTACGACCCGTAAGTAACCGGCTAAAAGTAAAGTAAAGCCCTTGTGAAACGGCGGTATCCCAGGAAATGACAGTCAAGACAGACGTAAGCCGCTTCCACATCCATGACGAGCTGACCGCACCGGACGCCACCGCTCCTCTCATCAAGAGCATCCAGACGGCCGGCGGGACGGTCTCCAAGTTCATCGGCATGCTCGCCGAGTCGCCGGCCGCGCTGCGCGGTTACACGCGCCTGCGCACCGAGCTTCGCCAGAGCAAGCTGCCGAGAGCTACGAGAGAGCGGATCGGTCTCGCCGTGGCGGAGTGGCGCAACGACCCCTACACCCTGACCCAGTACGCCCGGACCGCTCGCGTCGCCGGGCTCGGCCTCGACGAGGTCGCCAGGGCTCGCAACTTCACCTCCTCCGATGAGAAGGAGGCGGCGCTGCTGACTCTGATCCGCGAAACGCTCGACCCCGCCGAGCGGCCACCCCACCACCTGGTGGAGGAGGCCCGTGAGGCCGGCTGGTCGGACGAGGAGATCCTCGACGCGGTCGCCGAGATGGCGCTCGCCGAGTTCGAGAGCCTGTTCGCCTCCGTCGCGGCGCTGCCGCAGGAGGGCGACCCGGCGGTTCTCCGGGAAGCAGCTGCTTAGCGGCCACCAGGCCGCTCCACTTCGGAGCGAAGGGCGAGAGCCCGAAGCGACTTATGTGGGGCGGCCGCTTGTGGCCGCGTTCTGATGGCGAAGCCGGGTCGCGTTTACGGCGTCGTCGGCGGCGGGGAGACCGTCGCCTGAATCGGGCCCGAGCCGAGGGCCAGGAAGCCGAGGCGCTTCGCGACCTTCTTGGTCAGGTCCCATGCGTAGCCCTTGTGGAAGGGCCCGCGGTCAATCACGGTCGCGGTGACGCTGGCGACACCGTAGGTGAAGGTCACCTGCGTGCCACAGGGGAGCTTCCGATGCGCCACGCCCAGCGTGGTCGGCGTCAGGATCGTCCCGCAAGCGGTGGACCGGCCCCAGAAGCCTGGGCCGTACCAGGTGGCCGCCTTGTGGACGGTCCAGCTGCCCGGCGCCGAGCTCGGCTGCGCCGTCGGCTCGGTGGGGGTGCCGCCCGTTCCGCCCGGAACGCCGCCCGTCTGCGCGCTCGCAGGCCCCGCAACCAGCAGCGCGGCGGTGCACGCGAGACCCGCAATCGCACGAATTGTTCGCTTGCTCGTCAAACCTTCCTCTTTCGCGGCTTACGGGGTTAGCTGACGGGCTCGCGCTGAAAGATCGCGCTACGCGGCTCGATGTCCGCGACTCGCCCCAACTTGTGGGTCCCCCGCTCTCCCTCCTTTTCGAGTGGAGAGAGACTCAGCGGAAGTGCGCAGCGCACCCTAGCAGAGGCCTCCTCGTGCAGAGGCCTCCTCGTGATCAGCCACCAACTGTCGCTTCGACCGTTCAGAGGCGAACCTTCACCGCGAAAGGAATCGCCCACTCCATAAGCTGCGCCACATGCCTGGCGCGCTGGTCACCGGTGCAAGAGGAGGGATGGGCCTGGAGATCGCCAGGCTCCTCGTCGGGCGCGGCTACGAGGTCGCGGTGACGGACGTCGACGAGGCCGGCACCTCCGCGGCGGCCGAGGAGCTCGGCGAGCGAGCCTGGCCCCTGGTCCTGGACGTCACCGACACCGAGGCGGTCAACGGTGCCGCCGACCAGGTCGTCGAACGCAGCGGCTCGCTCGACGTCTGGGTCAACAACGCCGGCATCCTGCTCACCGGCCTGGCCTTCGACCAGTCGATTGACACCCACCGCCGCATGCTCGAGGTGAACGCCGTCGGCACGATGAACGGAACGCTGGCCGCGATCGAGAGGATGCGCCCCAGCGGCCGCGGCCACATCATCAACCTGATCTCCCTCGCCGGGCTGGCGGCCGCGACGGGGATCGTCGGGTACTCGGCGAGCAAGCACGCCGCGATCGCGTTCAGCCTCGGCACAGCCGCGGACCTGCGCCGCGCCGGCCTCGAGGGCATCCACATCTCCTGCGTCTGCCCCGACGGCGTCTGGACGCCGATGATCAACGACAAGCTCGACGACCCGAATGACGCGCTCTCCTTCTCCGGGGTGATGCTGATGCCGGAGCAGGTGGCGGAGCGCGCCGTGGCACTGATCGATAAGCCAAAGCCCGTCCTGACGATTCCGAGCTGGCGAGGCCAGTTCGCGCGCTTCTTCGATCGCCACCCCAAGCTCTCCCTCCGCCTCACCCCCCTGCTCATGCGCGATGCGCGCCGCCGCCAGCGGTCCTTCCGCAGGAAGGTCGAGTCGGGCAAGTGGCCTCCGCCGAAATCCCGCTGAGAGGCCCGCACGATCCCGGGGAGCGGGCCGGCCGCTTCCACTCCGTGCGCGGGCCGATGGGAGTCTCGGGCTGGCTCCGCTATCCCGCCGCGCGGTGGCGGGCGAGGACGGGCCGGACCCCGGAGCGCCCCTGGATCGTGCCGGCCGCGATCGGCTGGCTTCGCAGGCGGATCCGGAAGGACTGGACGATCCTCGAGCTCGGCTCGGGGCGCTCCACCATCTGGTTCGCCCGACGCGCCGGACGGGTGCTCAGCTTCGAGGACAACGAGTACTGGTTTCCACAGACGAGGGAGCTGTTGGAGCGGGCTGGGCTGTCGAACGTCGAATTGAGGTTGAGGGCGGTCGAGGACTTTCCGAGGGAGGTGGGCGCGCTCCCGGACGAGTCGTTCGACCTGGTCGTGGTCGACTTTCTCGAGGCGCCGGCAGTTACTCGCATCGACGCGTTGAAACCGGCGATGAAGAAGGTGCGGCCCGGCGGGTATCTGCTGCTTGATGACTCGGATCGGCCCGGGTACGCCGAAGTGTTCAAGCTGCTCGCGGGCTGGCGCTTTCGGAAGTTCACCGGCGTGAAGGACGAGTGGCCTGAAGCCTGCGAGACGGGGATCTTCCGGCGACCAGCTGAACCTTCCTGATTAGGGGTCGCAGGACGACCTCAGATCAGGTAGGTCGCTGGTGTTCGCGCGGGTAATAGAAGAGGCCCCTTGCGGGGCCTCTTCCTTAGCGAGCCTGTAAGCCGGATTCTGTCGGGGGCAGCCATCCATCTCTGCGGCCCACCTGGACCTCGCCGGGCTGGGTCGACGGTCCTGCTTGGCCTTGCACCGGGCGGGGTTTGCCGTGCGCGCCTCGTCACCGCGGCGCCGGTGCGCTCTTACCGCACCCTTCCACCCTTGCCTGTGCGCGACTCACGTGTGGCCGCGCCATCGGCGGTCTGCTCTCTGTGGCACTTTCCCGCGGGTTTCCCCGGGTGAGCGTTAGTCACCGCCCTTGCCCTGTGGTGTCCGGACTTTCCTCGAAGGCATTCACCTCCGCGACTGCCTGGCTTGCGATACCAGGGTAGCCGGGGATCACCGCTCGATCGAGCCGGATCGCCCAGTTTGCGCTCGGGGGAGCCCCGGCAGTGTGGCGGCCGTTATGCAGGCGTCAGGCGAGCTGGGACCCGCAGGTCTTGCAACCTGAGGTCGCCAGCTCTCCATGACACACCGGGCACTCCGCCCGGCGGTGAGCCGTCAGGGCCTCCCAGGCGCCGAGGATCGCGTCTTCTAGCGTCACCTCGGACGGCTCGGACAGGCGGGTCTTGGCCTCGACCGCAAGGACGGTCACGCCACCCTCCTGAACATCCCGACGACACGCCCGAGTACGCGCGCGTCGCGGGTGCGAATCGGCTTCATGCTCTTGTTCTCCGGCTGCAGCCGGACCTGATCCTTCTCGCGGAAGAAGCGCTTCACGGTCGCCTCGTCATCCAGCAGGGCGACCACGATCTCACCGTCACGGGCGCGCTCCGCGGGGCGCACCACGACGAAGTCTCCGTCCAGGAGGCCGGCGTCCTTCATGCTCTCGCCACGCACCCGCAGGATGTAGTCGCCGTCCTCGCCTCCGACCATGTCCGGGACCTCGAGGTACTCCTCGATGTTCTCCTCGGCCAGGATCGGGGTGCCGGCGGCGACCTGACCGACCAGCGGAAGCCCGGACGGGCGAACGGCCTTCTTGGCCCGCTCCACCATCACCTCGAGAGCGCGCGGCTTCGACGGATCCCGCCTGAGCACGCCGAGGGTCTCCAGCTTCGCAAGGTGGGCGTGGACCGTGGAGGAGGAATGGAGGCCGACTGCCTTGCCGATCTCCCGCACGGTGGGCGGGTAGCCATGCTTGCCGAGGTAGCTGCCGATGAAGTCGAAGATCTCCCTCTGGCGCTTCGTCAGGTCCTTGACCAGGTCCACGTGAGCCTCCTCAGGCGACGGCGCTGATTGGGTTGGGCGAACACATGTTCGTGAGAGTAGCGCCCTCCGCGGACGGTTGCAAGGAGTGTTCTGGTCCGAACCTTTCGGCTGTGCGCTGCCGACCGCCCGGTGGCGACTATCATCGGCGACCCTCGCGGCTGTGGCGGAACTGGTAGACGCGCAAGGTTGAGGGCCTTGTGGCCCTAACGGGCCGTGGAGGTTCGACTCCTCTCAGCCGCACCTCAGAACCCGCTGGAAACGGCGGGTTCTTTGCGTTCTTAGGGCGTACCCGGGAAGTCGCTCGTGCCGGCGATCTCGTGGATGGCCACCTCGGGTCGCTCGGAGACGAGCTCCAGCAGACCGGCCGCGAACTCGTGCAGGTGAGACTGGGCGAAATGCCGGTCGAGCGTCTCCCGGTCGGCCCACTCCTCCACGGCGATGAAGCTGAGCGGGTCCTCGACGGCGGCGAAAAACCCGTAGCGGAGACAGCCCTCCTCACGCCGCGAATCGTCCTGCATCCTCTGCAGCAGTTCGATCAGCTCATCACGCTTCTCCGGGTCGCACCTCACCCGTCCGACTACAAGCAGCACACCAACCTCCTGGTGGTGGTGGGGCCGGTGCCGGTCGGCGTCGCTCTCGTCCCCCGCTGCATTGCGCGAAAGACTAAGGCCGCGCATCCATCTGACGCCGTTCGGCGCCGACTTCTGCTCCCTCTGCCTACCCGATGAGGCGCGTCAGCCAGACGGAGGAGAGGACGGGGATCGCCTGGGCGGAGTCGATTCCGCGGACTGAGCCCTCCAGGCCGATCCCGCTCAGCGATCCACGCACGGTGTCGAGAAGGGGATCGGTTGCGGCGGCCCGCAGCGCGGCAGGCCCGAGTGGATCGGCCACCTCGACCGTGCCCTCCTGCAGCAGGCGAAGCCGCTGGCCCTGCTGCGGGGCGAGCACGAAGGTCACCCCGTCGAGCGAGGGGCCCAGGCCCATCGGGCTCCCCCACCATCCCGTGAACCGGGACAGCATCTGCCGCCCCGGCCCGCTCGGCCCGGACTCGAACGCCCCCGTGCCCGAGCCTGCCGCATCCGTGAGGAAGCGCGCGCCCTGCCCGCTCTGCGGATCGAGGGCGCGGGGCGAGACAATCCCGAGGCGTGGAGAGCTCAGCCTCTGGACCATGTCGGGCACCGGCCGCTCGAGCAGGAATCGGACCTCGTCGGGGCGCGGGGCGTCGACCGCGAAAAGGTGCGGGAGCAGCTTCTCGCCGGCCGGGTCGGACTGCCAGCGACGTGAGTTGGCGAGAACGGCGGCCGCGTTGAACGGGGTTCCGTCCTGAAAGCGGACGTTCGGGCGCAGCGTGACCGTCCAGGTGGTCCGATCGCGCGACGGCCGCGCCTCGAGCGCGAGGGCCGCCTGTGGCGCGGCCTCGGCGTACGGACCCGAGAGCCGCTCGATCAGCGGCTCGTAGACCTGCCGTGAGACGGTCAGCTGGGCGCGCGTGCGCGCCGCGAGGGGATCGATCGTCGTGGGAAGCTCAGGCAGCGCGTAGGCGAGCGTTCCGCCCCCGCCCGCGGGCGGGAGCCCGGGGCTGACCCGCGAGTCTCCGCCACCGGACCCCCCGCAGCCGGCCAGCGCGAGCAGGCCGAGCGCAACGATTAACGGCTTCGCCATCAGTCGCGGCTGCGAGCGGCCGCAGGCATGAGTCGCGGCGGCAAGCCGCCACTCCGATAGAGAGCGGCCTGGCAACCGCTAGAGCTTCAGGATGACGAGCGCGTTCAGCGCCCAGAGGGTGCCGAAGAAGACGGTCCAACGGGTCAGGTTCCGCTCCACCAGCGAGCCCCCTCCGAAGGAACTGCCGCCTCCGCCGATACCGAACGCACCGGAGAGACCGGCGTCCTTGCCGGAGTGCAGGAGCACCAGGAAGATCAGGATCACCGAGATGATGACCTCGACCACGCTGAGCACGATTGCCATGGCGCGGAGTGTAGATCAGCCCCGCGGGGGACCGCGCAGCCGATCGATCCTCTTGAGGATGTCGATCGCCTCGCCCCTCAGCTCGCGGTCGAGGCGCTTGAAGTCCTCGTCGGAGAGCTTGCCCGAGGCGTGATCCGTCTCGGCGTCCCGGATCTGCCGGTACTTGGCCTCCTTCCGCGCGTCGAGGTCCGCGAGCTCGGCCTCGGCCGGGTCGCCGACGTCCTGCGAGGGGCGCCCGCGCAGCGGCGCGGTCACGAACCAGGCGACCAGCGTGACGATGGCGACGGCGAGGAGGAGCTCCAACATTGGGGTCGAGGCTAGGCCGGAGCGCCTAGGCGGGCGGGCTGGCGGTCCCCAACTCCTTACCCAATCTGGCCCGGTAGGCCGCCTCCAGCCGGCGCCGCGACTCGAGCGCGGGCCAGGCGGCCATCAGCGCTCCGGAGACGGCGATCAGCGCGCCGATCCAGATCCAGCCGACCAGCGGGTTGACGTAGGCGAGGATGGTCACCACGCCGGAGGCCGGATCGTGCGAGCCGAGGACGAGGTAGAGGTCCTCGCTGAGCGTCTGGCGCATCGCGACCTCGGTGGTCGGCTGCTGG
>DASUPK010000149.1:0-38215 GCA_036276255.1 Solirubrobacterales bacterium
TTCAGCCTGACGGCGAGCACCGGATCGGTCGGCGCGACGTTGTACCGAGGCGCCTGATCGATCTTCGCCTGCTCGCTCAGACCGAACCGAAAGCGCAGCAGCCGTGGATCGGGATCGGTGAGCGTGTAGCGCCCGCACATGCGCCCAGCCTAGGCGGCTGAGCGGCGGGCGGCG
Organism: Solirubrobacterales bacterium; assembly: GCA_036276255.1. Taxonomy (GTDB): domain Bacteria; phylum Actinomycetota; class Thermoleophilia; order Solirubrobacterales; family 70-9; genus DASUPK01. Next base: position 175 of record DASUPK010000149.1, read on the forward strand.
ATGACACACTGCAGCACATCGATGACCTGCCTCGGCTCGAGGCTCACCCGGAGTCCGGTGATAGCGAAGGCCGTCGGTCTCGACCACCAACCCGAACGCGGACCAGAAGAAGTCCTGCCCCGCCCGCCGGCCTCGAATACCCCAGAGCTAGGCGGCACTCTGATGGCTGGAGCAGTGCTTTTTTGCCGCAGGCAAGCACGGCGGCTGCCCACCTTCCGAGCTGACTCACCTCGGGAGTCCCACGGAGCGCCCCGGCACCTAGTGGTGGTTCGGCTCGCCATAGCGGGCCTAAGTGACCACAAGGAGTGATTCGCCCCTCCCCAGCCGCTTTTCCGCTGGGGCTATGCCGGAGGTGGGAGTCGAACCCACACGTCCCGAGGGACACGGCATTTTGAGTGCCGAGCGTCTGCCATTCCGCCACTCCGGCGCGCGAGCAACGATAACCGCGAGCGCGCCCGCTCACGGGCGATTTGAAGCGCGTGAACGGGCATCAGCGCCATCCTCGGGCGCCCCCGCGATAATCCGCCGCCGGTGGACTCTGCGGGACGACTCGACCTGATTCGCGATCTCTGCTCCTTCGAGAGGCGGGGGCCCGGGACCGATGCCGAGCGGCGTGCCGCGGGGATGCTCGCCGGCAGGCTGCGCGGCATCGGACGGCGCGCGGACATCGAGCCCTTCTTCACCCACCCCGAGTACGCGATCGTCCACCTGATCCATGCGGCGATGGGAGTCGCCGGCAGCATCCTCGCCACCGTCCAGCCGGCGGCCGGCTTCGCGCTTGTGCTGCTCGCGGCCGTCTCGACCTACCTCGATCTCAACACCCGTCTCTACCTCGTGCGCTCGCTGCTCTTCCGGCGCGTCTCCCAGAACGTCGTCTCCCCCGGCGATCGCCCCGGCGCTCCGGCCCGACTGATCCTGATGGCCCACTACGACGCTGCCCGCACCGGCTACGTCTTCTCCAAAGCGTCCAACCGATTCCGCAAGCTGCCGGAGCGCGCCCGCGTCGGCCTCGGGCCGTTCCGCCTCTTCTTCTGGCTCGGGCTCGCCCCCCTCCTCCCGATCCTCGGCGCCCGCATGGCCGGGTTGGACCCAGCCTGGCTCAACGCCCTGCAGGCGATCCCCACGATCATCCTGATCGTCGCCGGCTTCCTGCTGATCGACATCGCCCTCTCCGACATCGTCCCCGGCGCATACGACAACGCCTCCGGTGTGGCGGCCGTCCTCTCGGCAGCCGAGGAGCTGACCGTGAATCCTCCGGAGAACCTCGACGTCTGGATCGTGCTCGCCGGCTCGGAGGAGTCGTTCTGCGAGGGCAGCCGCGCCTTCGTCCGGTCTCGGCGGAAGGAGCTCGACCGCGCCACCACCGCCTTCGTGAACGTCGACTCGATCTCCTTCGGCGAGGTCGCCTACGAGATCAGCCAGGGTCCGGTGATCAGCCTCCCTCACGACCGCCAGTTGATCGAGCTCTGCCAGGCGCTCGCGGACGCGGGCGCCGGGGGCGGCGCCCGGCCGATCCGCTACCCGCTCCTCGACGACGCCATGTCGGCGCGGGTCCGGCGCCTGCGGGCGATCACCCTCCGGACCACCGACGAGGGCGGCAACCTCGCGCCCTGGTACCACACCCACGACGACGTCCCCGACCGGGTCGATGCCGAAGCTCTCTCCCGCGCGACGGATTTCCTCGTCTCTCTCGCCCGCCTGATCGACCGCGACGCCGGACGCCGCGCGGGCACGACCGCGCCCCAACCGGCGTCGGCCGCCGGGCGCGTGTAAAGATCGGGCCGTGGAGGAGAGCACCGCCGAGATCCTCTGGGCGCCGACGCCCGAGATGGTCGAGCGCAACCAGCTGACCCGCTACATCCGCTGGCTGGCTGAGAACCGCGACCTCCACTTCGAGGACTATCACGCGCTCTGGCGCTGGTCGGTCACCGAGATCGAGGAGTTCTGGGGAACGCTTTGGGAGTACTTCGAGGTGATCTCTGACGGCCGGTACGACCAGGTCCTGGCCGAGCGCACGATGCCCGGCGCCCGCTGGTTCGAGGGCGCCAACCTGAATTACGCGGAGCACATCTTCCGCGGCAAGGGCGACGATGAGGTCGCCGTTCTCTGCGCATCCGAGCTCCGCGAGCTGTCGGAGCTCCGCTGGGGAGAGCTGCGGGAGCAGGTCGCGGCGATCCGCGAGGGACTGCAGGCCCTCGGAGTCACCAAGGGAGACCGGGTCGTCGCCTACCTGCCCAACGGCCCCGAAGCGCTGATCGCGTTCCTCGCCACGGCGAGCCTCGGCGCGACCTGGTCGAGCTGCTCCCCCGACTTCGGCCCAGGCAGCGTCATCGACCGCTTTGCCCAGATCGAGCCGAAGGTGATGTTCGCGGTGGACGGCTACCGCTACGGCGGCAAGGACTTCGACCGGATGGATGTCGTCGCCGGCGTCGCCGCTCAGATCCCGAGCCTGGAGCGCGTCATCGTCGTCCCCTATCTGAGCGCCGCACCCGAGCTCTCGACCCTCGAGGAGCACGAGAACGCCGCCCCGCCGATGACGTGGGGACAGCTCGCCGACCTCGGCTCGGGGGCCGAGCTCCATTTCGAGCGCGTCCCCTTCGACCACCCCCTCTGGGTCCTGTACTCCTCCGGGACGACCGGCTTGCCGAAGGCGATCGTGCAGGGGCACGGCGGCATCCTCCTCGAGCAGCTCAAGAAGGGCTATCTCCACCTGGACGCCCAGACGGGCGACCGGCTCTTCTGGTTCACGACGACCGGCTGGATGATGTGGAACTTCCTGATCGGCGGGCTGCTCACGCCGGCCTCGATCGTCCTCTACGACGGGAATCCCGCCTACCCGGACATGGGCGTCCTCTGGGACCTCGCTGAGCGGACCGGCGAGACCTGCTTCGGCACCAGCGCGGCCTACATCGCGGCCTGCATGAAGGACGGCGTCAGGCCGGAGAAGGGGCGCGACCTCTCCCGCCTGCGCTCGATCGGCTCGACGGGCTCCCCCCTCTCGCCCGAGGGGTTCGACTGGATCTACGACCACCTCGGGGCGGACACCTGGCTCTTCTCGACCAGCGGCGGAACCGACGTCTGCACGGCGTTCGTCTGCGGCGTCCCGATCCTCCCGGTCTACAAGGGCGAGCTCCAGGGCCGCGCCCTGGGCGCCAAGGTCGAGGCGTTCGACGAGGACGGCAACTCGGTGGTCGACGAGGTCGGCGAGCTCGTCCTCACCGAGCCGATGCCCTCGATGCCGGTCTTCTTCTGGGGGGACGAGGACGGCTCCCGCTACCGAGCCAGCTACTTCGAGATGTACCCGGGCATCTGGCGCCACGGCGACTGGATCGAGATCACGTCGCGCGGCACGGCGATCATCTACGGCCGCTCCGACTCAACGATCAACCGCGGCGGCATCCGCATGGGGACAGCGGAGATCTACCGCGCGGTCGCCGACGTGCCCGAGATCCTCGAGTCGCTCGTCGTGGACGTGCCGAAGCCCGGGACCGAGGGATGGATGCCGCTCTTCGTCGTCCTCCGGGCGGGCGCCGAGCTCACCGACGAGCTCAAGTCCGAAATCAAGCGGCGGATCCGCGAGCAGTGCTCTCCCCGCCACGTGCCGAACGAGATCTTCCAGATCAACGAGGTCCCCCACACGCTGAGCGGGAAGGTCCTCGAAGTCCCCGTCAAGCGCATCCTGATGGGAGAGCCAGCCGAGAAGGCAGCGAGCCGTGACTCCCTCGCGAACCCGGCGGCGCTCGACTACTTCACGGACCTGGCTTCGACGACGCGAGACTGATCCGCTGATCCGAGCCGGGCGGTCTGGCGTAGTGACTGCCATGAGCTCCACGGAGATCCCCTCCCGCCAGGTCTGGAAGCAAGATCTCGCTCCCTACCTCGAGGTCGACGAGCGTCGCAGCCTCGGGCAGATCGCGAGCGTCGTGATCCCGTACCTGGCCGTCTGGGTGGTCGCGGCACTGATCGAGCCGAGCGTGCCGGTCGCGATCGCCCTCGGCCTCGTCGCCACCGTCTTCCTGACGAGGATGTACTCGCTCTTCCATGACCTGACACACAACTCGATGTTCGAATCCCGGACCCAGAACAGCCGTTGGGGGCACCTCCTCGGCTATCTGCTGTTCACCCCCTACCGCTGGTGGCAGCGCCAGCACCGCATCCACCACGCCCACACGGGCGATCTCGACCACCGCGGCGTGGGCGAGATCAACACCATGACCGTGGCCGAGTTTGAGAGCGCGTCCCGCCTGAGACGGCTGGGATACCGCCTTTACCGGAACCCCCTCCTGATGCTGCTCATCGGCCCGAGCCTCGTGTTCCTGTTCGAACGCCGCTTTCCCCAGCGGGGCATGACTCCGAAGATCCTGCTGAGCGTCGTCCTGACCAACCTCGCGCTCGTGACCTGGGTTGTGGGCTGGGGCGCGGTCGTCGGCCTGCAGACCTTCCTGCTGATCCAGGTCACGACGCTGGTCGCCGGCGGCGCCATCGGCGCCTGGATGCTCTACATCCAGCACCAGTACGAGGACACCTACTACCAGGCACCGGGAGCCTGGAAGTTCGAGCTCGCGGCCCTTCAGGGCAGCTCCTATCTCCAGCTCTCCCGTCCGCTCGCCTGGATGGTCGGCAACGCCAACTTCCACCACGTCCACCACCTGAGCGCGAAGATCCCGAACTACAACCTGCGCGCCGCCCATGAGGAGCACCCGATGTTCGAGCGCACGCCAGTGGTCACCGTGCGCAGCAGCATCCGCACCTTCCGCCTGAAGCTCTGGGACACCGAAACCGAGTCGCTGGTCCCCTTTCCGAAAAGCGGCTTCGCCATCAAGACGCGGCCACAAGCGGCCGCCCTGGGTGAGTCGCTCGGGGCTTCGCCCTTCGCTCCTGAAGTACAGCGGCCTGGTGGCCGCTAGGCCGGCGTTACGGGGTTCCGTCGGGTGGCGAAGCTGCGGTCCTTCGTCGCCGCCAGGGCATAGCGTCGGACTAGCTCCTCCCGGAGCCGGTCGGGCTCGATCACCGCATCCACGACCAGCTCGGAGGCCAGATGGAGGATGTCGATGTCCTCCGAGTACTCCTCGCGCTTCTCCTTGACGAAGCGCTCGCGCTCCTCCGGATCCTCGATCTCCTGGACCTGGTTGAAAAAGACGGCGTTGATGGCGGCCTCGGGCCCCATCACCGCGATCTGCGCCTGTGGGAACGCCAGGCACGCGTCGGGCTCGAAGGCAGGACCGGCCATCGCGTATAGGCCGGCGCCGTAGGCCTTCCGAACGATCACCGAGAGCTTGGGAACGGTCGCCTCGGAGACCGCGCTGATCATCTTCGCCCCGTGGCGGATGATCCCCTGCCGCTCGACGTCCTTGCCGATCATGAAGCCGGGCACGTCCGCCAGGAAGAGCAGAGGGACGTTGAACGCGTTGCAGGTCATGATGAATCGCGCCGCCTTGTCGGCCGAATCCACGAAGAGCACGCCGCCCTTCACCGTCGGCTGGTTGGCCACGATCCCGATCGCCCGGCCGTCGAGCCGCGCGTAGCCGACCACCACCTCCTTCGCCCAGCGGTCATGCACCTCGAGGAACGACTCCGCATCGGTGACCGCCCCGATCAGGTCCCTGATGTCGAAGGCGTCCTTCTCGTTGGCCGGCACGATCTCCGAGACCGCCCGGTTCTCCGCCGGCTCCACCGGCGGCGCCGCCGGGGGCTCCTCGCGCCAGCTCGCGGGCATGTACGACAGGTAGCTGCGCGCGAGGTCGATCGCCTCCTCGTCGGACTTGGTGAGGAAGTGCCCGCATCCGGAGACGGAGGTGTGCATCCGGGCGCCCCCCATCTCCTCCAGCGTGACCCTCTCGCCGATCACCATCTCGGCCATGCGGGGCGAGCCGAGGTACATCGATGCGTTGCCGTCCCGCATGATCACCACGTCGCAGAAGGCCGGAATGTACGCACCCCCGGCCGCGCTCGGGCCGAACAGCAGACAGATCTGCGGCACCTGTCCGGAAAGGCGCACCTGGTTGTGGAAGATGTGACCAGCGCCTCGCCGCCCGGGGAACATCCGCACCTGCTCCGTGATGCGGGCGCCGGCTGAATCGACCAGGTAGACGATCGGCACCTGGTCAGCAAGCGCCCGCTCCTGGATCCGAAGGATCTTCTCGACCGTCTTCGGCCCCCACGAGCCGGCCTTGACCGCAGGGTCGTTAGCCATCAGGGCCACGGGACGGCCGCCCAACGTTCCCATCCCCGTGACGACGCCATCGGCGCCAAGGCCCTCCTGCTCCCAGTTGGCGAGCAGCCCGTCCTCGACCAGGGAATCGGCGTCCAGCAGCCTCGCCACCCGGTCGCGAACCGGCAGCTTCTCCTGCTCAGCGACCTTCTTGCGGTGCCGCTCAGGCCCCCCTTCCAGTGCGGCGTCGAGTGCCGCCCTGACGTCGCTCACGAGCGCGCCGGATCGATCAGGTCCGAGCCTCGTGCTCGGACTCGGCATCGACGACTGCGGTCTCATCGGTGGAGCCGTCCTCGCTCTCGGCTATGTCCTCCGCGACCTCTTCCTCTTCCTCGAAGTCCTGCCCTTCGTCCTCGCGGGCGAGCGGATCGAGTTTCTCCGGCACGTCGAACGGATCGGATCCCGCCTCCGGCCTGTGCTCGGAGACGGCGCCCGTCAGCTTGGCGCTGAGCTCCTCGGTGTCCGCCAGGACGTCGTCGCGGCGCCTGACGAGATCGGCGATCACCGCCTCGATGTCCTCACGGCGCTGGGTCCCCTCCTCGAGGATGCGACGCGCCTGCGCCTGAGCCTCGGCGATCGCGTCGCGAGCATCCTCCTCGGCCTGACGGCGGGTGGCCGCGGCCTCCTCCTCGGCGGCCTGCCGGGTATGCTGGGAGAAGGAGTCGGCGGAGGCGCGTGCGTCAGTCGCGTACCTGTCCGCCTCGGTGCGGGTCTCTTCGGCCTCCATGTTCGCCGTGTTCACCGTGCCGCGAGCTTCCTCCTCGGCCTCGGCCCGGATCTGCTGGGCGCTCTCCTCGGCCTGGGCCAGGATCCCGCCGGTTCGCTGACCGACCCGCTCGAGCTCCCGTTTGACGGTGTCGGACCGGGACTCGTCTCCGGCTCCGGTCTCGAGCCAGTCGGCAAGACGCGCCAGGAACTTCTCGACCTCGTGCTTGTCGTACCCGCGTCGCGAGGACGGGAAGGTTGCGTTGCGGATTCGGTCCAGGCTGGTCTGGTCGACTGGCATGCCTCGTGTTCCTCCTTGAGCTGGCTAGACCCCGGCGTCCACCGGGACGGGCTCATCGCCGGAGTAATCGTAGAACCCTTTGCCCGACTTGCGGCCGAAATCGCCTGCGTCGACCATCTTCTTGAGCGTGGCGGGCGCCGCGAAGCGCTCCTCGCCGTAGGCGTCGACCATCACGCCGGCGATCGCGACGAGCGTGTCCAGCCCGACGAAGTCCGCGAGCGTGAGCGGGCCCATCGGGTGGCTTGCTCCGGCCATCATCCCCGTGTCGATGTCCTGGATCGAGCCGACGCCCTGCTCGTGCGCGCGCATCGCGTCGAGCATGTAGGGCACCAGCAGCCGGTTGACGATGAAACCGCGGTTGTCGCCTGCGGCGACGGTGGTCTTCCCGAGCGCCTCGCCGATCTCGAACCCGAGGGCGACGGCCTCGTCGGAGGACCCCTCCGCCCGCACGACCTCGAGCAGCGGCATCACCTGGGGCGGATTGAAGAAGTGGAGCCCAATCATGCGCTCCGGACGCTTCGTGACATCGGCCTGCGCGGTGACCGAGAGGGACGACGTGTTGGTGGCGAGGTAGGCGTCGTCCTTGACGAGCTCGTCCAGCTCCCGCCACATCTCGAGCTTGAGGTCGAGGTCCTCGGTGATCGCTTCGATCACCAGGTCGCAGTCGGCGAGGTCGGAGTAGTCGAGCGTCGGCGTGATCCGGCCGCGCGCCGCGTCCGCCTCGGACTGCTCCATCCTGCCCTTCTCGACGGCCCGTGCGAGCTGCTTGGAGATCTTGCCCATCCCCTTGTCGATCGGCGCCTGATCGATCTCTCGCACCACCACGTCCCAGCCCTGCTGCGCGCAGATCTGTGAGATCCCATGTCCCATCAGGCCGCAGCCCAGGACGCCGACCCTGCTGATCGCCATAACTATTAGCTCCCTCTCTCGCGTCTCGAATTGGCGGCGGGGAGGATACGCGGGCACGCCCGCCGGGGCATACCGACGGCGCAACCACCTAAGGTGTCGCGGGTTTGTGATCGGAATGAGCTGGGGCAGAGGACATTGGGCCGGCTTGGCTCTCGCTGCGCTCGTGGCGGGCTCCTTCGCCTGCGTTGCGACCGCCGCGCCCGCGCATGCCAGGGCGAGGTGCGACAAGACGTGCGCCGTGCACCGGGAGAAGCTCGCGCAGCTTCGCCGTCAGAACGCCCTGCAGAAGCGGCCGAACGTGGTCGTGATCGACACGGACGACATGAACCAGAGCGACATGTCCGTCATGCGAAACACGCTCAGCCTGCTTGCCGCCCACGGCACGACCTTCCGCAACAGCTACGTCTCGTATCCGCTCTGCTGCCCCTCAAGGGCGACGTTCCTCACCGGACAGTACGCGCACAACCACCACGTGCTCACCGACCAGCGCTTCGGCGACCTCGACAGCTCGAACACTCTCGCGGTCTGGCTGCGACGCGCCAAGTACCGCACCGCGATGTTCGGCAAGTACCTGAACGGCTACGGAGTGGCCCCGTTCAGTCCGCGTGAAGTCCCGAAGGGGTGGACCCGGTGGTACGCGCTCACCGGCGGCACCGAGCAGCATCGCTACGGCTTCAAGCTCAACGAGAACGGCAAGGTCCGCCACTACGCGCGCAAGCCGAGCAACTACATCGACTACGTCCTGGACTCGAAGGTGAACACGGTGCTGAAGCAATGGACAGTCAGCCCCAAGCCGTTCTTCATCTACTACAACCCGAACAACCCTCACGGCGAGGCGGGCACGCCGATCTGGTCGACGCGTGACCCGGAGCCGGCGCCCCAGTACCTCGGCGTGTTCGGCGACATCACCGCCCCGCAGCCGCCGAACTTCGACGAGCCGGACGTCTCGGACAGGCCGGAGCAGATCCGGGACATCCCGCAGCTCTCGCAAGCACAGCTCGCCGACATAGACCGGCGGTACCGCGGCCGCCAGGAGAGCCTGCTGTCTGTGGACGACGAGGTGAAGCGGATCTTCGGGCTGGTCCGCAAGTTCGGCGACAAGCGGAAGACGTTCTTCATCTTCACCTCCGACAACGGCCTCGAGATGGGCGCCCACCGGATCGAGTTCAAGGACTTCCTCTACGAGGAGGGCGAGCGGGTGCCGCTCGTGATCCGCGGGCCGGGCTTCCCGCAGGGCGCGGTGCGCAACCAGCTCGCGGCGAACATCGACCTGGCCCCGACGATCACGGCCCTGACCGGCGCAACACCGGCGCGCGTCATGGATGGGATCCCCCTGCTGCCCCTCGCCCAGAACCCGAACGTGGAGACGAGCCGCTCCATGCTCTTCGAGAGCCCCGACATCGGCACCTACGGGATCCGAAGAGGTCCCTGGAAGTACAACCTCTGGAGCAATGGTGACGAGGAGCTCTACAACCTCGACGACGACCCCTACGAGCTCGCCAACCTGCTCTACGACCCGCCGGGACCGGCGTCCCCCTCACCGGCCGACGTCGCGCTGGCAAGCCAGCTCAAGACAAGGCTGTTGCAGCTCAAGACCTGCAACGGCGCATCCTGTCAGTAGCGGCCACCAGGCCGCTCCACTTTGGAGCGGAGGGCGAAGCCCGGAGCGACTTGTGAGGGGCGGCCGCTCGTGGCCGCCGCTTTATGGCGAAGCCGTTTCCAACTTCGCCTGCATCGCCTCGGCAAGGGCGTGCATGCCGCTCATCGGCCGGACGAAGACCTCCATCCGGTTGACCCGGCCCTCGTCGTCGAAGTGGAGGAAGTCGATGCCGTCGAGCTCCCGGTCGCCGACCCGCGCGCTGAAGGCGAGTGCGGCGGCGTCACCGGTCTCGATCTGGTCGGTGTAGCGGAAGTCCTCGAAGACCTGGACCACCGCGCCGAGCAGCATCGCGACCGCCTCCCGGCCCTCGTACGGCTTGAAGACCACGGGGCTGCGGAAGACGACGTCCTCGGCGAAGAGGTCGTCGATCGCGGAGAAGTCCTTGGCCTCGGCGGCAGCTCGGAATCGGTCGCTCTGCATCGTTAATCGGGTTGCTCCTCGGCTTCGCCTGCGGGGCACCTCTCATAACCCTACCGGTGCCAGTCGACCGGGCCCGCCGTCAGCAGGTGGGCGCCGAGCGGCCTGCCGAGCACCGCCTGGGCCTCCGCCGAGGCCCGGATCAGCTTCGTCAGGTCCACGCCAGTCTCGACTCCCATCTCCTCCAGCATCGAGACCAGGTCCTCAGTCGAGATATTGCCGGTCGATCCGGGGGGAACCGGGCAGCCGCCGAGCTCGCCGAAAGAGCTCTCGAAGGAACCGACCCCCTGCTCGAGGGCGGCGAGCACGTTGGCCAGGCCCTGCCCCCGTGTGTTGTGGAAGTGGGCGGTCAGCTCCACTCCATCGAGTCGCTCGCGGGCCTGCGCGAAGAACTCTCCCACCTGGCGAGGATTGGCCATCCCCGTGGTGTCGCCGAAGGCGATCTCCTCGCAGCCGAAGCTCCTCAGCTGTCTGGCGATCTCGAAGACCCGGTTGGCCGGCACCTCCCCCTCGTACGGACAGCCGAAGCTGGTCGAGATCACGCCCTCGCAGCGCAGCCCGGCAGCCTTCGCCTCACCGATCGTTCCCTCCAGATCTGCAAGGGACTCGTCGATCGAGCGGTTGACGTTCTTGCGGTTGTGGGTCTCAGAGGCCGAAAGGAAGAAGTTCGCCTCCTGGAAGCGGTCGCGGAGCTTCAGCGCGTTCTCGAGGCCCTTTCGGTTCGGAATCAGCACCGAGTAGGCAACGTCGTCACGCGGCTCGAACCTGGTCAGCACCTCGGCGCCATCCGCCAGCTGCGGGATGACGTCGGCGCGGACGAACGAGGTGACCTCGATCCGTTTGAGGCCGGACTCACCGAGCAGGCCGATCAACCGGACCTTCTCCTCGGTCGGGATCACCTCGGGCTCGTTCTGAAACCCGTCGCGGGGACCGACCTCGCGGATGTGTACGGATTTCGGAAGCTCTGCGTCCATCCCATTCAGCCTAGCCAGGCGCCGGGGCGCCCTCGTCTACTCGCCGGTGACGGAGCCGACCTGGATCACGCGCCGCTCGTGGGTGCCCACGCCGATCATGCGGTCGCCCTCCTTGACTTCGACGTCGAAGCGGAGCTTGCGTTCGTCGACGATCTCGTTCAGCTTCGCGTGGACGACGCAGGTCGAGCCCTCGGCCGCGGCGGCGACGTGCTTGATGCAGACCTCGAAGCCGACCGTCGCGCTGCCGTCCTCGAGGTTCTCGTACGCGAGGCCGGCACAGCACGCCTCCATCATCCCGATCATGCCCGGCGTCGAGAGGACGCTGGCGCCGATCGTTCCCCCGACGTCGGTGATCAGCCGGTCCTCGACGACGAACTCCATGTCGCGCTCCATGCCCACCTCCATCACCGCTCCGCCTCCTCCGCTTCGCGTCCGGGGGCTACGCGAATCATCATCAGCCCACCATCCCCATGCCGCCGGAGACCCCGATGCACTCGCCGGTCACGTACGAGGAGTCGTCCGAACAGAGGAAGGCGACCGCGGCAGCGACCTCCTCAGGCTGACCCAGGCGGCCGAGCTGCGTCCCGGCCTTCATCGTCTCGATGATCTTCTCCCCAATCTCGCCGAACTGCTTCGCGCTCATCAGGAGAGGGGTCTCGATCGGCCCGGGCGCGATCGCGTTGGCGGTGACCCCGTAGCGCGCGTTCTCGCGGGCCATCACCTTGGTGAAGGCGATCACGCCACCCTTCGCGGCCGAATACACGGCGGAGCCCTTCGAGCCGACGCGTCCCGCCTCGGAGGCGATGCTGACGATCTTGCCGTAGCCGGCCTCCTGCATCCCCGGCAGCGCTGCATAGGTGCAGTTGAGGACGCCGCGCAGGTTCACGCCGATCACCTTCTCCCACTGTTCGGGCGTCGTCTGGGTGAAGAAGCCGAACTCGTCGGTCCCGGCGTTGTTGACCAGGATGTCGATGGGAGCGCCCGCGCTCTCCACGGCCCCCTGGGCGGAGCCGAGGTCCGTCACGTCAAGCTCGATGGCGAGGCCGGAGATCTCGCCCGCGACCTCGGTCGCCGCCTCCAGGTTGAGATCCCCGATCGTGACGTCGGCGCCTTCGGCGGCGAGGCGGCGCGCGACCGCGGCTCCGATGCCGCTGCCGCCGCCGGTGACGAGCGCCTTTCTGCCTTCGAGCCTCATGGCGACAGGCAGCCTATTCCGGGCGACCTGTAGCTTGCTCGCCGGTGGCTGAGCCAATCCCGATCATCGGCGGAACCGGGGCCCTGGGCTACGGCCTCGCCGTGCGCCTGGCACGCGCAGGTCAGGAGATCGTGATCGGGTCGCGCAAGCCCGAGCGAGCCGAGGAGGCTGCGGGGAGGCTGCGCAAGGCCGTACCGGGCGCAGAAGTGGAGGGGCTCGAAAACGCGGAGGCGGTGAAATGCGGGCCGATCGTCTTCCTGACCGTCCCGCTCCGCGCGCAGTCCGAGACCCTGACCAACCTGAAGGAGGCGCTGAGCACCGGCCAACTGCTGGTCGATTGCACGGTCCCGCTCGCCGCCGCCATCTCCGGCAAAGCGACGCGGACCGTCGGCGTCTGGCAGGGATCGGCGGCCCAGCAGGCTCAAGAGATGGCCCCGGACGGGGTCACGGTCATCTCGGCTCTGCACACCGTGAGCGCCCCGCGTCTTGCCGGCGATGACGAGCTCGACGAGGACGTGCTGATCTGCGGGGACCGGAAGGCGGACAAGGCGCGGGTCGCCGAGGTGATCGAGCTGATCGACGGGCTGCGGACGGTCAATGCGGGCCCGCTCGAGCAGGCCCGGATCGTCGAGCCTCTGACCGCCATGCTGATCGGCATCAACGGCCGGTACAAGACTCACGCCGGGATCAAGATCACCGGCCTGCCCGACGACGACCACTGGTCGTAGGCGGCGTGGCCGCGGGCGGAATCGGGCGCTGCGTCGTGCTCGCGGGCGGCACGGGCGGCGCCAAGCTCGCTGCCGGCCTCCAGGACATGCTCGGGGCGGGTCTCTCGGTCGTGGTCAACACGGGGGACGACATCGAGATCGCCGGCGTGGACGTCTCCCCCGACCCCGACCTCGTCACCTACTGGCTGAGCGCCGAGATCGACGAGGAGCGCGGCTGGGGGATCAAGGGCGACAGCTTCACCGTCTTCGACCGGCTGGTCCAGCTCGGAACGCCCGACTGGTTCCGGCTGTCCGATCGCGATCTCGCGACCTGCCTCTACAGGAAGGAATTCATCGCGGAGGGAGGCCGCCGCACCGATGCGCAGGCACAGATCGCGCGCGCCCTGGGTGTCCCGGCCGCCGTCCTGCCGATGTGCGAGGAACGGGTCCATACGCGTGTCAGAACCGCCGAGGGCTGGAGGGACCTCCAGCAGTATCTGGTCGCCGAGCACGCCCAGGCGCCGGTCGAGGGGGTCGAGATCGAGGGTCTCGAGGCGGCCACCCCCACCCCGGAGGTGCTCGCGGCGATCCGGGATGCCGAGGCGATCGTGATCGGGCCGTCGAACCCGGTGATCTCGATCGGGCCGATCGTCTCCATGCCCGCCGTGCGCGAGGCGATCTCGGCGGCGGCCGCACCCGTCGTCGCCGTCAGCCCCTACGTGGCGGGCCAGGTGGTCAAGGGGCCTACGGATCTGTTCATGCGAGCGATCGGGCGCCCGTCGACCGCCGCCGGGGCCGCATCGCTCTACCAGGGGCTGCTCGACGGGATGATCTGCGATCCGGAGGACCCGGATCCACCCCCCGAGGGGATCCGCATCAGGAGCTCTCCCACCCTGATGGAGGGACGCGCGGCCAGGCGTGAGGTGGCCGAGCGAACCCTCGAGTTCGCCTCGATGCTCGCCGAGCAGGCATGAATCGGCGAGAACCGGGGTATCAACAGCACTTCACCCGGTAGCCTGACTCTCCGTGGAAGCCAACACCGACAACTTGCATACGACCGCGATCGTTCCGGTGAAGGGACTCTCGGTCGCCAACGGGCGGCTGGACGGCACGCTGTCGCGGGAAGAGCGAAACCGGCTCGCCGAGGCTCTCTTCCTCGACCTGATCGTGAAGCTTCCTCGCAGCCGGTGCATCGACGACGTCCTGGTGGTCACCGCCGACGCCTCGATCGCGCGCCAGGCGCGCTGGTTCGGGCACAAGGTCCTGATCCAGGTTGAGGACGAGGGCCACTCGGAGGCCGCCGCCGCCGGGGCTCGCACCGCCATGGCGGAGGGCGCCAGTCGCGTCGCCATGCTGCCGGTGGATTGCCCGATGCTCGACACCGACGAGCTCGATGCCCACATCGGCCGGTCCCAGCGGACGGCCCTGATCATTCCCGATCGCCACGGGACGGGTACCAACGGCCTCGTGCTCGCCCCACCGGACGTCTTCCTCCCCGCCTTCGGGCCTGACAGCTGTGCTCGACACGTGAGCCGGGCGCGCGGCTCGGGGATCAGCTTCGCGCTCGAGGAGCTCGAGTCCTTGGGACTCGACCTTGACACTCCCGAGGACTACGCGCTGCTGCGGGACCGCCTGCTGCTGGACCCACAGCCGGCGCCGCGCACCGCCAAGGTTCTCTGGGAGCTCGGCGAGCGGGCGCAGCCCGCGGCCGCCTAGATCTCGCCGGCGGCGTAGCTTGTGCCGCCGATGACGGGGAGCACACGGGAGCTGCGCATACGACCCCTGCTCGGCCTGCCCGAGCTGTCCGACGGCGATCGGCTCGGAAGCCTGATCGCGGAGTCGGCCGCCGCGGCGCCGGGCGACGTGATCGTGGTCTCGCAGAAGGCGGTCTCCAAGGTCGAGGGACGCGTTCGAGCGCTGGCGGACGTCGAGCCCGGCGAGCGCGCCCTGAAGCTGGCTGCGGAGCTGGACAAGGACCCTAAGCTCGTCGAGCTGATCCTCGGGGAGAGCACGCGGGTGGTCCGGGCCGAGCGCGGCCTGCTGATCACCGAAACCAAGGAGGGCTGGGTCTGCGCGAACGCAGGGATCGACTCCTCCAACCTCGCCGACGGCCAGGTGTCGCTGCTGCCGGTCGACGGCGACGCCTCGGCCCGGCGAATTCGAGCCGAGATCGCCGCGGCTTCAGGCGCCTCCCCGGCGCTGGTGATCGCCGACAGCTTCGGCCGGGCCTGGCGAGTCGGCCAGGCGGACATCGCGATCGGCTGCGCCGGCCTTGAACCGCTCGAGGACTGGCGCGGCAGGCACGATCGCGACGGCCGTGAGCTGTCCGCAACGGTGATCGCGGTGGCCGACGAGCTCGCCGCCGCCGCGGACCTCGTTCGTGACAAGGATTCCGGGATCCCGGGGGCGGTGATCTCCGGGGCTGAGCATCTGGTGACCGCGGACGACGGGCCCGGCGCCGCCCCACTGCGGCGGAGCGCTGAGGAGGACCTGTTCCGCTAGACCGCAGTCGTGGCGTTCTTCGACTTGATTTCGTCCATCGAGGGCGGCTTGGTGCCCTCATTGGTGAACTCGGGCGGCTCGTAGACCCTCCCGGGCGTTGCGCCCATGGCGATGACGCGTGCAGGCTCATCGCCGGTCACAAGCTTTCGCTTCTCGGTCGCCCCGACCCGCGCGAAGACACCCGGTTCGAGCTCCCATTCCTCGTCTCCGACCCGGAGGGTCACCCGGCCGGAGACGACCGTGTAGACCTCCTCCTGATCGTCGTGGGTCTGGTCGTGCTCGGGGAAGTGATTGAAGTTCGGCGGCAGGTCCATGACGGCGAGGCCGAACGAGCTGACCCCCAGGCCGGCCCGCGCCCGCCGGAAGCCTCCACCGAAGATCGCCTCGAAGTCCTCGACGCGCTTGACGGTCACATCTGGCATTTGTGTCTTCCTCTCCCCTCCTCATCCGGGAGGCGCGTCAGCGCACCCCGTTACCTGAGTGAGGCTACCCGCCGATCTCCAGAACGGCGGACCCCTCCACCCTACCGTGACGAATGTCATCCAACGCACGGTTGGCGTCGGCGAGCGGATAGACCTGGATTCGCGTCTCCACCGGAAGGGCCGTGGCCAGGGGGAGGAACTCCTCGCCGTCGCGGCGGGTCAGGTTGGCGACCGAGCGCATCGACCGCTCGTGCCAGAGCAGCTCGTAGGGAAAGGACGGGATGTCGCTCATGTGGATCCCGGCCGACACCACGGTCGCGCCCGGGGCCGAGGCGCGGAGGGCCTCGACCATCAGGTCCCCCACCGGCGCGAAGACGATGGCGGCGTCGAGGTCGGACGCTTCGGGGTCGCCCACGGCTCCCGCCCACTCGGCCCCCAGCGAGCGGGCGAGGTGCTGGGTCTCCGTGTCGCCCTCGCGGGTCAGGGCGAAGACCCGCCACCCTCGGGCGACGGCCACCTGGCAGATGATGTGGGCCGAGGAGCCGAAGCCGTAGAGCCCCAGGCGCTCGCCCTCGCCCGCCAGGCGCAGCGACCGGTATCCAATCAGCCCCGCACAGAGGAGCGGCGCGAGGTGGTCGTCCGTCCCCTCGCCGGGGATCGGGAAGCAGAAGCGCTCGTCAGCCACCGCGCGCTCCGCGTAGCCGCCATCGAGGTCGTACCCGGTGAACTTGGCCTGCTCGCAGAGGTTCTCGCGGCCCGAGCGGCAGTAGCGGCAGGTCCCGTCCACCCAGCCCAGCCAGGGGACCCCGACACGATCGTTCTCGGCGAAGCGGCCGGCTCCCTTGCCGGCGCCGACCACCCTGCCGACGATCTGGTGCCCGAGGACGAGCGGCAGCTTGGGCTCGCTGAGTTCGCCGTCGACGATATGCAGGTCCGTGCGGCAGACGCCGCAGGCCGATACCTCGATCAGGATCTGGCCCTTGGTGGGCTCGGGGTCGGGCAGCTCCCGCTCGACGAGCGGCTCTCCGGCGTGTTCCAGCACCATTGCGCGCATGACCTGATTGTCTCGAAAAGGATCGCCGCGCCAGGGACTCAGAGAGGTGTATGAATGACGACCGCTACGTGGAGTGCGGCGCAGCGACCGGCATGGTGTTCGTCATCCTGACGTTGATCGGGTGCTCCGCGAGCTAGTAGGTCTCGACGATCTCGTAAAGCGTCGTCCGCTGGGCCGGAGTTCTCCCGGCCCGGCGGGCTGCGTCGATCAGCTGCTCGGGCTCGAGCCGCACGCCGTGGTGTGAGCCCGCCATCCGGGAGATGTTCTCCTCCATCAGTGTTCCGCCGAGGTCGTTGACCCCCCAGCGCAGACTCTCGGTCGCGGCGTCGAGCCCCATCTTCACCCAGCTCGCCTGGAGGTTGGGGATCGACTTTCCGAGGCCGAGCCGGAACGCGGCCGTGTGCTTGAGGTTGTCCTGCCGGGAGATCTCCTCCACGCCGTGGGTGCGGCCGAGCAGCGTGTTGAACGGGATGAAGCTGAGCGGGACGAACTCGGTGATCCCGCCGGTCCGCTCCTGCAGGCTCCTCACGATCCGCATGTGCCGCGCCAGCTCGCGCGGCTCCTCGATGTGACCGAACATCACCGTCGAGGTCGAGCGCAGGCCCGAGCGGTGCGAGGCCTCGATGATCTCCACCCAGCGGGCGACCGGCAGCTTGTTGGGCGAGATGCGTTGGCGGACGCCGTCGTCGAGGACCTCGGCCGCCGTCCCGGGCGTGGAGCCGAGGCCGCACTCGATCAGATACTCGAACACCGACTCCGGCGAACGGCCGGACCGCTCGCACATGTAGTGGACCTCCATCGGTGAGTACGCGTGCAGATGAATCTGCGGAGCGCACTCCTTGGCGAAGCGGAGCCAGCGGCCATAGTCCTCGAGCGTGTAGTCGGGGTGGATCCCGCCCTGCATGCAGATCTCGGTGGCGCCGAAGTTGATGGCCTCCTGGATACGGGCGGCGAAGTCCTGCTCGCTCACGAGGTAGGCGTCGGGAGAGCGCTTGCCCTGGCCGAAGCCGCAGAACGCGCAGCCGACCACGCAGACGTTGGTGAAGTTGATGTTGCGGTTGACCACGAAGGTCGCCCTCTCCCCCGCCAGCTCTGCGCGCAGCTCGTCGGCCGCGACCCTCATCTCCTCGATCACCTCGGGACGTGTCTCCGAGAAGAGAGCCGTCAGCTCATCCTCAGAGAGCTCCTCGCCGCGCCGGCCCTTCTCGATCGCGCGGGGGGCGATCTCGGGCGCGGGCGGTACCTCCTGGCGGCGGCCGGAGCCGCGACGCGGAATGAAGCTCCAGTACTTGAGCTTGACGACGTCGAGGACCCCCTGCTCCATCCATTCCGGATCGAGGTACTGCGGGTAGGCGCAGAGCCGCTCGGTGAGCGCGTAGCCGCGCGGCGCCAGTTCCTTGCGAACCTGGTGGGGACTCGGGAAGGGCTCCTCCGGCGAGATGTGGTCGCCGTTGCTGGAGAGGCCGCCGAGATCGGTGGCGCCCCCCGCGACCAGCTCCGGCCACCAGTCCGCCAGGTTCGGCGGCACCTGCACGCCGACGTCCGGCATCAGCCGCCTGCTCGCCGCGATCAGCTCCTTCATCTCGTCGATGGAGACCGGTGACGCCCACTCGGGCAGCGGCACGTCCTCAGAAGCGCCCTCGTCCCCGGCCCAGCGCCGCTTCGATGCCTCGTCGGCGATGTCCGCGACCTCGGCGCCGTAGTAGCGCGGGTGCGGCACGAAGTTCTGGAGGATCACCTCCTGGATGTGGCCGTACTCGGCCTGAACCGCGGCGATCGCCTCCAGGGCCGCGACCCGCTCCTCCGGGGTCTCGCCGATGCCGACCAGGATCCCGGTCGTGAAGGGGATGCGGAGCTCGCCCGCCAGCCGCAACGTCTCCAGCCGCTTCGCGGGATGTTTGGTCGGCGAGCCCTGGTGGACCACCAGATCGGGGTTGATCGACTCGAGCATCAGCCCCTGGGAGGCAGTCACCTCGCGTAGCCGCCCGAGGTCGTCGCGTGAGAGGACACCGAGGTTCGTGTGTGGCAGCAGGCCGCGCTCCAGCGCCCTCTGGCACGTCCAGGCGACGTACGAGGTGAAGTCCTCATGACCCCACTCGCTCAGGTGCGCGGCGACCTCGTCGTTGACCTCGGGGCGCTCCCCGGTCAGGACCAGCAGCTCCTTGGCGTTCCGGCGTACCGCCTCGTCGAGGCGGCTCTCGACCTCATCCGGGTCGTGGATGTGCGCCCGGTGCGTCGCGAAGGCGCAGTACTTGCAGTAGCACTGGCACGTTCTCGAGAGCGAGAGCGTGTGATTCCGCGAGAAGGTCACCCTGCGCATTGCAGGGCAACCTAGCGAACCGCTTGTGCCGGTAGACGGTGCCTAGCTGCCGGCAATCCCGCCAGGAGGCGAGGACGGCGGAGAACCGCCGGAGCCGGAGGACTGGCGAAGCGGGGGCACCTCGCCCGCGGGCGGAGCCGGTCCGCGCGGGGCGATGGTGTCCGCCCGCTCCTGCACTGGACCGCTCGAGGGCTCGATGATGAACTTGTAGACCGCGGCCGCGAGCAGGGCGCCGACGATCGGGCCGAGGATGTAGGCCCATGCGTCCGCGAAGTGGTTGCCGACCAGCGCCGGGCCGAACCACCGCGCCGGGTTGAACGAGCCGCCGGTCAGGGGGCCAAGAACCATCACGGCCATGGCCAGAGCACCGCCGATCGAGATCGCGGCCCAGCGGCGCACCTCCGGGTTGAGAGCGACCGCGAGCACCGTCATCACCAGGATGAAGGCCCCGATTCCCTCGACCAGGAAACCTTGGAACGCCCCGCCGAGCAGCGGGCTGATCTTGGGAGTGCCGTAGTCGGACGCCCGACCCTCGTCGAGGATGAAGGCCTTGGTGAGCAGTGCACCGAGTACACCACCAGAGAGCTGGGCGAGGATGTAAACCAGGCCATCGATCGGATCAATACGCCGAATGGCGATGAATGCCGCCGTCACCGCAGGGTTGAAGTGTCCCCCGCTGGCCACACCGATGCTGATGATCAGGGCAAAGAGCAGGAGGAAATGGGCAAGCCCGACGACGGCCCAGTCGGATCCGAACTGGGCGTTCTGGCCCGTGGCTACATACAGGGAGACCACCATCGTGATGAAGAAGACGAGAAACAGCGTCCCCACCAACTCAGCGATGTACGCCGCTAGACCTCGATCTTGCACTTGAAGTGACCTCCTCGTAGGTGTCCGACCTGACAGCGGCGCGCAGTCTAACTGCATTTCCGGCCGGGCCGAGACCCCCTGGCAAACCTTTATCGGGCCTTATGAAAACAGCTCGCTCCTTTCGGAGCGGACTCACATATAGGGTCGGCGCCGAATGAGACGGGTCGCCGCGCTGCTGGCGGCCGTCCTCGCCATCGGGGCCCTCGGGGGCTGCGGAGGGGGCGGCGCTGAACCGGGCGCGCCGAAGGGCGCGACCCTGGTCCTCGACTTCCAGCCGAACGCCGTGCACTCCGGCATCTACGCGGCGCAGGCGAACGGCGACTTCACCGACGAGGGCATCGACCTCCACATCCAGGAGCCCTCCAGCACCGCCGACAGCGCCAAGCTGCTCGAGACGGGCCGCGCCGACTTCGCGGTGATGGACATCAATGACTTCGGCATCGCGCGCGAGCGCGGACTCGACCTCGTTGCGATTTCGGCCATCGTCCAGCGGCCGCTCGCCTCGGTGATCGCCCGCGACCCGAACGAGATCCGCTCTCCCGCCGATTTGGCCGGCAAGACCATCGGCGTCACCGGCGTCCCCTCCGACGACGCCGTCCTCGACACGGTGCTGCGCTCCCGCGGTGTCGATCCATCGGACGTGCGCCGGGTGACGATCGGCTTCAACGCCGTCGCGGAGCTGGCGGCCGGGAAGGTCGATGCCGCCACCGGGTTCTGGAACGCGGAGGGAGTCGAGCTCCAACAACACGGCATCCCGATCCGCGAGTTCCGGGTGGACCAGTTCGGAGGCACGATGTACCCCGAGCTTGTCGTCGCCACCACCCCAGACAGTTGCGCAATTGCGCGCTCGTTCGCAACCGCGCTCGATCGGGCGTACACAGGCCCGCTCAGTCAAGACCCGGATTCGGCCCTGAGCGATCTCCTCGCCGAAGTGAATGGACTTGACGCCGACTCGCAAAAGCAGCAGCTCGACGCACTCCTCGCCGGCGACGCGTTTTCACCTGTTGAAGCGGGCGATGAGAACCCAGTGCCCAGCGCAGTACTCGCTCCGATCGACGGGCGGGCCTGGCTGACGTGGGCAAGGACCAACGGACTGATCGCCCCGGCTGACGCTCCTCGCATCCAGGGCGGCTTCGCCGGCTGCAGCTAGCCCGGAGTTGGCGGGTTTGTCTCCCTATGGGTGACTAACCCGCCAAGTTCAGCCAAGCGCCCGCTCGACCAGCGCCGGCAGCTCCCTGACCATCCGGCTGCGGGGCACGGCGAAGGCCAGGCCGGCCTCTTCGGCGCGGGTCTTGGTGTCCACATCGGTGTGCTGGTAGAAGCCGATCACCGGCACGCCCAGGTCGCCGAGGCGCTCGGGAGCCACCGCGTCCAGATCGGCGACCACGAGGTCGATCCCGTCGAGCTCATCGGGTAGGTCCGCAGCCTGCTCCACCTCGTGGCCGCTCGCCTCCAGCGACGTGCGCACTCGGCTGGCGAGCATCAGATCCTGCACGAGGGCCTCGATCCGGGCCATCGCTCAGGTGTCGAAGGGGGTCGCCATCATGCGTCCAAGCAGGCTATTTGACCAAAAAACAGGGATATAGACGTGGACGTGCGTTCCGATACCTGCTGCCGTGGGGCGTATCGCGCATCCCCGAAGTTCCCGCCGCAGGATGCTGCCCTGGGCTGCCATGGCGTTCTCCATCATCTGGGGCAGCGTCATCGGGCTCGCGGTGACGAGGGGCAACCCCGGGCTCGCGGCATTCGCCGGGGTGGGGATGCTCTTCACCTTGGGCATGACCGTCCTGCTCCACCGCCAGCAGGTCGAGCTTCGCGACCTCGCCGAGAGGGACACGCTGACCGGCCTGATCAACCATCGTGGCTTCCAGCGTGCCCTGCGCGCCGAGCTGCAGAAGGCGGCCGCCGGGCGGGAGCCACTCGCCCTGGTCGCGCTGGACATCGACGACTTCAAGGCTGTCAACGAGCGCCATGGTCACACCTTCGGCGACGGAGTCCTCGCGGGAGTGGCCGCGCAGTTTCGCAGGGCGATCAGGCGCGGCGACATCGCGGCCCGCACCGGCGGCGAGGAATTCGCGCTGATCCTTCCCGACACCGCCGCCGAGGCGGCACACGAGATCGCCGAGCGGGTCCGGACCGCGATCGCGCGCCTCTCGCCCGCCGGTTCCGAGCTGAGCTGCTCGGCCGGAGTCGCCATCTTCCCGGTCGACTCCGACGATGCCGCGACGCTCCTCCAGCTCGCCGAGGGCGCCCTCTACTGGGCCAAGCGCTCCGGCAAGTCGAGGACGCGGCGCTTCGACCCCGATCACGTCCGGCTCAGCGGAGACGCCCCGCAACGCTCCGGGATCGAGCGAATCCTCCAGCAGCGTGCGATCGAGCCCCTCTACCAGCCGGTCGCATCCCTGACGACCGGCCGCCTGATCGGTTACGAGGCCCTCGCTCGCTTCCCCGATGCGCCGGACCGGCCTCCCTCGACCTGGTTCGCTCAGGCCAACGCCTGCGGGCTCGGCCCCGAGCTCGAGGCAGCCGCGATCCAGGCAGCGCTGCAAACGCAGGGGCGCCCGCCGGGAACCTACCTTGCGATCAACGTCAGCCCGTCGGCCCTTTCCACGGAGGCGGTGAAGAGCGTCCTCCCCGACGACCTCTCCGACGTGATCGTCGAGCTCACCGAGCACGAGGTCTACGTCGGCGACAGCCTCCTGGCGAACTCGCTGGCGCAAATCCGCGAGCGCGGCGCCAGGATCGCGATCGATGACGCCGGCGCCGGCTACGCGGGGCTCAAGCAGGTCATGTGGGTCCGCCCGGACATCGTCAAGCTCGACCTGGAGCTGACCCGCGCAATCCACTCGGACCCGGTGCGGATGGCGCTGGTCGAGTCGCTGGTGCGCTTCGCCCGCCGAGTGGGCGCCACGGTGTGCGCGGAGGGGATCGAAAACCACGACGACATCGAGGTCCTCGCCAACCTCGACGTTCCATGGGGCCAGGGATACGCGATGGGGCGCCCCGCGCCGCCATGGAGCCAGGTCGCCGCTCCCGCTGCCGAGACCTGTCGCAAGGCACTCGCCCAGGCCCTGATCTCGACACCCGGTGCTGACACGCCCACGATCTGGGCCGGTGACCGGCGCCTCGAGCACCTCAGCGCCCGGCTCGCCAACGCCCGATCCCGCGAGGATCTGAACAGCGCCCTCGACCTGATCGCCGGAGAGCTGCACGCCGACAAGGTCGCGCTCTCGCAGTGGCATCCGGACAGCGGCAGCGTCGAGACCCTCGTCGAAAGCGGTGAGCAGCCGGACGAGGAGTTCTTCTCCGTCGAGGAGTACCCGACCACCGGGCGGGTGCTGGAGCGCCAGGAGTCTGCCCAGATCATGGTCGGCGATCCCCGCGCCGACCAGAACGAGGTCGAGCTGATGTTCTCGCTCGGACACCGGACCGTGCTGATGGTTCCGGTGGTGCACCGGGGTGAGAGCCTCGGCATCGTCGAGGCGCTCTGCCACGAGGAGCGTCCCTGGACCCGGACAGAGATGAACCGGGCCCGCATCATCGCCAACCAGCTCGCCCCGATGATCCAGTCCTTCTTCCGGGTCCCGGACCCGGAGCGCTTCCTCTAAGCGGCTGTCAGGCCGCTCCACTTTGGAGCGGAGGGCGCAGCCCGAAGCGACTTGAGCGGGGTGGCCGCTACAGCCGCGACCTGATCGCGAAGCCGGTTACAAGCTTCGTCTGCGCTCGAAATCGCGCCGGATGCTGTCCGGCCTCCCCCACCACTGCATGATCTCGGCGCGCCCCTCCTGGGCATCTCGCACCCGGAACTCGCCGCCGATTCCCTCCCGGTCGAGCTTCGTGAGCGCGCCGCGGACGGTTTCGGCGGCCGCGGCGTGCCCGAATCGGTGAGCCACGTTGATCCGCCAGTGCCAGTCCGCCCGCGAATAGGGCTGCGCGTTCACAAGCGAGAGGATCACGGCCGCGTCCACGTAGCGCGTCTCGTCGGCGATCCGCAGGTCGAGTTCCAGATCGGTCCAGTCGTCCGGGAGCGTCTCGACGACCGCCTCGAAGTCCTCCGCAAGGGCCACTGACGCAGAGTATCGACGGCTTCGCCATCAAGTTGCGGCCACGAGCGGCCACCCTGACAAGTCGCTTCGGGCTTCGCCCTCCGCTCCCGAGTACAGCGGCCTGGTGGCCGCTATCCGATGAAGACCTGCTCGAGCAGGAAGGCGTTGAGGGCGATGATCAGTCCCGAGAGGATGGACGTGAGCACCGTGAGCCAGGCCGGATTCGCCAGCGAGCCCATCAGATCCCGCCGCCGGGTCAGCATCACCAGGGGGACCAGCGCAAACGGGATGCCGAAGGAGAGCACGACCTGGCTGCCGACCAGCGCGTCGGTCGGATCGAGTCCGATGCCGAGCACGATCAGGGCCGGCGTGAGAGTGATCGCCCGCCGGATGAAGATCGGTATGCGTCGCCTGATGAACCCCTGCATGACGACCTGGCCCGCCATGGTTCCGACGGAGGACGACGCGTAGCCGGAGGCAAGCAGAGCCACTCCGAAGATCGTCCCCGCGGCCGGGGAGACGACCTGCTTGAGCGCGTCGAAAGCGCCATCGATGCTGTCGATCCCGGCGAGGCCGCTGCCGTGGAAGAGGGAGGCGGCCATGATCATCATCGAGAGGTTCACGGCGCCCGCGAGCGCCATCGCGATCACCACGTCGATCCGCTCGAACCTCAGGATCTTTCGCTTCTCCTTCTCATCCCGACCCACGATTCGCCGCTGGGTGAGGGCGGAATGGAGATAGATGACGTGCGGCATCACCGTGGCGCCGATGATCCCGGTGGCCAGCAGGATGCTCTCCGTCCCGCTGAAGCCCGGTACGAAGAGGTGCTTCGCCACCTGACCGCCATCGGGATGCGACTCGAAGATCTCGAAGGCGAAGGCGAGGACGACGACTCCGACCATGCCCACGATGACGGCCTCGAGCCGGCGGAACCCCTTCTGCTGCAGCGCGAGGATCGCGAACGCCCCGGCGCCCGCGAGCAGCCCGGCGGGGAACAGGGGGATCCCAAAGAGCAGGTTGAGCCCGAGGGCAGCGCCGACCACCTCCGCGATGTCGCAGGCGGCGGCCACCAGCTCCGCCTGCAGCCAGAGGCCGATGGACGTGCGCCGGGAGAATGCGTCCCGGCAGGCCTCGGCCAGGTTCTTCCCGGTCGCGATCCCGAGCTTGGCCGACTGGGTCTGGACCACCATGGCGATCAGGTTCGCGGCGAGCACGACCCAGAGGAGCAGGTAGCCGAACTTGGCGCCGCCGGCGATGTTCGTGGCGAAGTTCCCCGGGTCGACATACGCGACGGCGGCGATGAACGCGGGGCCGAGGAACGGCCAGATCCTGGCCAGCCCGCGGCTGTGCCCGTCGAGCGAGCGGCGAGCCGCCCGGTTGACGGCGGCCTCGCCGGGAAGGACGTCCTCGGGCAGGACATCCTCGGAGCCGCCGAGGCTGTCGCCCGGAGCGGGAGGCGCGGAGAGCTCGCCGGGCAGCGGATCTACGAGGCCGACATCGTCCTCAGGCACGGCGAACCCTCATGCTCTCCGCCAACTCGGGGCCGAGCGGGTGCGTGCGGCCGCCGATCTGGACGATGACGGGACCGCCGAACGGCTCCCGGCCCCTGACCGCGAGCTTTTCGCCCGGCTGGATGGAGCGCTCCGCCAGGTAGCGCAACATCGAGGCGTCACTGTCCGAGACGCGGGTGAAGACCCCCTCCTCGCCCACCTCGAGCTCAGTCAGCGGTACCGATTCATCGGACCTGACGGCGAGGTGGCGGTCGGGGATCGGATCGCCGTGGGGATCGAGGGCCGGCTCCCCGAGCTTCGCCGAGATCAGCTCCTCGAGCTCCTCGGAGATGTGGTGCTCGAGCACCTCGGCCTCCCCATGGACCCGGTCCCAGGGCATCCCGAGCACCTCGGCGAGGAACAACTCGATCAGCCTATGGTGGCGGATCACCTCGAGCGCGATGCGCTCGCCCTCCGGCGTCAGGCGCGCGCCGCGATAGGGCGCGTAGTCGACCACTCCCTCGTCGGCGAGCCGCCGCAGCATGCCGGAGGCCGACGCCGGCGTGACCCCGAGCCGCTCCGCCACCGCCGTCGTCCCCACGCCCTCGGGCTCGCGCTCCTGCAGCTCGTAGAGCGCCTTCGCGTAGTTCTCGGCGCCCTCGTTGGTGCGGCGCTTGGGATGGGCGTTGTGGGCTTGGGCCGGCATCTGCGGGATTGAAGCACATCCGAACTCCGAAGTTAGGCTTGACTAACATATTTGAGGTCCGAGGCCGGCCGAGGCCGAGACCTACAATCGGCTCGTGGCCGAGGCCGCGACACAGGTCGAGTTGGACGGGCAGTACCGCGCCCTCCGGGAGGAGGCGGGGTTCCTGCAGCGAGACCGCACCTGCCTGCTGGTCGGCGGCCCGGATGCCGCCGAGTACCTGCAGGGCCAGCTGACCAACGACATCGAGGCGATCGAGGCCGGCCAGGGCCGCTATGCCGCGCTCCTCGACCGCAAGGGCCACCTCTCTTCGGACATGCGGGTGCTCCACCTCTCAGAAGGCGACCTCTGGCTCGACCTCGAGCCCATCAGCGGCGAGGCGGTCCTGAAGCACCTGCGCACCTACAGCATCGGCCGGGAGGTCGAGATCGACGACGTCACGGACAGTTGGGTGATCGTCTCGCTGATCGGCCCTCGCGCGGCCGAGCTCTCCGGGTTCGATGGCCTCGGCCCCGAACACGCCCAACGCTATCGCCAGTGGGACGGTACGGACGTGCTCGGCGTCGCCAGCGACGTCGGCATCGACCTGATCGTCAAGGCAGGCGACGCGGGGGCGCTCGACGCGTCGCTCGACTCCGCGGGTGCCGTGCGCGTCAGCGACGAGGCCGCCGAGGTCGTTCGGGTCGAGTCCGGCAGGCCGAGGTTCGGCGCCGACATGAGCTCCGATCACATGCCGGCCGAGGCCGGGATCGTCGATCGCGCCGTCGACTTCGAGAAGGGCTGCTACATCGGCCAGGAGCCCGTGGCGCGCCTGCACTACAGGGGCAAGCCGAACCGGACGCTGCGCGGGCTTCGCCTGAGCGCACCCGCGGCGCACGGCGACCCGCTGCTGCTGGGCGAGAAGGAGGTCGGCGCGATCGGCACCGCCTGCCTCTCCCCCGCTCACGGCCAGATCGGACTCGCGATCGTCCGCCGCGAGGCAGCCGAGGGCGAGCAGCTCACGGTCGCGGGCGGTCAGACGACCGCCGAAGTGGTCGAGCTGCCCTTCACCGCCTGACCACTGGAGCCGGGCGTCCCGCCGTTCGGTTAGATTCCTCGGCGCATGCTGCGGAGGAGGGGCAGAGCGCTGCTCTTGCCGGCCACGTTGCTGGCCGTCCTGGTCATGGCGGGCTGCGGCCGCAACGACTTCAACAACGACCCTCGGCCGCCCATCCCCGCCGAGGTCAGCGTGAAGATCGCAACCAACGGCGTCGGGATCTCGCCGAAGGAGTTCGGCGCGGGGCTGGTCAACTTCACGATCGCCAACCTCACGAACGAAACCGGGAGCCTCACCATCCACGGTCCGGTCACCGCGAACTCGGACCAGATCGCTCCCGACGATACCGGCACGATCAAGGTCAACATGAAGACCGGCAGCTACGAGGCGAGCGTCGACGGCTTCGCCGTGCGGCCATTCAGCTTCATCGTGGGGCTTGAGCGCCCATCAGGAAAGAACGACCTGCAGCTGCCCTAGCTCGCGTCGCGCGAAGCGCTGGGCTCCCCCACCAGGCGGGGGATGATCGAGGTCAGCATCACCTCGAGGCGGGCGTAGCCAGCGGCGTGGTCAGCCGATCCGAGCGTCTCGGCGACGCGGGCCGGGTCGACTCGATGTAGACCGCTTGCGCTGCCCCTCTCGGAGGCAACCTCTCTGTTCTCGGACGCTTCCATGCGCGCTCTGTCGTTCATGTCGTCCTCCGGGATGCCGATCATGATGCCTCAGACCTCGGTTGGACGGAATTTCCGGCAAACGAATCAGGGCGCTCCGTCCTCGGCGCCCGCCACCGCGATCAGGGACTCGATCCGCTCAAGCCGTGCGCGTACGCCCTCAACCATCTCGTCGAGCGACGCGCGTGCCTTCTCGGAGCTCGTCTTGATCCCGGTCAGGCTGGAGCGGATCGACTGCGCCTGCTTCAGGCAGGTCACGGCCTCCTCTGCCACGACCTGCACTTCGGCGGCGTCCACTGTCAGATCCTGCTCGCGGGCCATCGCCACACGAGCCGCGGCCAGCCGGTAGGCGACCTCCAGGGCCAGTCCATCGGGCTCATCTCGATCCACGGCGACGATCAGCTTGTTCCCCTCGTACTCCGCGAGCGTCTCCCGTCCCGCGGGGACGCGGTCCTCTCCGGCGACGACCAGGACACCGAAGGAGGCAGCGCGCGACGCCATTGCCTCATTGAGCTCCTTCCAAGCCTCGTTCTTTGAGAGCCGCTTGTCCTTGGCCTCGAAGATGACGCGCCCGATCGCGGGACCGCTGGCGGCCCCGAGCTCGATCAGCGTGTCGCCCTTCTTCCCTCCCCCCTCGGCGCCCTCACCGCCGGTGTGCGATGAGGCGTCGCCCCGGGTGGCGGCGATTCGTTCGAGCGACCGGTCGACCCGTTCCTCGAAGGTCCGGCCCTTTCGTGTACCGGCCTCCTCGGCCTCCTCCAGCGCCTCGCGGCCCTGATCGAGCCCGGCAAGCTCGGCGGCCCGGCTGAGCAGCTCGTCGACCTTCGCCTCGAGCTTCTGGTCACGCGTGTCCTGATCCTCCTTGCGCTCACGAGCCCACGTCCGGAGCGTCGCCATGATCGGGCTGAGCGGGTTGCGCTCGTCGTCGGCCGAAAGCCGGCGCATGAACTCCTCGTCGCGCTCGTCGAGCATTCGCTTGATCTGGGCCTGGACGGCGCCCTCGCGGTCCTCCCCAAAGGTGGCGGCGATCTGCTCGGAGAGCTCCCCGCTGTGAGTCTCGAGCGCCTGACCAAGGGCGCCGGCGGCCTTCTCGTCGCCCAGCGCGCGCCGCAGGCCCTCCTCGATCCGCTCGACGGCCTCGCGGTTCTTCGTCTCGATCGACTCCCGGTGCGCGCTCGTCACCTGCTCGAACTCCCGCCGGACGTAGTCGACCTCGACCCCGGTCTCCTCCCGGTCGAGGACGCGCGCACCGATCTCGACTGCGCGCCGGATCGTCTTCGCGGGCTCCTCCCCCGCCTCCGCGCGCTCGCGGGCGACCCGCGCCGTCTGCTCGTCGGCGATCGTCAGATCCTCGATCACGATCCGGTCCCCGACCAGACGGACGGAGCCGGACCCCTCGGACTCAATCGGCAACTGTCTCTCGGACGCTTCCATTGGACTCCTCAACGTAGTCGGGGTCCCGGACGAAACCTGACGAGGATTCGTTGACTACGATCCCACGCGTCCACGTCACCAAACGGGTCGCGCCGAGGCGCGCCCTCGCATAACGGGAGTCACATTGGCCGTAGAGATCGCCGACGTATCCAAGCTCGATGTCCAGCCGGGGGAGCTGCCCGAGAGGATGGCCGCCTGGGTCATTCGCCAGGAGCGCGAGGGAGAGCCAAAGGACGCCTTCCAGGTGGAGGAGATCGAGGTGCCCGAGCCGGGCGCCTTCGAGGTGATCGTCCGCGTGATGGCGGCCGGCGTCAACTTCAACAACGTGTGGGCGGCCCTCGGCAAGCCCGTCTCCGTGTTCGGCTACGGCGACCATCCCGAGTGGGGTCACCACATCGGCGGCTCCGACGCCTCGGGTGTCGTCTGGAAGGTCGGCGAAGGGGTCACCAAGTGGAAGCCCGGCGATCAGGTCGTGATCCACTGCAACCAGGCCTCCTACGAGGACGTCGAGGTCCACGGCCTCGACCCGCTCGCCGCCCCCAGCCAGCAGATCTGGGGCTACGAGACCACCTGGGGCTCCTTCGCCCAGTTCACCAAGGTCCAGGCCCAGCAGCTGCTGCCGAAGCCCAAGAACCTCTCCTGGGCCGAGTCCTCGGCCTACGGGCTCACCTACTTCACCGCCTACCGGATGCTGATGGACCAGTGCAAGCTTCAGGCGGGCCACAACGTTCTGATCTGGGGCGCGGCCGGCGGCCTCGGCGTCTTTGCGACCCAGCTCTGCAAGGCGGCCGGGGCGAACGCGGTCGGCGTCGTCTCCTCGGACGAGAAGGGCGAGCTGGTCAAGCGCCTCGGGGCAGTGGACTTCATCAACCGCAACGAGTTCTCGGGAATGATGCGCACCGGCGACGAGACGCCGGACCAGGAGAAGGCCCGCTTCAAGGAGTCGCGCGGCTTCGCCAAGAAGGTCAAGGAGATCCTCGGCGACTCGCCCGACATCGTCTTCGAGCACGTCGGCAAGGCGACCTTCCCCACCTCCGTTTTCGTGGTGAAGCCGTTCGGCAAGGTCGTGATCTGCGGGGCGACCTCGGGCTACACGCTCGACTTCGACGTGCGCTACCTGTGGATGCGCCAGAAGCAGATCATCGGCTCCCACTTCGCCAACGCCTACGAGTGCATGCGCGCCAACCAGCTGATGGCGGAGGGCAAGATCCAGCCGGTCCTCTGGCGGGTGATGGGCTTCGACGGCGTCGCCGAGGCGCACCAGCTCCTTCACGAGAACAAGCATCTCGGCAAGATCTCGATCCTCGTCGGCGCCACCAGCGAGGACGAGGGCAAGCTCGAGGACGGTCCCGGGGCGATTCGCGCAGAGGTCGGCGCGTGAGCGACAACGGCGCGCTCGAGGTCGTCTACGTCGAGTGGCACATCCACCCGTTCCGGGCGGACCGCTGGTACGAGATCTGGGAGCCCGCCGCCGCTCGCGCGATGGCCTTCGGCGCCAAGGGCTGGTCCCTGACTCGGAACGAGGAGGACCCGCTTCACTTCCGCCAGGCCTCCATCTGGGAGAGGCACGAGGACTGGGAGCGCTACTGGTACTCGGACGAGGTCGCCGGGCTGCGCGAAGAGGCCGTCAACTACTTCAACAAGCCGGTCCTGCCCGTCTGGCACACGCTGATCGCCGGCGAGTAGACCCGCTGCCGCAAGCACAAGAAGGGCTGAACCGCGCGGGAGCTACTTAGAGTCCCGCCGCGTGTTCCTCTCTGTGTCGCCATGACGCCCCTCGGACGCCCACTGCGCTTCGCCCTGCCCGCCGCGCTCGCGGCCGCACTGCTCGTGCTTCCGGGCGCCGCTCAGGCGAAGGTCAGCTCGTCGCTCAGCGGGAGCCTGCTGACCGTCAGCGGCAACAGGGGGTCCGACCACATCGTGGTCGTTTGCAGGAACGGGCTCGTCAGGGTGAACGGCAAGAGCCCGCGCGGCGCCGCGATCGGCTGCCCCAAGGTCTCAGAGGTCGACGTCGTCGCGGGCAGGGGCAACGACCGGGTGGACCTGTCCGGAGTGGGCCCCGACAAGGGCTTCGGCCAGCGCGACCTCCCGGGCGGCTTCGGGCACGGCACCGGTGCCGCTGCCGACCTGGGTCCCGGAAACGACCGCTACCGCGGCGGAGGGTCGGCGTTCAACCTGGTGCTCGCCGGCGCGGGTGACGACCGCCTCAGGGGCGGGCGTTTTCGCGACAGCCTCCAGGGCGGCAGCGGCAACGACACGGCGGTGGCGGGAGCCGGCCGCGACATCCTGCTCGGCAACTCAGGCAACGACAAGCTCAACGGCGGCGCCGACGACGACCTGCTCAGCGGCAATGCGGGCGACGACGTCCTGATCGCAGGCGCCGGCACGGACCTGCTCGGCGGCGGGGCCGGGATGGACCGCCTCTTCGGTGGACCAGGCCCGGATCAGCTGATCGGGGGGCCCGGCAAGGACCGCCTCAACGGCGGGCCGGGCAACAACACGCTCGTCCAGGACTCACCCGCGAAGAAGTAGAGATGATGGGCGGGTGACCGCCGACCCGCTCGGAGCTCTCGTCCCGGGATGGGAGCCGCCCGCCGACGAACGGGCCGGGTCGGGACCCCTGGATGGCCTGGGGCTCGTCGTCAAGGACGTGATCGATGTCCGGGGAGCCGTCACCGGCGGTGGAAACCCCGACTGGGCCGCCGAGCATGACCCGGCGAGGGAGTCAGCTCCCGCGGTGACCGCGCTGACGGAAGCCGGCGCCAGCTTGGCACCCAAGGGCCAGTGCGCGGAGCTCGCCTTCAGCCTGAGCGGCGACAACGTCCACTACGGGATGCCCCGGAATCCGGCGGCGCCCGATCGCGACCCGGGCGGATCCACCAGCGGCCCGGCGGCTGCGGTGGCGGGTGGGATCTGCGAGCTGGGGCTGGGCACGGACACGCTCGGGTCCGTTCGAGTGCCGGCCTCTTACTGTGGCGTCTGGGGCTTCCGCCCCACGCACGGCCGGATAGGTGTCGAGGGGGTCATGCCGCTGGCACCGAGCTTCGACACGGTGGGCCTGCTGGCTGCCGAGCCCGAGCGGCTCCAGCGAGCCGCCGAGGTGCTCCTCGGCGAGCCGACCGCCTCCGGCTCGCCACCGTCACGGTTGCTGATCGCGCCGCCCCTCCTCTCCGCCGCCGAGCCGGAGGTGGCCGAAGCGGCCCGATCGGCAGCGAGGGACCTGGCGGAACGACTCGGCGCCGAAGTCGCCGAGACGGCGATTCTGGACGATGCGCCCTCTCCCGAGGATGGGATGCCGGCCTTCAACGTGCTGCAGGGGGTTGAGGTGTGGGGCAACTACGGCGAATGGGTGGAGCGGACCAGCCCGTCGCTCGGCCCGGACGTGGCGGCTCGGCTGGAGCGGGCCGCTGGATTCACGCGCGGGGACGCGGAGGAAGCGGCGCCCGTCGCGCAGGCTCTCGCGGCCGCGGTCGCGAGGCTCGAACCGAACGAGTCCCTCGTCCTCCCCGCCACCGGCACACCGGCCCCCGGGCGAGAAGCGGACGCTGACGAGCGGGAGCGGGCGCGTGTCTCCGCGGGGCAGCTGACTTCGATCGCGACCATCGCCGGCGCGCCCGCCATCTCGATGCCGCTGCTGAACGTTCGCGGGCTCCCCGTCGGCCTCAGCCTTGTGGGGGCGCCGGGCGCTGACCTCATGCTGCTGGCAGCAACGGCTTCGCCATAAAGCCGCGGCCACGAGCGGCCGCTAGTGCTGCTCGAGCGGGGCCATCGTGAGACCCGCCCGCTGGAGCTGCTCCCAGTAGAGCTCGGCGGGCTCCTTCGGCCCGGTCCAGACGGCGGCCTGGCCGCGGTTGTGGATTGTGTCGGCGAAGCGATAGCCGCCGTCGAGCGAGACGCCGGGGATCACTCGCGCGAGCGTCTTGGCGACGTGGTCGAAGGTGTTGTGGTCGTCGTTGAGGACGATCACCAGCCAGTTCCCGCCCACTCCCTCGCCCGGGCCGGCTGACTTGGGGCGCTCAACCGTGGTCGTTCCCACGGGCCGGAAGGTAGAGGATCAGCCCCGGTCGCCGGGGAAATTCCGTGCCCCTAGAAGGGGTTCGGAACCTGGACGGTGACGTTGTCGAACACGCCCATCACGCCCGTGCCGGATCCGCCCTTGACGCCGGAGACGAGGACCGTCTGGCGGCCGTCGGGCTGATCGGCGCTCGAATCGGTGAGCGAGACGACGTTGTTCCCGTTGACGGAACCGATCACGCTCGTGCTGGTTGCGCCGAGCGAGAAGGCGCGCAGCGCGATCACGTTGGGCTTCGAGGCGACCTTGACGAACTTGCCGCTGCCGGAGGCCTCGAGCCTGGGGCCGGCGGCGCCCTTGGGATCGCGGAAGTACTGCCACTTGTGCTTGTTCGGGAGCACGCGCAACACGTAGCTCGCGGAGCTGCTGTAGCGGACTCCCACCCCGACCAGGGACTTCGCGACGGCCTTCTTGCCACCACCACCGACCGTGGCGGTCCCCACCATGCCCAGGTCCGAGTACGCGCTGCTCGAGTCGCCGACCACGGACGAGCGGTACGTGCAGGTGCTTCCCGTCTTGCCGACGGTGAGGCCGAGCGCCTGAGTCTTCACCCAGGATCGCTTACAGCCGCTCGTGCTCACGTTCTGGAACGCGTTGGCGTCGTCCTGCCCCTGGAACGTGTAGCTCGCCACCGGAATCGGAGCGGCGTGCGCGACCGCGCCCGCCGTGAGGGCGGCGACCGTGACGAGCAGAGCTGTGAGCTTGGTTCTCATGCGTGGGTGAGCCTAGCCATGAGGCGTCCAGGAGATTGCAAGAACACCCGGCAGGCCCAGTCGGAGCGGTCGTTGCGCGTGCCCGTTTACCAGGCACTTACCATTAGAGCCATGAGCGAGCACCGCCTCCCTGAGCGGGACCGCCCCTGGGTGATTCGCACCTACTCGGGCCACTCCGACGCTCGCCGTTCCAACGAGCTCTACCGCAAGAACCTCGCCAAGGGCCAGACCGGCCTCTCGATCGCCTTCGACCTGCCCACGCAGACGGGCTACGACCCCGACGCCGAGCTGGCGCGCGGCGAGGTCGGCAAGGTCGGCGTCTCCATCGCCCACAAGGGGGACATGCACGCCCTGCTCGACGGGATCCCGCTGGGCGAGATGAACACCTCGATGACCATCAACGCCACCGCAGCCTGGCTGCTCGCCCTCTACGCGACCGTCGCCGAGGAGAACGGTGTCGAGCGCAGCGCCCTCGCCGGCACGACCCAGAACGACATCATCAAGGAGTACCTCTCCCGCGGCACCTACGCCTTCCCGCCCGGGCCCTCGATGCGGCTGATCGCCGACACGGTCGCGTTCACCGTCAACGAGATGCCGAAGTGGAACCCGATCAACGTGTGCAGCTACCACCTGCAGGAGGCCGGAGCCACTGCGGTGCAGGAGATCGCCTACGCCCTCTCGACCGCCATCGCGGTGCTCGACGAGGTCGAGGCTCGCGGCCAGGTCGCGGACGAGGACTTCCCCAAGGTCTTCGGCCGCATCTCTTTCTTCGTCAACGCCGGCGTCCGCTTCATCGAAGAGCACGCCAAGCTGCGAGCCATGGGCGAGATGTGGGAGTGGATCGGCCGCAACCGCTACGCGGTCACCGAGCCCAAGTTCCTGCGGCTGCGCTACGGGGTGCAGGTCAACTCGCTCGGCCTGACCGAGTCACAGCCGGAGAACAACGTGCCGCGGATCGTGCTCGAGGCGCTCGCGGTCACGCTCGGCCGCGATGCGCGCGCCCGCGCCATCCAGCTTCCCGCCTGGAACGAGGCGCTCGGCCTTCCCCGCCCCTGGGACCAGCAGTGGAGCCTTCGCATCCAGCAGATCCTGGCCGAGGAGACCGACCTGCTCGAGTATCCCGACATCTTTGAAGGCTCGAAGGTCATGGACGGGCTCGTCGCCGAGCTCGTGGAGGGCGCCAAGGCGGAGATGAAGGCGGTCGAAGAGAAGGGCGGCGCGGTCGAGGCGGTCCCGTACATGAAGGCCCAGCTGGTGGAATCGAACCGCGAGCGCATCGCCAAGATCGAGCGCGGCGACATCACAGTGGTCGGGCAGAACAAGTTCACGGAGTCCGAGGAATCGCCGCTGACGACCGGTGAGGACGGCGGGATCCTGACGCCCGACCCGGAGGTCGAGCGCGAGCGGATCGCGGCGCTCGAGGAGTGGAAGGCGGAGCGTGACCAGGGAGCCGTCGACGCGGCTCTCGAGAAGCTCGTTGAGGTTGCCCGTGACGAAAGCGCAAACATCCTCCCGGCCACGATGGAGGCCGCCAAGGCGGGTGCCACCACCGGCGAGTGGGCGGGCGTCCTGCGCGACGTCTTCGGCGACTACCGGGCGCCGACCGGGGTCGGGGAGGCCGCCGCCGGCGGATCGGTCAACGGGGACCTGCTCGGCGACGTGCGCGAGCGGGTCAAGAAGGTCTCCGAGGAGATCGGCCACCCCATCCGGATCCTGGTGGGCAAGCCGGGCCTCGACGGGCACTCGAACGGCGCCGAGCAGATCGCCGTACGCGCCCGCGACGTCGGCATGGAGGTGATCTACCAGGGCATCCGCCTGACGCCCGAGCAGATCGCCAAGTCGGCCATCGAGGAGGACGTCGACGTGGTCGGCCTCTCCATCCTCTCCGGCTCCCACCGCGAGCTGGTGCCGCGCGTGGTCGAGCTGCTGCATGCCGACGGCGCGGACATCCCGGTGGTGGTCGGCGGCATCATTCCCGCGGTCGACGCGGCCGCCATGCGCGAGGCGGGCGTCGCCGGCGTCTACACGCCAAAGGACTTCGAGATCAACCGGATCATGGGCGAGATCGCGGACCTGGTGGCGGACCGCCATCGCGCCGCGCAGCCGGCTTGATGAACGAGCCGGAGCTGAACGGCGACCGCAGTTCCTGGCTCCGCTGCTATCGCTGCTGGGCGCGAGACCTGGAGGTTCAGCTCCACTACGACGCCATCCTCCGGGTCGACCCCGAGACCGGCGAGCCGTCCGATCGCCTGGACGAGGTCCAGGAGGCCGTGGTCCAGTGCCTGCGCTGCCTGCACGATCAGCCCCACCTGACGATCCACGAGGATCGCGTCGTCCCTGTTGAGGATCGCTGGGAGCGGATGGTTGCCGGCACGCCCTGGGTCGCCTCCTGCACCGTCACGGTGGATCAGGACCAGGTCGAGAGCTGCTCCGGCCCCGAGGCCGGAGAGTCCCTCACCTACGGCTCCTTCGGCGAACAGGGCACGCGAGAGTTCTTCACTCACGTCCGCTTCCACAAGCACGACGAGGAGCGGATCATCGTCCACCTGCTGGTCGAGCTCTACGCGCGCTCGGCCGAGGAGGCGACCGAGGTCCTCGAGGAGGCCTCACGCGGCGTCCTCGAGATCACCTCGCTGGCGGAAGAGTCACGCCCGCCGGCGCACGCCCCCGACGAGGCTCACTGATCCAGGGCGCGATGAGCGTTTGATGAGCGTTGATCCCTAGGGTGACGTTCATGAGACGCGTACTCATCTGCGTCGTGCTGCTCCTCGCGCTCGGCTCAGCCGGTGAGGCGGCGGCGAAAAAGCACAAGCGCCTTCGGCTCACCTGCGACCAGACACAGCAGGAGATCTTCAACACCGCCGAGCAGTTCAGGCAGCAGCACAACGCGATGGGCTGGACGATCGAGCCGGCGCCCGACGGACTGCTCGTCGGCGGCGCGTGCAAGAACGTCGCGCCGCTGACGCGACAGGGGTCGGCCTATCTGGCGGACGTGCACCACGCCGACGACGGCAGCCCTCCATTCCCGGGTGAGGCTGACGCGAGCGTCTACGCCTACCACTGGTTCTGGACGGAGATCGTCACGCGGACGAAGAAGGGACGTCTGCGCGACACAGTCACCGACTTCAACTGCCAGCGCGAGGCGATCGGGCCGTCCCCGGATTTCGACATCCAGGTGCTCCCCTGCTGAAGCCCTAGCGGGTCTTCTCCTCGCCCGGCGCGCCCGGGTCCTTGATCGCTTCTCCCGCTTCCTGGGCCTTGTCCTTGAGGTTGCCCTTGCCGGTGGCGATGCCCTTCAGCTCCTCGGCATCCTCCTTGAGGGCGTCGGTTCCTCCGCGCTTGTCGACGATCTTCTTTGCCTGATCGGTCAGTCGCCTGAAGTCCACCATCACTTCTCCTTGATCGCAGGGTGCCGTGCGCCCAGACTAACCGGGGTTCTTGCGCGGGACCAGGACCGCCCGCTTGAACTCAGCGACCAGCTTCCCGTCCTGATTGAAGGCGCGAGTGTGGACCTTGACCACGCCGCGGTCGGGCTTTGACTCCGACGGGCGAACCTCGAGCACCTCCGACTCGACGAAGAGCGTGTCACCGTGGAAGACGGGGTTCGGATGGCTGAGCTCGTCCGTGGCCAG
>DASUPK010000150.1:0-3726 GCA_036276255.1 Solirubrobacterales bacterium
ACCGGTACGGCTCGGATAACTAGGTCACGGCAGACCCAGCGCCTCGCGGATCTCCGGGACCGCCTGGTGGTTGTGCTGGT
Organism: Solirubrobacterales bacterium; assembly: GCA_036276255.1. Taxonomy (GTDB): domain Bacteria; phylum Actinomycetota; class Thermoleophilia; order Solirubrobacterales; family 70-9; genus DASUPK01. Next base: position 81 of record DASUPK010000150.1, read on the forward strand.
AGTGCACCGCTGACATACCGAGCTTGCGGGCGGCTGCGCAGTTGACGTCGACGTCGTCGACGAAGAGGCACTGATCGGCCGGCACGCCGCCCAACCGCTCGAGGGTGAGCTCGTAGATCTCCGGATCGGGCTTGCGGAGACCGACGAAGCCCGAGTCGACGACGGTCTCGAAGATCTCGTCGACGGGCAGCATCGCCCGCCAGAGCGGTTCCCACTCCCGGACGTTGTTGGTGAGCATCCCCATGCGGTGGCCCGCCGCCTTGGCCTGGAGCATCAGCTCGATCATCGGCGGATTGGGGTGGAGGGCCTCGAAGTAGATCTCGCTGAAGCGGTGCAGCTCGGGCCGGTGCCCGAGCGCCGGCTCCAGGGCCTCGCCGAGCTTCGCGAGGAAGTCCACCTCGGTCAGGTTGCCCTTCTCCAGCTCGTAGAGCGGATGCCTTCCGTCCTCCTCCTCGATCCGGCCCATCGCCTTGGCGAGCTCCTCGAAGGGGATGCCGGTCTCGTCCTGGACCGCGGCGAACGACTGAACGAGCGGTGTCGTGAGGACGCCGCCGAAGTCCGAGATCACCGTGGTGATCGACCCGGCGGGGCTCATGCCCGCCAGAGCAGATAGCTGCCGAGCCCCTCGGTCCCGTCCGTGTGGCAGCGGAAGAGCCCCGCCCAGAAGGACCCGGCGCCGAATCCACCGAGCAGGGTCCCGGATACCCGGGTCGCGCCGGCCCGGCTCGACTGGTCCGCGTCAACGGGCCAGAGCTCGAGACCGATGCGCGTCGGATCGCCGGCGCCGTCGTATTGCGTCGAGATCAGCGTCTCCTCATATGGCACACCGCTGTCGCCGCTGAGCAGCCAGCCACCCGCCCGCTCGCTCCCGTGCCCGTCCCCGCCGGGCAACCCTCTGGCAATGGTGACCACCTGGGACCCGGGCGCGCCGCCTATGGCCAGGTGGCGGAGGACGCCGGCGGCCTCGAGGGGATCGCCGATCCATTCCGAGATCTGTCCGGCACATTCGAGCGTCTGACCGCCCCCCTTCGGGCGGACCTCCGCCAGGGACGCGGTCGCCTTGAACTCGACCGGGTTCTCGGCGCTGGGATGCTCGATCAGCGTCCGCTGCGGCGCCAGCGTCGCCTCGACCGTGCCGGCTTCCGCGGAGATCTCGACGGTGACGGTCTCCAGATCGCGCTCGAGCGCGAAGCTCGCCTGCCGCACCTCGCCCCTGCTGAGCAACAGCGCACCCGGCTCTCCGAGGTCCCAGGCCAACCCGCCGAGGCCGGCCTGGACGTCGCCGAACCCACAGACGAAGCCGCGCGCATCCCCGTTCATCCGCCGAAGGGCTCCCGGCCCGGTGGGAGCTCGTCCTCATCGTGAATCTCGTGCCCGGTGCCCTCGATGTCGTCAGGGCGCCGGGCGCTCCGCGATGAACCAACGGGTGGTTCCTCCCAGTCGAAGAGGTCATCTGGCATCGGTCCCCCCGGCGGCGGACCGGCTGGTCCCGCCCCGGGCCCGCTGGAGGCAGCCCGCTGCCGCGGAGGCCGCGAGGCGCCGCCCATCGTCCAGATCGTGGCGCCCATCGCCATTCGCCTGCGGACGATGCGCGACGAGATGCCTCGCACGATCGCCCGCGTCGGCGGGATCAGGAGAACGAGGCCGAAGATGTCCGTGATGAACCCGGGGGTGAGCAGGAGCGCTCCGCCCAGGATGACCAGGATGCCGTCGAAGACCTCCTTGTGCGGGAGCCGGTTCTCGGCGAGCGCCCGGTTGAACTGCATCCAGGCCGCGCGCCCCTGGTGGCGGAGGAGCATCGATCCCAGCAGGGCATCGAGCAGCAGCAGAACGAGGGTGGGGATCAGCCCGATCGCGTTGCCCACCTGAATGATCACGTAGAGCTCCGCGAGCGGGACGAGGATGAAGATCAGGACGACGACCAGCACGGCCTCGGAAGGCTACTCGTGGACCGGATTCGGCAAGCTCGGGACCCGGTCCCCCTATGCTTGCTTGGGATGGATCGCGAGCAGGCAAAGAGCGAGCGTGACCGGATGGCCGCCGAGCACCCCGAGGCGACCTGGCTGGTCGCCGAACAGCAGCCGGGCGATTGGGCGGTCGTGAAGGTCGGACTGACTCCGGGCGACGCGCCCATGGCAAGTGAAGTTGAGGCACGGCCAAGGCCCGACTACGCTGGGGATCCGCGCAACGTGAATGAGGTCAACCGAGGCGGCAACTGGGTGCCTGGAATCTGATGGCAACGGAAACCACAACCGAAGAGGACGTCTACGAGGCGCTCGAGGAAGTGATCGATCCCGAGCTCGGGCTCGACTTCGTTTCTCTGGGCCTCGTCTACGACGTGGAGATCGAAGGCGCGGAGGCCTTCGTCACCTTCACGCTGACGACGCCGGCATGCCCGATCGGGCCGCAGGTGTCCGAGCAGATGCGCGAGTTCGTCGGCCAGATCGAGGGGATCGAGAAGGTCCACCCGAAGATGGTCTTCGACCCGCCCTGGTCCCCGGAGATGATGTCCGAGGACGCGAAGTTCGCGCTGGGCTACTGAACCGCATCCTCATGTCTTCCTCGCGGGGCGGGTCGTCTTGAGCGGCAGAACCACGACTTCATGGAACTCGACCAGCTCGTGCGCCGGCCGAGGCCCTGACCCTTGAAGCCTGTTCTCGCGATTAGAGCCGGCCGCAGGTAGGCGCAAGCGCTCCGTTGCCGCGTTCTGAGTGTTCTCAATCCAACGTCCTAGATATTCCCGAAGACCAGCCATGACGAAACCCCGCGAAACCCCTGCAAATCAAGGATTCCCCACGATGGGCCAACCTGCTCGGGTACTAGCGAGGCGCGTTAGAGTGCGGCTCGCGTGATGCGACGCGGGACAGCAGGGATAGCGACTCTGGCCGCTTTGGGAATCCTCATGGCCGCGGCGCCGGTCGGCCTGGCCTCACCCACCGCTACCGCGACCGCCGATGACGACAGCCTGATCGCCTATTTGCCTGCGGGCAAGATCAAGGTGGGGAAGCAGATCTCCTACGACTTCCAGTGCCTGACGGACTGTCAGGTGACCGCATCCTCGACCCTGGTGCTGAAGGGGCCAAATCTCGGCCCGGCCGTGGATACGGGCATTTTCTCGGCGGGCGAGATCGGCGTGGAATTCCTGACCCTGAACAAGTCGGCTCGCTTCGCGATCAAGAGCAACATCGGAGCCTCCAAACTGCGCACCTCGATCACCGCCAGCAACGCGGCAGGCGCGACCGACACCGACACGCGAATCTTCCGGTTCAGGCGCTAGGCCGCGCTGGCCGGCGCCGACTTCACGCCAAATGCTAAGTTCTCGCCGGAGGCAGAAGTGACGAAGGTGACTCGCGTCAATCGACGGAAGGTCCTATTGCCGGCTCTGTTCGCGCTGGTGATCCTCTGTGCGTTCGTCACGCTCTCGAGGGGCACGGCCCCCGCTCAAACGGGCTTTCTGGCCTGCATACAGCTGAAGAAGCCGAACAGGGGCTTACTCCGCGTCCCACTCTCCGGCTCCTGTGGTGGCAAGGAGCGCGGCATCCTGATCAATGAGACGGGTCCGCAAGGCCCGGCAGGGACCCCAGGAGGCCCCCAGGGGCCGATTGGTCCGCAGGGCCCCCAGGGGCCGGCCGGCGCTCCGTGTCCG
>DASUPK010000151.1:0-19531 GCA_036276255.1 Solirubrobacterales bacterium
CTCGGCGTTGTCGCGGAAGACCTCGGTGATCTTGCGAAGAATCTTGGCTCGCTCGATCAGTGGCGTCCCCGCCCAATCCGGTTGCGCGCGCCGAGCGGCCGCGACGGCCCGATCGACATCGGAGGAGTCGCATCGGGCAACTGTGTTGATCACCTCGCGCGAATGCGGCGAGCGAACCTCGAAGGTGCCGCCGCTTCCTTCAACCCATTCCCCGCCGATTAGTGCCCGGTCGGGCGCTTTGCTCATCAAGGCCATAGAGACTCCTTCGGGTCGATGCCTACACCGACGCAGCGTGGGCCTGGGCATAAGACTCGCGCACCGGCCCTGCTTGCGCTCGGACTTCGCACAGAGTTAATCAATCCACTTGGCTCAATGCACGATTCGCACACCTCGTGCACGGCGGCTAGGTTGGCGCGACGGGACGCCTAGGGCCTCGAAGTCCGGCTCCTCGGGGGTGGTTCCTTGAAGTGGGCCGTACAGGGATCGAACCTGTGACCTTGAGATTAAGAGTCTCCTGCTCTACCAGCTGAGCTAACGGCCCTGGTGGAGGGCGGCATTATAGGAAGGCTTGCGAGGCGCGCCAGAGCCGCGCCGGAGCTAGAGCCCGCTGCCGCCGCCAGTGCCCAGGCCGTTGAGCGGATTGGCTCCGCCGGCACTTCCGCCGCCGGTCGCCCCACCGGTCGCCCCGCCTGCGCCCTGTGGCTGCTGCTGCTGCTTGGTCAGCTGCTTGATCGCGGCCTGGAGTTGCTGGCCGAGCTGCTTGTACTGCTGGAGCTGGCTGGTGGCGGAGGGCGGGGCCCCCTTCGCGCTATTGGCCTGAGCGGCCGCCTGGTCACCGCCCTTGGTGTCGCCGGCCAGGTAGAGGTACTGGGCGAGGGTCAGGTACGAGTTGGCGTTGACGGTCTTCGGCTGCTTGTCGATCCGCACCTGCACCGCCTGGGCGGCGCTCTTCCAGTCGTCCACCGCGGCATTCACATCGGTGAGCGCCTCGGCCGTGCTCGTGTCGCTGCGGGCCTGAGAGAAATCGATCCGAGCGAGCAGGTCGAAGACGTTCAGGGCGTAGACCGCGACCCCAGGAGAGAGGTTCCCCTTGCTCGCCTTCACGTACTTGTTCCAAGCGTCGGCTGCCTCCCGCAGGTGCTGCAAGCCATCGCTGGTGGGTGCCCCGTTGCTGGCGGTGTTGGAGTTGGCGGCCGAGTAGTGCAGCCGAACCAGGTCTCCGAGAGCGACGGTGTCATTCGGGTTGGCCGCGACCTTCGCCTCGGCGGTACTGATGTCGCCGTCGAAGGCCGTGGAGCTCGAGCCGCTGCCCCCGCCGAAGAGGTCGCTGAAGCTGAATCCGCCTCCGCCCGTGCCGACGCCGAGGAAGACGAAGCTGATCGCGAAGATCAGGGCAAGCCCGCCGAAGACCACGCGGACCACGCGGCGGCGACGGGGCGATTGCAGGTCGAAGAGCACGGCGGAAGCCTAGATGAAGGCGCTCGGCGGCCTACGCCGCCTCGCTGGGGGGTGGCTCGGAGACGGTGATGTCGCGATCCGCAGCACCCTCGGACGGTCTGCCGACCGCCCTTGCCAGCAGCACGCTGAGCTCGTACAGCAAGAGCAGCGGCACCGCCTCGATCAGCATCGTGACCGGGTCGGTGCCGGGCAGCAGCATGGCGACGATCAGGAGGATCACGTACGCGTAGCGGCGATTCGCCGAGAGCTGCTCAGGGGTGACGATCCCGAGTTTGGTGATCGCGAGGATGCCGATCGGCAGCTGGAAGATCAGCCCCATGACCGCGAGGGTGAGCGTGAAGAAGCTGTAGTAGTCCTTCGCCCGGATCTGGATGTTGAACTGCTGGTCGTTGAAGTTGAGGAGGAACTTGGTCGCGGCCGGGAGGACGACGAAGTAGCCGAAGACGACTCCGGCGACGAACAGGAACGGGACGCCGAGCAGGAAAGGGACGACCACGCGCTTCTCGCGCGTGGTCAGCGCCGGCAGGACGAACGCGTAGGCCTGGTAGAGGATCACCGGGAGTGAGAGCACGATGGCGGCGTACGCAGCGATCGTCACCGTCGTCGTGAACGGCTCGGCAATGCCGAAGGTGATCGGGGTCCGATTGCCCGGGAGCGGCGCATTGGCGATGTCGAGCAGCCGGCTGTTCTGCCAGAAGCAGAGACCGAAGGCGACCGAGAACGCAACGACCGAAATGACGATGCGCGTTCGAAGCTCGTCGAGATGTTCGACGAGAGTGAGCCGGTCCTCGAAGTCGACCGGCCGCAGCCGGGCCATTCCCTAGGCCTTGTTCTCGGAGACGACCTCGCCCTCGACGGGCTCCGCCGGGCTCTCAGCGGCCGCCGGGGGCGGCTGTGGCTGGCTCACCTGTGCCTGCTGGCTCGCCTGCAGCTCGCGTTGCTTCTCCTCAGGGGAATCCTTGTCGCTTTCCCCGGAGATCGAGCTCTTGAACTCGCGGATGCCATGTCCCAGCGACTTGCCGAGCTCCGGAAGGCGCTTCGGCCCGAAGATGATCAGGACGATGACGAGAACGACGGCTATCTCCAGCGGTCCCACGTTGGGCATCGACGCGGATGTTAGCCGCTGACGGACATTGAGCCGCCAGCACTTACCCAACTGGCTATTTGCGGACCCGCTCGCGGAAGTTGAGATAGAAGCGGCTGGCGGTCGGCTCGGCCTGTCCCTGGTACTTGCTGCCCGCCTCGCTCGCGCCATAGGCGTGCTCGACGGGAGCGTCCATGCGCATGAAGGAGATCTGCCCGATCGGCATTCCGTGGTAGATCGTGATCGGCAGCGTGGCGAGATTGGACAGCTCGAGGGTGAGATTGCCCTCGAAGCCAGGGTCGACGAAGCCGGCCGTGGAGTGGATCACCAGTCCGAGCCGCCCGAGTGAGCTCTTGCCCTCCAGGCGCGCCACCAGGTCGTCCGGGAGGCGAACCCGCTCCAGCGTCTGGCCGAGGACGAACTCGCCCGGATGCAGCACGAAGGGCTCGTCCTCCTCCACCGTGACGAGTTCGGTGAGGTTCTCCATCGGCTCGCGCACGTCGATGTACGGGTAGCGGGAGTTGTTGAAGACGCGAAAGCTGCGATCCACTCGCATATCGACGCTCGAGGGCTGCACGAGCGTCTCGTCGTAGGGGTCGAAGACCAGGCGGCCGGCCGCCACCTCCTCCTTGATCGTCCGATCGCTCAGAACCACCGATCCAGTCTATTCCGGGCTTGGGCGGCTCACGCACGGCTGAGGCGGGCCCGTGTGCCCGGCACGACCCGCATCGAGGAAATTGCGGGCAAATTAGGTAGGCACGAAGAACCTCACTTTTGCCCTACAGATCCGGCGTCAGGGGCCCGATATGTCCTCCACGATGGAAACACCCAAACGGACAAACATCGAGACCCGAGTCGACACCGGGCAGCGGTCCGCCGAGGGAATGCACGCCTGCCCCAGCTGCTCCTCCATCCTGGTCCAGCCGGTCACCTGGCACGAGCAGGGCGATGGTGCCTGGCACGTCGAGCTTCGTTGCCCCGAGTGCGAGTGGTGGGGCCGCACCACCTACAGCCAGGCCGAGGTCGACACCTACGACGAGGAGCTGGATCGCGGCGGGCAGGAGCTGATCGAGGACCTTCGCTCGCTCACCCGGGCGAACATGGAGGAGGAGGCCGATCGCTTCGCCATGGCGCTCGCCAGCGACTGCATCCTCCCCGAAGACTTCTAGCGCGAGTCAACCCACAAGCAAGTACCACTCCATCAACGAGTCACCTCCCTGCAGTCAACGGCCCCGCGAGGGGCCGTTGACTGCGATGAGAGGGTGGAGCGAAGCGGAACCCGATTGATGATGGGCCCTGAGGGCCTACGCGTATCGCTCCACGACCCCGTCCGCGACCATGCCGAGCAGCTCGCGCTCCTCGTCGGTGAAGTCCGGGGAGGAGAGAATCTCCTTGGCGCGCCGGATGCCCTCCTTGGCGCGCTCGCGGACCTCGTCGAGTGCCGGCGTGGCTGCGATCCGGTCGCAGAGCGCCTCGGCCGCGTCCTGATCGAGCCCGCGCAGCTGCGCCTCCCCGAGACCCGGATCCAGCCGCCGAGCCAGGATCAGTGGCAGCGTCACCGTCCCGTCGAGCAGGTCGGTGCCGCGGGCCTTGCCGGTCCGCTCCGGGGGGCCGCTGACGTCCAGGACGTCGTCGAGCAGCTGGAAGGCGAGACCGATCTCCCGGCCGAATGCGGCGAGCTCCTCGATCCCGGAACGCCCGGACGAGATGCGCCCGAGCCGGCACGCGGACTCGAAGAGGCGCGCCGTCTTCAGAGAGCAGCGCTCCAGATAGCGCTCCTCGGTGATCGAGGTGTCGAAGGCATCGTGTCGCTGGGCAAGCTCCCCGAGGGCCAGGGCCACTGACGCCGAGCTCAGCTCGGCGACCTCGGCCTCGCCGCCATCAACGGCGAGCTCTGCGAAGGCGCGGGAGAAGAGCAGGTCACCCACCCCGACCGCTCGGTCTCGCCCCGATCGCGCCACCACGGTGGGGCGACCCCGCCGTACCGGGGCGCCGTCGAGCACGTCGTCATGGACCAGGGTGGCCATGTGGACCATCTCCACGGCTGTGGCGACCCGAACCGCCCGGTCGCCGGCGCCGTCTCCCGCGGCCATCAGGACCAGCAGTGGCCGCATGCGCTTGCCCCCGGCGGTCAGGGTGGCCTCGGCCTCCTCGCCCAAGCGCGGCCCGTAGCCGGCGGAGAGCTCCGCGAGGCGGCCCTCGACCTCGGCCATCCGCACAGGGAGCCAGGCGCTGGCGGCGTCCATCACGGCGGTTACGGGAGGGGGTATGGAGGAGCGCGTCATCCGGGCTTGGTCGCGCTGTGAATTGCGATGATCCCGCCGGCGAGGAGGAGCCAGCGGATCTCGGCAAAGCCGGCGGCATCGATCATCTCCGCCAGCCGCCGAGGGTCGGGAAAGCTGCGCACCGAGTCGGGCAGGTAGCTGTAGGCCTGCGAGTCGCCGGCGACCGACCCGATCACCGGGACCAGCTTGTCGAACCAAAGCGAGTAGAAGCTCGCAAGAGGCTCGCGCTGCGGCCGCGTGATCTCGAGGATCACCAGATGCCCACCGGGCCGCAGGACCCGGGCCATCTCGGAGAGGCCACGCTCGAGGTCGGCGAGGTTGCGAGCGCCGAATCCGATCGTCACCGCATCGAAGCTCTCGTCGCCGTAGGGAAGCTCGAGGGCATCCGCCCAGCCGAACTCCACCGGGAGCCCCTCCTCCCCGCTCTTGCGCCGAGCCAGCTCGAGCATGGCCTCGGAGAAGTCGCTTCCCACGACGCGGCCATCGGCCCCGATCCGGCGCCTCAGCGCCAGCGCGAGGTCCCCCGTGCCGGTGCAGAGATCGAGTGCGTCGGATCCCGGGCCGACCTGCGCGCGGTCGACGGCGCGCTCGCGCCACTCGTGATGCAGCCCGGCGGTCATCGCGGAGTTCATCAGGTCGTAGACGCCCGCTATCCGGTCGAACATGCCACGGACCTCCGCGGCGAACTCCTCCGAATCCCGCCGGGGGATGCCGCTCTCGGCCTCGGTGCTGGACGAGACACTCATCGGTGCGAGATTAGGCGATCAGGGTTGCCAAGCCGCGCCGCCTAGTTCAGGGAGGCGAGATACGCCGTCAGCGCCCGGAACTTGGCCGGCGGGAGCCCGGCGTAGGACGGCATGATGCTCGGGCCGACCTGCAGTGAGCGCGCAATCGCGTTTCTCGGGATCCTCGCTCCGATCTGCGTCAGCTCGGGGCCAGGGCCGTCGTTGCCGTTGTCGCCCAGCTTGTGGCAGGCGAGGCAGCCCGATTGGGCAACCACCTCCTTGCCGGGTTCGAGGGCGGCCGAGGTCTTCAGGTCGATTTGGGTCGGCGGCCCGGCGGTGGCGCCGAGAAAGGTCAGATAGGCCATGCCGATGATCGTCAGGATGCCCGCTGTGGTCGCGATCGGCCTCCGTTCGGGCCGCCGCTCGGCGTTGCGGTCGTAGAACGGCAGAAGCAGCAGCAGGACCATGAAGAGGGTCGGCAGCCCGATGGTCGCGATCGGCGTCGCCCACGGCGGCTTGATCACCCGCAGCAGCTCGAAGAGGAAGAAGAAGTACCACTCCGGGCGCGGCGTGTAGGTGGTCGTGGTCGGGTCGACCTTCGGGCCCTGCTCGGCACCCAGGAGGATCGAGAGCCCGACGATCACGAGGGCGACGACGAGCATCATCACCGTGTCCTTCATGACCGCGTACGGGAAGAACGGCTTGCCCTTCTTCTTCAGGGCCTCGTAGCCGCGGAGGTACTCCTCCTTCTCCCGCCTGTTCATCCCACTTCCTCCTTGGGCAAGGCGGGCTTGGGCTTCTCGGCCTTGATCCACGGCGGCGCCGTAGTGCCGAGCTTGACCACCAGATAGAGGTGGGCCCCGATCAGGGCGATGATCAACCCGGGCACTAAGAGCATGTGGATCGCGTAGAAGCGCGACAGCGTGGTGGCGCCGATCTCAGGCCCGGCGCGCAGGAAGTCGGCGAGGTACGGTCCGACGACCGGGCCGGTGCCGGTGATGTTGTTGGCGACGATCGTCGCCCAGTAGGAGCGCTGGTCGAAGGGCAGCAGGTAGCCGGTCAGCCCCATCACCAACGTCAGGATGATCAGGACCACGCCGATCACCCAGTTGAGCTCCCGCGGGTACTTGTAGGCGCCGAAGAAGAAGGTGCGCCCCATGTGCAGGAAAATGCAGATGATCATCACCGAGGCGCCCCACTTGTGCATGCCGCGGACGAACTCGCCCATCCAGACATCGTTGGTCAGGTGGGTGATCGACCCGTAGGCCTGGGTCGGGGACGGCGTGTAGTACATCGCCAGGAAGACGCCGGTCAGGGCCTGGAAGGTGAAGGCGAAGAGGGTGGCGGAGCCGAGCGTGTAGAACCAGTTGGTGCCCTTGGGGACCTTGCGGAACAGCATCCCCGTGAGGAAGGTCGTGCCTCCCGTCCGCTCATCGACCCACCCGATGACGTCGCCGCCGGCCTCCTTGGCGACGTCGGCGGGTCCGGCGCCGTTTCCGTTCGCGCCGTTGACTCGCTCGCCCGGCTTGGCGGGCCGGCTCAGCGGACCTGGCTTTGGAAGCTTCGGCACTCGGCTCTCCTACGGCGGTGGCGGCACGGACGGCCGCGGGGGGTAGAGGTATTCCCAGACGCCGCCGGTGAACTCACCGGGATCGCGGGCGCGCACGGGATCGAGGCTGTTGGTGACGCTGTAGCGGGGACCGATCTCGACCCGACCGTTGGTGATCCTGGTCTGAAAGCGATCGAGCGGGCGGACCGGCGGACCGCCGATGCGCTCGCCGAGGAAGCCGTAGACGCCGCCGTGGCACGGGCAGATGAAGTTGCCGGCGGCCTGGACGAAGCGGACAGGGCAGCCGAGGTGCGCGCAGCGCGTGGAGATGGCGATGTACTCGTTCGACGTCTCGGCCGGGTACTTGGTCTGGTTGGCGGTGATCGTGGGGTTCCCCTGGCGGACGTAGGCGGTTGTCTTGCCGGTCTCGCCGATGCCCTCGACCGCCGTGATCACGACCGGCCGGTAGGTGTCGGGCGTGAAGTCGGAGACCGGGCCGACGGCCTGCCAGGGCTCGTCCTCCTGCTCGAAGAGAGGGGCGGCGGCGAAGCCGATCGCGGGCAGCACGATCGCTGCGCCCGCGAGCCCTCCGACCGCCTGCACGGCGACCGTGAAGGCGGTCCGGCGGTTCATGGACTCGCCCTCGAAGTAGCCTGCAGGATCGGAGCTCGGAAGCTCCTTCGGCGCCCCCTGCTTGTTGTTTCCCTCTTCAGCCACGGTCTGAGACGTCTTCGGCGGCGAAGCCTATCGAGTCGGCTGCCAGGGCCAGCGCATCGCTCATGCCCGCCTCGCGGGCTGCTTTGGTAGCGCTCCGGAGCAGCCGATCGGCCGCGCCCGGCTCCGCGCGGCGCAGGGCCTCCTTCGCCCGCTCGTGCTCCTCGGTGCCTCCAGCACCAACCGCGACGGCGGCGGCGAGCCAGAGGACATCCGCCTCGGTCGATCCGTCGCCGTTCTCCGCGTGCACCTGGGCCGAGAGGCTGATCAGGTCGGCCAACTCCCTGACCGCCGCCAGGTCGCCCCGATCGGCGAGCTTCTCGAGGCCGAGGGCGTAGAGGTAGTCGCCGGCCAACAGGCGAAGGTCGCCATCGGCCCCATCGATCAGCCTCGGCTGCTCGTAGTGGAGCAGGTAGCCCTCCCTGATCGCCTCGATCAGGACGGTGTACTCATCCGCCGCGCCCTCCGCGCGGGGACCCGAGGCGGCCAGGGCGCCGAGCGCCGGCGCCTCGTCCGCATCACGGACATAGGGCGTGATCACGTTCTCACCGTCGCGAAGCAACGTCGACAGGGAGGTGAGAGAGGTCGAAGTCATGGCCATGCGTCCCTCCGAGATTAGAGCGGCGCGTCAGGGAATGACCTGCTGGAAGGCCTCGGCGGCAGCCTCGATCGTCCGATCGATCGAGGCCTCGTCATGGGCCAGCGAGGGGAACCAGGCCTCGAACTGCGAGGCCGGCGGGTAGATGCCCCGGTCGAGCAGCGCCTGGCAGAAGCGGGCATACGCCTCGGTGTCACAGGCCTGCGCTCCCGCGAAGTCCTGCACGGGGTCGGCGCTGAAGAAGACGGTGAGCAGGCCCGGAACGCTCGCCACCTGAACCGGCAGATCGCCCGCCGCCCGCCGCAGGCCGGTGGCGAGCCGGGTGGTGGCCGAGTCGAGCCCCACATATGCGGCGCCGTCGAGCTTGCGCAGGGTGGCCAGGCCGGCCGCCACCGCGACGGGGTTGCCCGACAGCGTCCCTGCCTGGTAGACGTCGCCCGCCGGTGCCATGCGCTCCATCAGCTCGTGACTGCCGCCGTAGGCTGCGGCCGGGAGGCCCCCGCCGATCACCTTCCCCATCACCGTCAGGTCCGCCTCGACCCCGAGCAGTTCCTGCGCCCCTCCTCGGGCCACGCGGAAACCGCTGATCACCTCGTCGAGGATCAGCAGCGAGCCCGCCTCGGCCGTCGCATCCCTGACCGCCTCCAGAAACCCGGGGGCCGGCGGGACCACTCCCATGTTCGCCGGGATGGGCTCGGCGATCACCGCCGCCGGGCGTCCCCGGGCGATCGCCTCGACGACCGCCTCCTCATCGTTCCAGGGCACGATCACGGTGTCGGAGGCCTGCGCCTCGGTGACGCCCGGGCTCGCCGGGACACCGGCCGTGGCCAGCCCGGAGCCGCCCTCGGCGAGCAGGCCGTCGACGTGGCCGTGATATCCCCCGGCGAACTTCATCACCGTCGTTCGGCCGGTGGCCGCGCGCGCGAGCCGCAGCGCCGACATCGTCGCCTCGGTGCCTGAGCTGGTCATGCGGACCATCTCGACGCTCGCGAAGCGGCCGGCCACCTCGGCCGCCAGGTCCACCTCGCCGGCGGTCGGGGCCCCGTAGCTGGTGCCCCGACCGGCGGCCTTGCGCACCGCCTCCACCACCAGCGGGTGGGCGTGGCCGAGGATCAGCGGCCCCCAGGAGGAGACCCAGTCGATGTAGCGATTCCCGTCGACGTCCCAGATGCAGGGCCCCTCGCCCCGATCGATGAAGATCGGGTCGCGCCCGATCGACCGCATCGCCCGCACCGGGGAGTTCACCCCTCCGGGCATCACCTCGAGCGCCCGCCGGTACAGCTCCTCGGAGCGGCTTATGAGTGCTCCGCCTCCCAGCGCGCGTAGTCGTCGGTGAAGTAGCGGAGGCGGATCTTCTTGAACTCGGTCGAGGAGTAGAGGACGGCGCGATCCTCGCCGTGGAGGTCGTGCTCGTCTGCGATCCCGTCCAGCACCGCGTCACACTCCTCCTTGGAGCGGCCGTGGGCCATGGTGAAGACGCTGTAGGGCCAGTCCGCGTAGGTCGGGCGCTGATAGCAGTGAGAGATGCCGCGGACGGCGGCCATGCGGGCGCCGACATCCATGATCTTTTCCTCCGGCACCCGCCAGACGCCCATCCCGTTCGCCGAGAAGCCGGCGCGCCGATGGAAGAGGATCGCAGCGACGCGGCGCAGGATCTTGCGATCGACCATGCCCCGCAGGTGGTCGAGGAAGTCGTGAGTGCTCATCCCGGTCTCGGCGGCGGCCGCGTCATAGGGTCGGTCGGTGACCTCCATCGGCCCCTGTAGGGCGCGGATCACCGCGATGTCGGTCTCGTCGTACGGCTGGCGCCCGAGCTCGCGTGGTGGGGCGGCGTCGACGGCCTTGGAGAGCTCCTCGGTCCCGCCCTCCATCTCCAGGTTCATGTTGATCTTGAAGAGCTGCAGCGTCGGCAGCTGGCGGATCGACTCGGCGCCGGTGAGGCGCTGGAGCACCTCGAGGGTGCCCTCCAGCCCCAGGCCGGAGTCGGGCGGCGTCGCGATCGTGAACCAGAGGTTGAACTCGTGGGTCCGGAGGTAGTTGTGGGAGACGCCCGGATGGGAGTTGATGATCTGAGCGGCGCGGTGCGGATTGTCGGAGTCGACCCTCGCGGCGACCAGCATCGAGCTGTAGCCCAGCGCGCGGGTGTCGAAGATCGGCGTGACCTCGCGGATGATCCGGCCGTCGAGGAGGCGCTGGGTGCGCTCCTTGACGTCGGCGGGATCGAGCTCCGCCTCTGCGGCGATCAGCTCGAAAGGCTCCGGCTCGAGCGGATACCTCGACTGGAGAAGGTTCATCAGGTGCCTGTCGGTGTCGTCGAGCGGGATCGCGGCTCCGCCGGCGCGCGAACGAAGCTTGGGCGTCGCCGCCGCGGTCGTGATGCCGTCGGCCGCCCTGTTCACCTGCGAGCCGCTTCCGTGGCGAGCCAGGCGGCGGCGTCCTTGGCGAAATAGGTGATGATCATGTCGGCGCCGGCGCGGCGGATCGAGGTCAGGGACTCCATCGCGGCGGCCCGCTCGTCGATCCAGCCGTTCGCGGCGGCCGCCTTCAACATCGAGTACTCGCCGCCCACGTGGTAGGCGGCGAGCGGCGCGCCGGTCGCATCCTTCACCCGGCGGAGCACGTCGAGATACGGGAGCGCCGGCTTCACCATGACGACGTCGGCGCCCTCCTCGAGGTCGAGCTTCGCTTCCCGGACGGCCTCGTCGGCGTTGGCGGGATCCATCTGGTAACCGCGCCGGTCCCCGAACTGGGGCGTCGACCCTGCCGCCTCGCGGAACGGACCGTAGAACGCGGAGGCGTACTTGGCGCTGTAGGCGATGATCGGAACGTCGGAGTGCCCCTCCTCGTCGAGCTGGCCCCGGATCGCTCCGACGCGCCCGTCCATCATGTCGCTCGGCGCCACGGCGTCCGCTCCGGCATCGGCGTGTGAGATCGCCGTCTTGGCCAGCAGCTCGATCGTCAGATCGTTGTCGACCTCGCCCTCCCGGACGATGCCGCAGTGCCCATGCGAGGTGTATTCGCAGAGGCAGACGTCGGTGATCACGACGATCTCGGGGTGGGCCTCCTTCAGGGCTCGGACGGCCATCTGAACGACGCCCTCGTCGTCGTAGGCCCCCGAGCCGACCTCGTCCTTGCTCGCGGGAATCCCGAAGAGGAGAACGGCCCGGACTCCCGCCGCCGCGATCTCGGTGACCTCGGCGACCGCCTCGGAGATCGACAGTCGCTCCATGCCGGGCATGCTCTCGATCGGCTCGCGGACGCCTTCGCCCGCGGTGATGAAGAGCGGCTGGACCAGGTGATCGGCGGTCAGGTCGGTTTCGCGGACCAGGTCGCGGAGGGGCTCGGTTCGACGGAGGCGCCTCAGGCGTGTCACCGGAAAGCTCATGTTGGGGATTCTAGGGCGGTGCACCAGGCGCTCGGCGGGCGGGTCCTGTCGCCACGAGTCCGAGTAGCGCTCAGGCGAAGCGCCTCAGAGCCAAGCGGGCGAGGATCAGATAGCCGATGGTCAGCACGGCCAGGTGAAGCAGCGGCAGGCCTAGGCTCGGGCCCGACGCCGAGAGGGCTCCCGAGAGGGCGTCGACCGTCGCGCGGAAGGGGAAGGCTCCGGCGATCACGTGGATCACGTCCAGCAGGCCCTTGCTCACGGTGCCCGAGGGGACCAGGGAGATGAAGGCAACCGGCAGGGCAAGGGCGAAGGCAAGCAGCGCGCTGGCTCGCACCTCTCTCGCTGCTGCGCCGATCGCCAGGCCAAGGCCGGATGAGGCTGCGCCGGCGAACAGGATCGCAGGGACGATCAGGTAGATCCGGCTCCAGGCGATCGATTCGAAGGGCGTGATCGCTGCCAGCAGGATCAGCGTCACCACGAGGGCCGCGCCGGTGCCGAGAGCCACCTTCTCCACCAGCAGCCCGGTGCGACTGATCAGGCCGCGGGTGAGCCGAGTGAAGGTGTTCTCCTCCCGTTCGAGCGCGAGGGAGCCCGAGGCGAGCAGAACCGTCACGAACAGCAGGGTGATCGCCGCGGCGACCGCGACCGCGAAGGTGTCGAGCGGAGGCACGCTGCCGGCGATCACCTCCTTGTTCACGGCAATCGGCTGACGCACGGAGGCGAGCAGGCTGTTCGCGAGCGCCAGGTTCTGCCGCGCGAGCCTGGCGAAGTCGCTGACCTGCGCCACCCGGGCGCGCTGCGCCGGTGGCAGGCCCGCCTCGACCTGATTGAGGATCTGCTCGGCCTTCCGCAACCCGAGGATGTGAACCGTCTGGTTGATGAAGGGGATCTCGAAGGACCCGCCGTTGGCGAGGATCTGCTCGTAGTTCCCCGCGACGTTGCTGATCTTTTCCGAGAGCAACAGGTTGGCCTGCGTGAGCAGCGAGCGGATCCGGTCGTCGACGACCTGGGCCTTGAGCGGATCGTCGTTGTTGACGATCACGTCAACGGTCGCGGGCTCGCTCGAGTTGGTGCTGAGCTCGCCCTGCAGCTTGCTGACGAAGTCCGCGGGCAGGATGAGGGCGCCGAGGACGTCCCCGTCCTTGACCTTCTGCTCGGCCTCGGCGCGGCTGGAGACGTCGACGCAGTCGACCTTCGCGCAGAGCTGACGCCGCGCCTCATCCTGGCTGAAGCCGCCGGAGCCGAGCTGGAGGCCGTTCCCAGCCGGGATCTCGTTGAGGAACGCGACCCGGGGCTTCTCCGGGCTGCGGGAGATCGCCAGACCGATCAGGACGGCGAGCACGATCGGGTAGACGACCAATAGGCCGGTGACGAGCGGCGAGCGCCGCAGCAGCTGGAGGTCCTTGACGAAGAGCCAGCGCATCAGTGACCCTTCTTCCGAAGAAAGCGAACGAAGTCGTTTTCGGGATCGATCGCCGTCCCCTTGGGCGGGGGGCCGGCTGCGCGGCGCATCTGGGCGAAGCTGCCGTCGAAGATCGTCTCTCCGTCGGCCAGCACCACCAGCCGGTCGCCGTAGTGGCTCGCCTCCTCGATCTGGTGGGTCGAGTAGATCACCGTCGTCCCGCCCTTGGCGAGACCCGCGACGAATTCCCAGAGCCGGACCCGCTGGCCCGGGTCGAGGCCAGAGCTGGGCTCGTCGAGCAGGAGCACCGATGGATCGCCGAGCAGGCCGATTGCGATGTTGATGCGCTGCTGGTTGCCGCCCGAGAGCGCGGAGACCTGGTCGTGTCGGCGCTCTTCGAGGCCAGTCTGCTTGAGCATCCTCTCGATGGTCGCCTCGACGTCCTCGGTCTCCTCCAACCGCGCGAACAGCCGAAGGTTTTCCTCGACGGTCAGCCGCCGGTAGAGGCCCGCCTGCTGCGGGACCCAGCCGATCTCCCCGTTCGAGCGCTCGATGCTGCCGGAGTCCGGCTTGGCGATCCCGGCCAGGATCGAGAGGAGCGTCGTCTTGCCGGCGCCGTTCGGCCCGAGCACCGCGAGCAGCTCGCCCCGGTCGGCCGCGAAGCTCACCTCGCGGAGCGCGGCTCGCTCGCCGAAGTACTTGGAGAGGCCTTCCACCTCGAGCACGGGGGCGGCCTGGCGTCGTCGCGCCCGCGCAGGCTTCTCGGTCATCGCGCGAAAGCTAGCGGGATGGTCTGAGCGACACGTCGTCTACGCTCCCCCGCCTGATGAGGCTCCTCTTCATAGGAGACGTCGTCGGCAAGCCGGGCCGGGAGGGGCTGGCGGCGGCGATGCCCCAACTTCGTGCCGAGCACATGCCGGACCTGATCGTCGTCAACGGCGAGAACGCGGCCGGCGGGATCGGCATCACGGAGGAGACGGCGGGGCAGATCTTCGACGCGGGGGCCGGCGTGATCACGCTCGGCAATCACTCCTACCGCCACAGGGATGTCTATCCGTACCTCGACTCCGAGACCCGGATCGTCCGGCCCGCGAACTTCCCGAAGCAGAATCCCGGGCGCGGCCACACGATCGTCGAGGCGGCCGGGATGAGGGTCGCGGTGATCAACCTGAGCGGGCAGATGCACCTGCAGGTCGAGCGCAATCCGTTCAGCGCGATCGACGAGCTACTCGAATCGCTCGCCGGGGCCGCCGACGCGATCATCGTGGACTTCCACGCCGAGCTCACCAGCGAGAAGGTGGCGATGGGCTGGCACCTGGACGGCCGGGTGGCCGCCGTTCTGGGCACCCACACTCACGTGCCGACGGCCGACTTCCGCGTCCTGCCGGGCGGCACCGCTCACATCTCCGATGTGGGCATGACGGGCTCGCAGGCCGGCGTGATCGGCGTGAAGCGGGAACAGGCGTTACGCGCCTTCAAGACGCAGATGCCCGTGCGCTTCGATGGAGCGGACGAGGACGTCTGGGTCATGGGCGTCGCGGTCGAGATCGGCGACGACGGGCTCGCTCGCGGGATCGACCAGATCCTCCTCCCCGTCTCCTCCTAGGGGCACCGCCCCGCTCGCCAGCAGGGCGATCAGCAGGAAGGGCAGGAACCAGGGGATGTAGAGGTAGAACCAGTGGTCGATCGTGAGCTGCATGGCGATCATGACGGCGGCGCCGAGCGCCGCGACGGTGATGTAGTCGCGGCGCCGCGGACGGAAGGCCACCAGCAGGGCGAGTCCCACCACCGCGACCTTGACGATCGCCTGCAGCCAGCCGAGCGAATGGTCCTGGCCCCAAACGCTGAAGGGCGAGTCGCGGCCCCCCTGCTCCGCGATCGTCCGGTGCCAGAGGGTGGAGAGACCGGGATTCTCGAGGGCCTGGAAGCTGACGGCGAGGACCGTCAGCGCGAATGCGATGGTGAACGGGATGATCACCTTGGCGTATCGGCGGAAGATCGTTCGACGGCCGCCGGTGGTGTTGGTGGCTCCGTAGGTGGCGAAGAGCGGCCCGAGGGCGAGGGGGGCGAACTTGGTCATCGAGCTCAGGCCCAGGGTGATCCCGCGCGGGATCGGCGCCGTCAGGCAGAGCAGGGTCGCCGCCAACCCGAGTGAGACCAGCGCGTCGTTGGTGTTCGACTCCAGCGCGTAGGCGGTGTACGGGCAGGCGGCCCAGGCGAAGCAGAGCAGGATGCCGAGCTCCGTCCCGCGGCGTCCGCGGCGGAAGCGCCTGCCCAGCAGGAACAGCGCTCCCATCGTGGCGAGATCGAAGAAGATCGAGGCGGCGTGGGCGGCGGGCAGGTCGTCCCAGGTGCCGCTCCACGGGAGGACCTGCTCGAACGGCACGTAGGCGTAGTAGGCGACCGGGCCGTAGGTGTCCCCCGACTGGTCGTCCGAGGGGAAGTTGTCGTAGATCGGCTTGCCGTCGGCGATCCGGTCGGCACCGATCACTCCCGAGTACCCGACGTCGATCACGTTGGAGTCGACCACGTTCAGGGTGATCCGCCCGGCGACCAGGACCACGGTCATCACGGCGAGAACGGCGATCGGCATCGTGGGCCGCAGGCCCGAGCCCGGTCTGCGGCGGAAGCCGAGCCAGAGCGCGCGCGCGAGCAGATAGAGCAGCGGCGGATAGGCCAGCGGGACCGAGAGCCCGATGTTCCCCCTGTTGAAGAAATACTGGGAGAGCCCGAACCCCGCGACGATCACCAGCAGGTCCAAATGGGCAAGACGGAACGGCCGCCGCCAGTCGAGCAGGCCCAGGACGAAGATCCCGCAGAGGGGCAGCCAGACCCAGGGCGCGTTCACCATCCGGCCGAACGCACCCGGGTAGCCCCGGGCCATGTGCCAAGCGACCTGGTACCCGGTCCAGGAGTCGACGGTGTTCCCCGTCGCCGGGTCGATCACCACCTGGACCACCTCGTCGGAGCCGTTGAAGAAGCCGACCTCCCAGAGACCGTTGGAGTCGTTCTTGCTCGCCGACGTGGACAGATTCGGGTGAGCCCGCAGCTCGGCGATCGCCTTCGGGTCCTGCCTGGCGAGCTCGATCGCCTTCTGCTGGGTGATCTTCTGGGAGTCGGCCTGGGCCGGGGCGGCCAAGTGCAGGGCCGAGCCGACCACCAACAGAGCGAGAACCGGCTTCGCCATCAGTCGGGAGCGCATACGGCCTCACCACACAAGTCGCTACGGGCTTCGCCCTTCGCTCCAAAGTGGAGCGGCCTTGCGCTCCCTAATCGTCGAAGGTCCACAGCTTGTTGCCGATGAAGTTGAACGGCATTGCGAGCGCCACCGCGATCGCCTGAGCGGGCAGCTCGCTCATTCCGCCTCCGACGAGCAGCTTGAGCGCGACCAGGTTGACCACCAGCGCGAGCGCGCTGACCGCGAAGAACCGGGCGGCCTGAAAGCCCGCGTGGCCATGCTTGGCGTCGAAGGTCCAGTGTCGGTTCCACCAGAAGTTGTTTGAGACGGCGACGCAGAACGCGAGAATCGCCGACGGGATGTAGTGGATGTTGAACGGTCCGTTCAGGATCGCGAACACCACGAGGTTGATCAAATAGCCCGAGGCGCCCACCAGGCCGAACTGGAAGAGCTGCAGCCAGTTGCCCGGCTTGAGCGTGCCGCGCCCGATGCGCTTCGCGGTCTCGACCGGCGGGGTCATCCCTGAGGCCTTCCACCGTTGACCCCGAAGTGCTCGAGGATCACCGGTGCCAGATCACGCAGCGCCCATTGCGGCTGCTTGTTCGGCCGCTTCGGGCCGCAACCCACGAAGACCGCCGGACCCAGCGAATCGCCCCGGCCGAGCGACCCGTGGCTGCCGCCGCCGACGTGGCTGATCCCGCCCCAATCGACGCATTCGTAGCCCTCGGTGGCGGAGATCAGGATGTCGCCGGCATGCGGCGATACCAGCGCTGACCAGAGCCGGGAGAGCGCATCGGGATACTCCTCCGACTCGAACCGGCCGCGCGTGATGTCCGCGTCGAGGGCCTCCGGCTCCCCCTTCACGGACCAGCCGTTGCCGCGCAGGTCCCGGAGCTGGCCGCCGGGCCGGAAGCGGAACTCGCGTCCATCGCGCTCGACGACGGCCTCAACCCCCGCGGGATCGTCGAGCCCGACGCCCTTGCGGATCACCGGCGCACCGTCGTCCCGCGCGAGCCAGGTGATGAGATCGACCCCGGCGAGGTCGCGCAGGCGCAGGCGGGCCCGCTCGTGTGTCCCGCCGTGGCGCCGGCCCGTGTCGAGGATGTAGACGGCTCCGGCGCGGGAGGTCGGGCTCACCGCGATCTCGGCCTCCTCCGGCCGGTCGGTGTTCGGCTGCAGGACCGCCCAGTCCTCTGCGAGCGCGTCCGCGAGGGGCAGCGCGTGCTCCACGGGGGTCTGGGCGTGGTCGGACGTCAGGATCACAGCGTGCTCCTTCAGGAAGGCGTCCAGTCCGCCTCCCGCCTCGACGATTCGCGTGAACATCGTGTCGGCCTTGGCGATCGAGTCGACCTGCGCCTCGGGGCCGTGCCGATGCGAGTGGAAGTCGTTGTCCGGGAGGCTGAAGAGGAGGAAGTCGAAGGCGCCCTCCTCGACCAGATTCTCGGCGACGCAGGCCGAGTACTCGTCCCGGGTGCCGGGGCGGGTGAAGCTGGGGCCGCAGCCGGTCGGGCGGCTGGCGTACAGGTCTCCGTAGAAGAATTCGTCGGGGCCCCACACCGCGTGCCGGAAGTTGATCGCCTCGGCGGCCCGCTTGACCAGGCCCTCGAGCCCGAGCTGATGGCGCTGGCGCCCGCGATAGATCAGGAAGGGGGTTGCCGCGGTGCGGATCCCGGCGTCGCCGAGGCTCTCGAAGACCGTCTCCGCCTGCCAGCTCAGATGGTCGAGGTTCATGTTGTAGACGAGGTCGTACATCGCCCGGAACAGGCCGAACGTCCGGGTCGCTTCGAACGAGGAGCCGTACTCGATGTAGCGGCGCTCGAGCCGGTGGTACCAGTTCATCCCCATCACCCAGTGGCCGGCCGGGCCGAGTCCGGTCATCATCTCCGAGCTCGCCACCGGGGTGACCGAGGGGAAGCTGGACACCACGTCGGTGACCGTCTGCCCCCGCTCGACCAGGGCGCCGAAGGTCGGTGCCAGGTCTTCGTCGATCGCGCGCAGCAGCATCTCGGGATGCATCGCATCGACTACGACGAGGACGAGCTTCCGCGGCACGGCTAGGAGGGAGATCCTGGTGTCGAGTTCATCAGATGATCGATTCGAAATCGTTCATCTACCGGAGGATCCGCAGGCCCTCGTGTTTGCGCTCGGCCTGTCGCCGGCGCGAGATCCACAGCCAGAGCAGGGCGGCGAAAACGAGCAACGAGAACGGCTTGAGGACGAGACTGACGCCGGCGACCACCGCGGCCGCCAGGACGACGAGCGCGGTGACGCCGCCCGGCGACTGCGCCTGTGGCTGAGCCGGGAGGTCCCCCTGCTGCCGGCGGACAGCCCCCGAGACGACGTCGCGGGTGTCGACCGCAGCCAGACCGGAGCCGATCACGCCAACGGGTAACGCGGGCCAGACGGCCTCGCCCGCGCCGTGGAGGGCGGCACCCGCGGCGAGCACCCCGAGCGGTGCGGCACCGGCGATGGCCCCCCAGGCGGGCATGATCGGCGGCACCACGACCCCGATGATGAGCCCGACCGCAATGGCCAGGCCGAGCCCCTGGCAGATGGCGAGGAACATGATCGGGCCGCAGGCTACAGGGACTTATCTCAACGCCAGATGAGCTTCACCCCTCCCCGACGCGGTTCGCAACACTGTTCGGCGATGAGCGAGCCATCCGAGCAGGAGGGGCAGCAGAGTCGATCGGCTGAAACGCCGCGGCGGCGGCGCGCCCACACCACATCCCGCGACCTGGAGCGCTACGCGGGCCTGTTCGCGCGGCGCACCCAGGTGATGCGCTCCTCGGCCATGCGCGACCTGATGGCGATCACCGCCCGGCCCGAGGTGATCTCGCTTGCCGGCGGCCTGCCCGACACCTCGACCTTCCCGTCCGACAGCTTCGCGGCGCAGATGACCCGCATCGCGCACGAATCCTCCGCCGAGGCTCTCCAGTACGGCCCGACCGAGGGATTCGAGGAGACCAAGGCCTGCATACTCGAGGTGATGGGCGCCGAGGGAATGGCCCCGGACCCCGACGACCTGATCGTCACCACCGGCGGCCAGCAGGCGATCGACCTGATCTGCAAGACGCTGCTCGATCCCGGCGACGTGGTCGTCTGCGAGGCCCCGACCTACCCCGGCGCCGTCCCCGTCTTCTGCAGCTACGA
>DASUPK010000152.1:0-18667 GCA_036276255.1 Solirubrobacterales bacterium
GCGGACTCTAGATGATTCGGCGTTTCCGCCTTGGTAGGCGGGGCAGAACCCTGTACGCTACCCACTTCTTGGTATCCTACAAAGATCGTACCCGCGTGGGGGTAGGCGACGATCGTAGGAGGCAGCGATGCTGGTGCTGACACGGAAGCCGGGCCAGAGCATCAGGATCGGCGATGGCGTGGCTTCGCCATCAAGTCGCGACCACACGGGCTTCGCCATAAGGTCGCAGCCACAAGCGGCTGCCCCACATAAGTCGCTCCGGGCTGCGCCCTCCGCTCCAATAGCGAGCAGCCTGGTGGCTGCTAGCCCATCAGCCAGGCAAGCGTCTCGAACATCGAGACGACCACGGTTACGACCGTGATCGTCAGGCAGACGAGCAGGACGCTGAACCGGACCTTGCCGCGCGACTCGTTGCGGGTGATGCGACGAGCGCGCGAGCGGTTGGTCGCGCGCTTGCGCAACTGGTCGCGCCGGCGTCGCTCGAGCGCCATCTCCTGCTCGAACGCCAGCTCGATCTGAGCCATGCTCTGTCGCATTCGCATCTGAGCCATCGCAATCGCCCCCCAAGGGCGGCCGTGCAAGCCAGCAAATGAGATCTTGCATGAGCCAAGCCCCACAAGCCTGGCCGCCGCCCTCTTCGGGTCACCATTGACTATAGAGCGCACTGTCTCCATAGGCCGCGGCCACTCGCGCCCGCCCGGGTCGCCAAGCGGGCGAAGAGCGGAGCGTGGGAATCGTTGGGCGGGATGGTGAGCGTCCGTGCCAGGCCGCGCCGAGCGAGCTCCGCGTTGACGAACAGGGGGCGAGCGCCGGAGCGCGGCAGGTACACGTAGGCGAGCAGCCGCCCGTATACGTCGCGGCGCTCGGCGTCGAACCGGAGCGTGACCGTCTTCCCGTAGACGAGACGATCGTTCACCTCGTGCGCCCGAGGGCCGCCGCACTGGACCGGCGTTCCGGGCTTGACCGTCTCGGGAGTGTCGATGCCGATGTAGCGGACGGTCTCCTCGTCGCCGTTGGAAAGCGTGACGTCGATGGTGTCGCCGTCGACGACGTGGGTGACGCGCGCGGACACCGGGCCCGCCGGCTCGGAGGAGCCGCCGCCACTCACCCCGCAGCGCGAAAGGGAGGCAGCGACGAGAACTGCGGCAATGAGGAGGGGTGCGCGCAAGGCGCCGCGGCGGAGCGGGCGAGAGCTCACTCCCAGATGATGCGCAGACCCCCGGAACTATCCGCGATCTGGCGCCTTATTGCCCGCAGCGGGGAACGAGGCGCCAGTTGGCGGCCTTGTCACCCCATGGGTCACCAACCCGCCAACTATGGTCAACCGGCCCCGCCCGGGCCGCCCTTCATCGCCGGTTTTCGGTTTTCCGGGCCGAGCCCTACGGAATGCGCCGAACGTTGGAGAGCAGCGTCTCCTTGATCTGGCCGATGATCTCGAGCGCCTCGCTCTTCTCGCGCTGCCAGACGTTACGGCCGAAGATCACACCGGAGCCGCCCGCACCCATGATGGTGCGGGTGTGGGTGAGCACCGTCTCGTCGTCGGTCCTGGAGCCGCCGGAGAGCACGACCAGCGAGCGGCCCGCGGATTCAACGATCTGGCGCACGGCCTCCTCGGGGGAGACCTCCATTTCGTTGTACGGGGCAGGCTGGTCCTTGTCCTTCTCCGGATCGAACTTCGGGAAGTTGAGCTTGACCACGTCGGCGCCCATCTCCATCGCCATCCGGGCCGCGTAGTCGATCGCGTAGAACGAGACCTGGCCGCCCTTCTTCTCGATGTCGCGGCCGCGCGGATAGGCCCAGACCACCAGCGGCATGCCGTATCGCTCGCACTCCTCGCGGACGCCCTTGAGCTGGTGCAGGTCGACGTCCTGGCGCGGCGAGCCCACGTAGAGCGTGTATCCGACGGCGTCGGCGCCGAGCCTGACCGCATCCTCGACCGACGCGTTGGTCGAGGAGAAGGCGTCGTCCGAGGGCGGGATGTCGGTCTTGCCGTTGACCTTCAGGATCAGCGGCACCTGGCCCGCGTAGTCCGGGTAGTAGCGGCTCGCCAGGCCGATCTGGCAGGCGATCGCCGAATAGCCGGCCTCGGCGGCGAGGCTGAACTGGTACTCGGGGTCCTTGGAGGCCAGGTTCGGGAAGAAGTCGCGGGGACCGTGCTCGATCCCCTGGTCGATCGGTAGCAGCATCAGGGTTCCGTTGCCGGGGCCGTAATCGAACAGCAGCCTGCGCAGCCGCGCGCGCTTGCCGGGCGAGAGCGTTGCGAGCAGCGACTTCTGCTCAGTAATCGACTTGACTTCCATCTTCTCCGTTACCTCCTGAGTTGGGCCGTGAGAGCCAGTATGGCTGATCTTCTGAGCCGGCTGCATCCGCGCTGCGCACGGATTTCGCGTCAGCGCGCGCGCTCGGCGGCAGCCTCGAGAGCCTCCTTGGCGCCCTCGCTGGTCGCCCGGAGGATCTCGGCGGCCGAACCGCTCGGCGCGAGCAGATGGGCCTGCCCGGCCCAGAGGTTGAATCCGTCGGCGTCGCCCCGCTTGCGAGCCGCGGCTCGCATTGGGGAGGTCGCATGGTGGATATGCGGATAGGCGGACGGCGCCTCCCTGGAGTGCTCGCTGATGAACTGGTTGACGATCCCGCGCGCCCGCCGGCCGCTGAACGCGCGCGTCAGCGCCGTCGGGGACCGCGAATGGAGCGCATCGCGGTAGGCGGATTCCGTGCCGGCCTCATCCGCCAGCAGGAACGCGGTGCCGAGCTGGGCGGCTGCGGCGCCTGCCGCAAGGGCCGCGGCCACCGCAGGCCCGTCCGTCAAGCCACCGCTTGCGATCAGCGGAAGCCGAATCCGCCGGGCAACCAGACGGAGCAGCACCAGTGTGCTGAGGGGCTCCTCGTCCGTGTCCGTGAAGGAGGCCCGGTGTCCGCCCGCCTCCGCGCCCTGGAGCACCAGCGCATCCACGCCGGCCGTCGAGGCAGACTTTGCCTCCTCGGGTGTGGTGGCGGTCACCCACACCTCGATGCCCGACTGCTGGAGGGCCGCGATGCGGTCCGGGTCCGGGCAGCCAAAGGTGAACGAGACGGCCGCCGGCCTGGTTTCAGCTACCAGCTCGAGCTTCTCCGGGTAGGAGTCGTCGTCGTATTTCGCAGCCCCGAGCTCGGCGCCGTGGCGGCTCGCGTCCTGGGCAACCCGGTCCAGATAGTCATCGAGGCCCGGCATTTCAGCGTGAGGGTCACCCGGGACGAAGAGGTTCACGCCGAATGGGGCGTCGGTGAGCTCGCGGACCCGAGAGATGCGCTCCTCCAGCTCCTCAGGCGCCAGGTAACCGGAGGCGAGGAAGCCGAACCCGCCCGCCTCGCTGACCGCCGCGGTCAACTCCGGGGTCGAGGCAGCGCCGGCGAGCGGAGCCAGGACGATCGGATGCCGGAGCTCGTCGAGGACCACGGCAGGCATTCTGGCGGATGCCGGCCATCGCCAGACTTCATCCCCCGCGGCTGTCATGGTCCCGGCGGTGCTGGAGCACAACTTCACCGGGACGCCCTTCACCCTCGGCATCGAGGAGGAGCTGATGATCTGCGACGCCGAGACGCTCGAGCTGTCTCAGTCGATCGAGACGATCCTCGGCGACCTTCCGGCGGCGCTGCCCGGTGAGGTGAAGCCGGAGCTGATGCAGTCCGTGCTCGAGGTGGCGACCCGGCCGTGCCGCGACGTCTCGGAGGCGGGCGAGCAGCTGCGCAGCCTGCGCCGGACGGTCCGGGAGGTGGCCGCGAAGAACGGCCTAGCGATCGGCGCCGCTGGGACTCATCCCGCCGCGCTCTACGAGGACCAGCTGATCGTCGACCGCCCGCGCTACCGGGAGCTGGCGCAGGAGCTGAGCTGGATCGCCGAGCAGGAGCTCATCTTCGGCACGCACGTCCACGTCGGCATCGACGGCGCGGAGAAGGCGATCTACGTCGCCGACGGCATGCGCGGCTACCTGCCGCTCCTGCTCGGCATGTCCTCGAACTCCCCGCTCTGGCGGGGCAAGACCACCGGGATGATGTCCTCGCGGACGCCGGTCTTCCGCGCCTTCCCACGCGTCGGCGTGCCTCCGTACTACGGAACCTGGGACATCTATTCGCACCGCGTCGAGCAGATGATGCGCGGCGGGGCGATCCCGGACTACACCTATCTCTGGTGGGACGTGCGGCCACACCCGAACCTCGGAACCGTCGAGCTCAGGGTCTTCGATCAGCAGACCCGGGTGGAGCACACCATCGCCTTCGCCGCGCTCGGCCAGGCGCTGGCCCACCGGCTCGCCGGGGAGTACGACGAGGGCGTGCCGAGCATCGAGCACCCCCACGAGCTGATCGACGACAACAAGGTCCGCGCGGCGGTGGTCGGGATCGAGGGCAAGCTGATCGACTTCGACCACGGCCTCGAGGTGCCGGGCGGGAAGATGGCCCAGGGCGTGATCGATGACCTCATCGACCACGCGCAGGAGCTCGGCTGCGAGCGGGAGCTGAGGGCGCTGGACGACCTGATGGAGAACGGGACCGGAGCCCGCCGCCAGCTCAACTGGCTATCCGAGCACGGCGAGATCGGCGCCCTGATGAGCGAAATCGTCGCTGCGACCGACCCCGAAGCCTGAACAGGTCGGCCGTTGGCGAACCTGTTCCGGGGCTTCCGGTACGATTTCCGTAACGGAATACCGGGTTTTTGCCGCACGAAGTTCGGTTTTCGTACCAATGGCCTCGTCAAAACCCGTCGAAAGCGCTCTGGATCTCCTCGGCAGGCGCTGGGCGCTCCGCCTCGTCTGGGAGCTGCGGCGGAGCACTCTCGCCTTCTCTGAGCTGCGCGAGCGGACCGGGATCAGTCCCTCGGTGCTCTCCGCCCGCCTCGGCGAGCTGATCGAGGCCGGTGTCCTGGAGAGGGATGGCGGCCGGCGCTACCGGCTCAGCGGCCGCGGCCGCGAGCTCGCCCGGATCCTCTACGAGCTCAACAGATGGGCCGAGCAAACTCAAACGGGTCGCGCCTAGAACAAAACGGGTCGCGCCTGTCGGCGCGCCCTCGCATTACGCCCTCGCACTATCCTCGCGGGGTGAGCTCGCCTGAGTTGAGCGTCGTCTGCCGGAGCTGCGGCGAGGAGGTCAGTCCCTACGTCACCGAGTGCCCGTACTGCGGCACCCGGCTACGCAAGCGCGCCCCGAAGCTCGAGCTGCGGGGCGAGGAGCTCGCTCCGAAGCAGTCGCGACGCTCCCGCCGCCGCCAGGCCCGCGCGCAGCGGACTGACCGGATCGCCGACCGCCCGTATGCCGTCATGGCCGCGATCCTGGTGCCGGCGGCGATCGTGTTGCTGCGGGTGGCCAGCCCGTCCCTCGACACGTTCGGCCTGGGCGGGATCCTCGGTCCCGTCGGCGGCGACTGGTGGCGATACCTCGCCGCCCCCTACATCTACCCCGACATCGGCTATCTGTTCGTCGCCTCGGTCGGCATCGCGATCTTCGGCGTGTCGGTGGAGCGGCGGCTCGGCCTCGTCCCGACCGCCATCCTGATCGTCGCCTGCGGCTCGCTCGGCATGCTGGCCGCCGACGGAATGGAGACCGCGTTCGCGCCGAGCAACGACGTCCTCTACGCCGCCGGCGGCAATGGAATCGCGCTCGGCCTGCTGACCTGCTGGGCCGTGATCCGCCGCGCCGAGGTCCGGTCTCGTCCCGGTGAGGAGGTCGAGGTGATTGGAGTCGCAGTCGCGGCGGCGGTCCTGATCCTCTTGCCCTTGGTCGACGACTACGCCAACGTCTTCGTCGGGCTGGGTGGCGCCCTGGTCGGCGCCGTGTGCGGGCTGGCGGCCGCCTACGCCCGCCGGGAGCGCCACCCCGGCTAGGGTCCAGACCGCTTGGCTCACGACAAGTTCATCTCGATCACGCCGGAGCTCCACCGCTATGCCGTAGAGCACAGCTCGTTCCGCGACGCGGTCGTCGCAGATGTGGAGCAGGCCGGCGAGGACATGTGTGACCTGGCCGCGATGCAGATCGCAGGCGACCAGGCCGCCTTCATGACCATCGTCGTCGCGGCGATCGGGGCCCGCAGCGCGCTGGAGATCGGGACCTTCCTCGGCTACGGCGCGATCGCGATCGCCCGCGGCCTACCCGCCGACGGGCGGCTCGTCTGCTGCGAGCTCGAGCAGAAGTACGCCGACCGAGCTCGCGAGCACCTCGACAAGGCCGGTCTGGCTGACCGGGTCGAGTTCCGGGTCGGCCCGGCGCTCGAGAGCCTGCGGGCGATGGAGGCCACCGGGCAATTCGATTTCGCCTTCATCGACGCGGACAAGACGGAGTACATCGACTACCTCGAGGAGACCCTGCCGCGGATCCGGCCCAACGGCCTGATCATGCTCGACAACACGCTGCGCGGCGGGACCGTGCTGGACCCCGGCGACTCGGACGCGGCGCGGGTCACCGGCGAGCTCAACGATCGCCTCGCCGCGGACGATCGCGTCGACGTCGCGCTGCTCGGCGTGGCCGACGGGATCACGCTCGTACGCAAGAAGTGAGCCGGCTGTCCGCCGACGGCGCCGGCTGGCTTGGACTCATCCGCTCCTCGATGCCGCCCTTCTGGTCGTTGCTCGCAGAGAGCACCGGAGGCAGCGTCTGGGAGCGGGACGGGATCACCGCGGCGATCGTCCCCGGCTCGCCGAAGCGCTCGTTCTTCAACTCGGTCCTGTACACGGATCCGGAGCCGATGGTGGAGTCGATCGGCGACCTCGCGACGATCTACTCCGACGCGGGCATCGAGGCCTGGACGGTCTGGGTCCCCAAAGGCGATGCCGATGTCGCGGAGGCACTGCGGGTCGCAGGCCACGAGCTCGATGCGAGGCCCCGCGCGATGGCCATGCCCATCGACGGCTTGGAGGCACCCGAGCCCGATCCGGGGCTCGAGATCAGGGAGGAGCCGGACTACGACCTCCTCTCGCGCATCAACGAGGTCGCATACGGGTTCGCGCCCGGTGAGTTCCCGGTAATGGGCGGAGGCCTTTCGGCCCTGCGGACCTACCTGGGCTCGATCGATGGCGAGACCGTGGCGTGCGCCGGGGCATTCGCTCACGAGGGCGATTGCGAGATCGCGTTCGTCGCCGTCCTACCGGAGGGCAGGGGCCGCGGTATCTCCGGCCGGCTGGTGGCCAGGGCGCTCGCGGATGCCGCCGATCAGGGCCTCGAGACGACGACCCTGCAGGCGACCAAGCTGGGCTATCCGGTCTACGTCAAGCTCGGCTACGCCGACCATGGCGAGCTGCAGATGTGGGAGCGGCGTAAGTAGGGTCCCGCAGGTGGCGCGAGGTCCCTACAGCGACGATCAGATCGACTCCGCGATCGACGGGATCTCCGATCCCGAGGTGTTCAAGGAGGCTGAGCGACAGGTTGCCCGCGCCGCGCCGCGCCTGCAGAAGATCCTCGTCGAGGCGCTGGGAGCCGGCGGCTGGTTCGGCGAGTCGCACGAGACCGAGATCCTGAAGGCGGCGACCGTGCCGGACGAGGAGGCTCGGCTGACGGCCGTGCGGACGCTCTTGGCCGAGGAGGCCAGGATGGGAATGATGGTGGGCGTCGCTGTAGGGTGGGCGCTCGCCGAGAGGCTTGACGAGCAACAGGAGGGGAGAAGCTGATGCCAGACGTCGAATTCCAGGCCAACGGAGGTACGGCGAAGGGCTACCTGGCCGAGCCTCAGGGCGAGGGCCCCGGCCTGGTGGTGCTGGGAGAGTGGTGGGGGCTGGACGACAACGTCCGCGGGATCGCGGACAGCTTCGCCGAGGAGGGGTTCGTTGCGCTGGCGCCCGATCTGTACGGCGGCAACACGACCGAGGAGCCCGATGAAGCCCAGAAGCAGCTGATGGCGATGAACATGGAGGAGGCCGAGAAGGACATGCGGGGAGCGGTCCGGTACGTCCTCGACCATCCCAAGTGCAACGGCGAGGTCGGCTCGGTGGGTTTCTGCGCCGGCGGCGGCCTCTCCGTTTGGGCGGCGGCCTCGAATCCGCAGATTGGCGCGGCGGTGACCTACTACTACGTGATGCCTCACGGCAGGCCGGACTTCTCGAAGATCAAGGCACCGGTGTTGGGACACTTCGGCACCAGCGACGACTTCATACCCGTCGACGACGCCAAGGCGCTCGAGCAGGAGTTGCAGGCGGCCGGGGTGGACGCCGCATTTGAGTACTACGAGGGCGGCGGGCACGCGTTCGCCAACGACCACAACCGGCTGGGCACCTATGACCAGGGCCACGCCACCAAGGCGTGGCAGCGAACCACGTCGTTCCTCAAGCAGCACCTGAGCAAGGACGGCTCGACCTGAACTGAGCTAGTCGGCCCAGGGGGCCGCGCTCGGTCGAAACTGGCCAGCCAGCCAGTTCGTGCGCTAGGGTGCAGCCCGTGGAGGCAAGGGAAGCGACCCAGTCGGGACCGTCACGAGGGCAGCGCGATGACTTCCGGGCCACCTCGGACCCGGCGCTCCAGGAGGGCGGGCGAAACGACGTCAAGCTCCTCGACTACACCCAGCTCTACAACCTCTGGGAGAAGCAGCAATGGCTCACCCAGGACCTGGACTTCTCGCAGGACCGCGTCGACTGGCACGAGCGGATTCCGGCGGAGGAGCGATTCCAGCGGATGTACGGGCTCTCCAGCTTCTTCATCGGCGAGCAGAAGGTGGCCGATGAGCTCGGGCCGATCATGCGCGCCGCCCCTACCGAGGCGCAGCGGATCTTCCTCTCCACCCAGATCGCGGATGAGGCCCGCCACGTGCGCTTCTTCGACCGCTTTTTCAGCGAGGTCGGCGTGCTCGAGGGCTCGGACGACCTCTCGCAGCGTCTTGAAGCGCTCGACGAGCACGTCAACGACGCCTTCCACACCCTCTTCGACGACCTCCTGAAGAGCCGGGTCGACCGGCTCGCTCAGGAGCCGGACGACCTGGACGCGCTGGTCGAGGCCGTGACGCTCTACCACATGGTCATCGAGGGAATGCTGGCCCTCACCGGGCAGCACTTCATCATCGATTACAACGAGCGCATGGAGACGCTGCCGGGGTTCGTGGAGGGGTTCTCCAACGTGGCCCGTGACGAGCACCGCCACATCGCGTTCGGGGTTCGGTTCCTGACCGACTGCGTGAAGGCTGACGATCGCTACCGCCACGTCATCCAAAAGATGCTCGAGCAGTCACTGCCGGTCGCCGACAAGGTGATCGACCCGCCGTGGCCG
Source organism: Solirubrobacterales bacterium (assembly GCA_036276255.1). Lineage (GTDB taxonomy): Bacteria > Actinomycetota > Thermoleophilia > Solirubrobacterales > 70-9 > DASUPK01. Next base: position 9,214 of record DASUPK010000152.1, read on the forward strand.
GAGGAGGAGGACAACACCGAGCTCTTCGGTGCGAGCCGCGAGGAGACGCACGCCTTCGCCGCTCAGGCCCTCGGCCGCCGGCTGAAGGTCATCGGGCTGATGCCCGCTAGCGCCTGATCTTCTTCTTCTTCTTCTTCGTCGGCGCGGGCCTGTGCTTCTTCGGTGCCGAGTAGGCGAGCGGCTTGATGGCGCCGTCCTGGATCGACCCGCTCGCGCCGGTGTCGGTCGGGGCCGGGGGAGGCGGCGACGTGCAGTTGCTCGGCGCACCGGCATCGGCAACGCCGTCGCCGTCCGCGTCGCAGGTCGCGGGCTCGACGCCGGTCGTGACCGGGCCGGACTGCGTGGGCGAAGTCGCGTTCGGATCGCTGTTGGCGATCGCGTTCTTGTGGTGGCGGTGGTGTCGGCCGGTGGTTGCAACGGGCGTGGCCCCGCCGGTCTGAGCGCCCGTCGCCGCCGCCGGGTCGGTCGGCTGCGGAGACACGGTGACCGTCTGGGGAGGCGTGGTCGCCGCCTGGGCCGCGGTCGGAGGCGTCTGGGCCGCGGCGGCGGCCTGGGCCGCGGTCGGATCCGGCTTCGGCGGGATATTGATCTTCACGGCCTTGCCGCGGTTGACCTTCGTCTTCGAGGTCGGGCTCTTGGCGGGGTGGTGATCGGAGACGTTCTGGATCTCGGCCGCGCCGCCGGCGAGAATCGCCGCAGTCGCAAGCCCGGCTGCGGCCTTCGTGCCGATCGCGGCGGCTGCGCCGCCTGCCGCTGTAACGGCTCCGCCGCCAGTCGCGGCACCACCGGCAACGGCTGCGCCACCGACGGCAGCGGTGCTGCCCGCAGCGGCTGCACCGGCTCCGGCCGCGCCCGCGCCGGCGGCTCCGGCACCCGCGGCTCCCGCACCCGCGCCGGCGCCGGCGCCTGCGCCAGCCGCGGCGCCGCCGCCACCGCCCGCGCCGGCACCCGCGGCCGCGCCACCGCCGAAGAGCCCGCTGAGCTTGGCGACCAGCGCGCCCTTGAGTAGGAGCAGCGGCCCGGCCGGAAAGATTGCTGCAAGGGCCTTGGTGTCGGAACGAAGCTGGGAGCGGAACTCGCGGCAGGGGTCACACGTCTTCAGATGGCGCCTGACCGGGCCGGCGACCTTGGCGATGCCCTCGGCGGCCTCGGCCAACTCCAGGCGGACGTCATCGCAGGTGAGCTGTCGCGCCTGGCTCGACTCGGCCAGTGCGATGCGGGCCCGCACCAGCAGGCTCTTCACGCCCGGCACGGTCGTGTCCATTGCCTGGGCGATCTCCTCGTAGCTCATCGCGTCGATCTCACGCAGCAGCAGCGCGGAGCGCTGGGTCTCCGGGAGCTGGCCGACGTCGGAGAGCAGGTTGCGGAACTCCTCGCGGTTCTGGACCCGCTCGAGCGTGGTCACCCCGTTCATGTGGGGATGCGTGTCCATCGTGTCCTGGCCGTCGGCCGTCGGCTTGCGAAGGTGGTTGAGGCTGCGGTTGCGGGCGATCCGGTAGAGCCAGGGCTTCACGGCGATCGGCCGCTCGTCGGCGACCATCGCGTTGTAGGCGGCGACGAAGACCTCCTGGAGCACGTCCTCGGCGTCCTCGGTCGAGCCCAGCATCTGGCGGCAGAAGCCCAGGAGACGCGACTGGTAGCGCTCGACCAGCGCGTCGAAGGCGTGCTGGTGACCCCTCCGGGTCAGCGCGACGAGCTGCTCGTCGTCCTGGAACCGAAGGAGGGGCGAACGCCGGGCGAAAAGCCCGCGTCGTTCTGCGTGTGTGAGAGTTGAGGCTTCCAAACCAGGGGGTGGGGGATTACGAAGCTGCTGCTCTCCTTGCCACCGGAAACACCGTAGCAGCGGGTCTGTTGCGCTCCCTGGGGACTTAATGCCCCCGAAATGTGCCTGTCAGACCCACGATTTACCCGCTATTTGCCGGGAATCTCTCCTCGAGACACCGTGATGATCGCCGATCGGTCTAAGGCCGGCCTAAGCGGCCAGCCGCTCGGCGAGCTGCGGTGTTGGAGGCAGTCAGGCCAACACCAACGAATGTTCGTGGGCATTCCTCAGACAACTAGACCCTACGATCGTGGGGCCCGGGTAGACAAACTGGCAAAGTCCGCGCGCTTAAAACGCGCTGCCCCTTCGGGGGCGTTGCGGGTTCGAATCCCGCCCCGGGCACTCCAAAGCTAGGCGGTGCGCCAGCGATCCGGGTCCTGCTGGTCCTCGAGCCGCTTCTCCACCGAGCGGACCTTGTCGCTGAGCGTTTGCTGCTTGTCGCGGCGCTCGTCGAGCTTGAGCACCGAGTAGACGCGGGGGAGGCCCATCTCGAGGGGGATGCGATGCAGCTCCGCGACGATGGCGAGGATGTCCTCGACCGATCCCTCGAGCGAGGTGCCCATCGCGTGCAGCTCGAAGCCGACCCTGTCCTGGGCGGCGAGTCGCCGCTGGATCTCGGCGATGTACTCGCCGGCGCTCGGGTCGGAGCGCCCGAGGCCGATCACGGTCAGGTCCGCGGTCGCCATTGGGCAAGTGTATGGTCGAGGCCGTGAACGTCGTCATCGTCGGGGGACACGGGAAGATCGCCTTGCGGCTGGAGAAGATCCTGGCCGAGCGCGGCGACAGCCCGCGGGGGATCATCCGCAAGACCGAGCAGGCGGACGAGCTCGAGAAGATCGGCGCCGAGCCCATCGTGCTCGACATAGAGAACATCGACGACATCGGTGATGCCTTCGCGGGCGCCGAGGCGGTCGTCTTCGCCGCCGGCGCTGGGCCCGGAAGCGGGCCGGCGCGCAAGCTCACCGTCGACTACGGCGGCGCGGTCAAGTCGGTCGCGGCCGCGATCGACAAGGAGATTCGCCGTTTCGTGATCGTAAGCGCGATCGGCGCCAACCACCCGGACGGCTGGTCGGATGAGATGAAGCCCTACTACGAGGCCAAGGCCGATGCGGACAAGTTCGTGGCCGGGAGCGGCCTGGACTACACGATCGTGCGTCCCGGTGGCCTGACCGACGATCCCGGGACGGGGAACGTCAGCGTGGGCGACGACCTGCCGGGCGGGTCAGTCGCACGTGACGACGTCGCGCTCGTGCTAGCTGAGGTGCTGCGCGCCGACAACACGATCGGCAAGGCATTCGACCTGGTCGGCGGGGAAACACCCCTCGCGGAGGCCATCGCCGCGCTGTAGAGGACAATCTGGGGCTGCCCATGTCCCATCCCCACCCGCTCACCTGGCTGTACCGCAAGCTCGGGCGCCACTACCCGGCCGTCTTCATCACGGTCGAGTTGCAGACCGCGTTCCTGATCGCGACGGGCGCGGTCGCGCTGTTCAGCTTCTACTACTCGGTCTCGAGCTCGGATTTCGTCAAGGTCCTGCCGATCACGCTCGGGCTGACCGCCATCGCCCTGGTGATCGTCTTGGCGCGTGTGCTGAAGCGCCTGCGGCCGTTGAACGCGTGGATCGGCGGCGCCCGCTCCGCGGAGCAGACGGCGGAGGCCTGGCATCTCGCCGTGAACATGCCGATGACGCTGATCCGGCGGGACTTCCTCGCGCCGATCATCGTCACCGTCGCGGCGGTGATCGGCTCGATGGCGGTTCTCGACCTGAGCTGGCCGGCGTTCTTCCCGATCACGATCGCCGCGCTGCTCACCGTCGCCTACGCGGCGACCCTGCACTACCTCGCGCTCGAGCTCGCGATGCGGCCGATCCTCTTCGACATCAACGACGAGCTCGAGGTGCCGGTGCGGATCGACCGGCCGGTCGTGCCACTCCGGGTGAAGCTGCTCGGCTCGCTGCCGCTGATCAACGTGATCACCGGCCTGGTGGTCGCGGCGCTCACCTCGGACGGCGGCGGCACGGACGCGCTGGGCATCAACGTGCTGATCGCGCTCTTCGTCTCCTTCACGATCAGCTTCGAGCTCACGGTGCTGCTGACGCGCTCGATCCTGCGGCCGATCGAGGACCTCGAGGCCGCGACCGAGCGGATTCGCCAGGGCCGCTTCGACGAGCATGTCCCGGTGACCACCTCGGACGAGTTCGGGGAGCTCTCCTCTGCGTTCAACCAGATGGTCGACGGGCTGGCCGAGCGTGAGCGCCTCCGCGAGGCGTTCGGGACCTACCTCGACGAGGAGGTCGCCGCGCATCTGATCAGCGAGGACTTCGAGCCCCACGGCGAGGAGGTGGAGGTCTCACTCGTCTTCTGCGACGTCAGGGACTTCACCACCGCGGCCGCCGAGGCCGATGCGCCCGAGGTGGTCGCCCGGCTCAACGAGCTCTTCGAGTGCATCGTCCCGATCGTCGCCCGCCACCGCGGGCACATCGACCAGTTCATCGGCGACGCGGTGCTCGCCGTCTTCGGCGCACCAGAGCAGGTCCCGCAGCACGCCGATCGCGCGGTGCAGTGCGCTATCGAGCTCGCCCGGACGATCAACAGTCGCAGGCCCGGCGGCTTCGAGGTCGGGATCGGCGTCAACACGGGCAAGGTCGTCGCAGGTGCGATCGGCGGCGCCGGCCGCCTCTCTTTCAGCGTCATCGGCGACGCCGTCAACCTCTGCTCGCGGGTCGAGGCCGCGACCCGGGAGACCGGGGATCCGGTCCTGGTCACGGGCGACACCCGCGCCCTGCTCTCCGAGACGATCGAGGTCGAGCCGCGCGGCGAGCGGGAGATCCGGGGCTACGACCGGAAGGTCGACCTGTACGCGCCGGTGGTCCCGATCGCGCTCAACACCGGCCCGGGAGCCGACGTGAATGACCCGCTCGGCGATCCCGTCGTGGGTGGGCTCGGCCGTCGCTCGCGACCCGGCCCCGGTGTCGGGCGCGCGGGGACGAGCCAGGACCGCGGCCTCGGCCGCACGCACACCCTGCCCGGGTCCTAGCGGTAGGTCACTCACGGGCAGGTCAGTGGGCCGCCGCCCATCCGGGAGGCGGCGACCCACGACCCTCTACATCCCCAGTGAGACCCCCGGCCGTACGTTGACTATCGGAGAACGACCCGGCCGCTTGCAACCTCGCAATTCGGTAAATCACGTGGGTAGGGCTCCAGAAGATCACGGTGGCTCCCGTACCGGGTCCTCATACTGCGAGGCATGGCGGACCCCTCGAATCCACTCGCGCTGCCCAAGGGCGTTCCGGAGGAGGCCATCGACGGTCTCTACAAGGGACCGCTGGAGGAGTTCACGGCGGGCCGGAACGCGCTGGCGAAGGAGCTCGGCTCGGATTGGGTGAAGGGGCTGGCGAAGCCGAGCCGGGCGGCCTGGCTCGTCAATCAACTGGCGACGCGGAAGTCCGGTGAGGTCGCCGAGCTGCTCGAGTTCGGGCGGGATCTGCGCGCGGCGCAGGAGGAGATGCTGGCCGGCTCGCCCGACCGGGACAAGCTGCGCGAGACGGCGCAGCGCGAGCAGCGAGCCGTCGACTCGCTGACGCGCGCCGCCGAGGCGATCGGGTGCGAGCACGGGTCGGGGGCGCAGATCCTCGCCCGCGTCGGAGAGACGCTGCAGGCTGCGGCCGGCGATCCCGAGCTCGCGGAGGCGATCGAGCGGGGTTGCGTGGTCCGCGAGCAGCGGGCGGCATCTGTCGGTTTGATCGGCGCCGTCGCGCCGGCTCCGCGCTCCAGCCGCAAGGGGAGCAAGGACCGCGAGGCGGCCGATCACCGTGCGCGCCAGCAGCAGGCGAAGCGGCGCAAGGCGGCCGAGCGCAAGCTCGCCGCGGCGGAGAGGGAACTCGAGCGCGAGCGCGCCAAGCTCGAGCGCGCCCGGGAGACAGTGGAGGGTGCCGAGCGCCGCGTGCACGAGGCCGAGCTCGACGCGCACGCCGCGCGGCGGGAGCTGGACGAGCTGTAGTCTCGGCCGGCATGGCGGAGAGGGCTGAGGAGACGGCCGAGGCCGAGGCTCACGAGAACGCGGGGCCGGTTCACGGCGGGCGGCTGGTCGCCCAGGCGATGCGCAGCCGCGGTGCCTCCAAGCTCTTCACGCTCTCCGGCGGCCACCTCTTCTCCATCTTCGACGGCTGCAAGGCGGAGGGGATCGACGTGATCGACACCCGCCACGAGCAGTCCGCCGCCTTCGCTGCGATCGGATGGGCGAAGGCGACGCGCCAGCCCGGGATCTGCGCGCTGACCGCCGGCTGCGGCGTGACCAACGGGATGAGCGCGATCGCCTCGGCGCAGGCGGACGGCGTGCCGTTGGTCGCCCTCGGCGGCCGCGCGCCCGAGATGAGGTGGGGGAGCGGCTCGCTCCAGGAGATCGACCACCTGCCCTTCGTCTCGCCGCTGGTCAAGTCGGCGCAGACGGTGAAGGACCCGGGGAAGATCGCGCGGACGACCGCCGAGGCCATCGACACCGCCACAACCGCGCCCTACGGCCCGACCTTCGTCGACTACCCGCTGGACGTCGTCTTCTCGGAGGCTGACAGGGAGATCCCCGACCCGCCCGCTCAGTCCGACCGCCCCGCCGAGGGCGCCGGCCGCGTGGCGAAGATGCTCTCCGAGGCGGAGCGACCGGCGATCATGGCCGGCTCCAACCTCTACTGGGCGCAGGCCGAGACCGAGCTGCGGGCGCTCGCCGAGGCGCTCAGCATCCCGGTCTTCCTCAACGGCCTGGGCCGCGGCTGCCTGGCACCCGACCACGAGCTCTACTTCTCTCGCGCGCGCGGCGCCGGCCTTGGGGGCTGCGACGTCTGCCTGGTGATCGGCGTGCCTCTCGACTTCCGGCTGGGGTTCGGCGCCTCGATCGCCGAGGACGCGACCCTTGTCCAGCTGGACTTCGTGCCGCCGAAGCTCGAGAAGACGCGCCTGCCCGACCTCGCGTTGGCCGGTGACATCGGCGCGACGCTCACCGAGATCCGCGAGTCCGCCATTGTTTCTCCCAAGCGGAACGCCGCCTGGGTCGAGGAGCTCCGCCGGGTCGAGGTCGAGAAGCGGGCGGAGGAGCAGGAGACGCTCGACGACGACCGCTCGCCGCTCCATCCGATGCGCATCTATCGGGAGCTCGGGAACTTCCTCGAGCGCGACGCAATCGTGGTCGGCGACGGCGGAGACTTCGTCAGCTTCGCCGGGCGTGTCTGGGAGACCTGGGAGCCCGGCACCTGGATGGACCCCGGCCCCTACGGCTGCCTCGGCGCCGGCCCCGGCCAGGCGATCGGTGCCAAACTCGCTCACCCCGATCGCCAGGTCTGCCTCCTGCTCGGCGACGGGGCCTTCGGCTTCTCCGGGATGGAGTTCGACACGATGGTCCGCCATAACCTGCCGATCGTCGCCGTGATGGGAAACAACGGCATCTGGGCTCTCGAGCACCACCCGATGAAGTTCCTCTACGGCTACTCGCTCGCCGCCGAGCTCCGCCCCGAGACGCGCTACGACGACGTCGTCTCCGCCCTCGGGTGCCACGGCGAGTTGGTCCGCTCTCCCGATGAACTTCGGCCCGCGCTGGATCGGGCGTTCGCCTCGGGCAAGCCTGCGCTGGTCAATGTGATCACCGACCCCGAGGTCGTGTACCCGCGCAGGGCCAACCTGGCGTAGCCGCTGCGGCTCAGCCGAGGATGTTGACCGCCCGGGCGACGACAAGCCCGATGGTGATGATCGCTGCCGTCCCCTGGATCCCCATCAGAACCTTCGACGTCTGGGTGATGGGCATCGTGTCGGTCGGGCTGAACGCCGTGGCGTTCGTGAGGGCGGTATAGAGGTAGTCGAGGAAGGTCGGTCGCCAGTCATTGTGCTTCGGGGTGATGTTCGGATTGTCCTGCTGAGGAAACTCGAAGTCCCCCCAGAACTTCTTCTTCGCCGATCGGTCGAACGGGCCGCCGCCGTCGAGCTCCCAGTAGATGACGGCGAAGAGCAGGATGTTGGTGACCCAGAGCACCACCCCGGAGCCGATCAGGGCGTGGCCGCCGGCCTTGCCTCCGGTGATCAGGAAGTGCGTCAGGAGGCCGAGCGAGACCAGGTAGGTCACCGTGACCAGCGCGAGGATCGCCCAGAGCAGCCGGCGGTGGCGTTCCGGCTTGACGCCTTTGGCGCGCCACGGTGTGCTCACGACCAAGGTGAGGAGTAGCAGACCCTCCACAGCCGGAATCAGCCACCGCGGCCCGATCACGATCTTGTCCGAGAGGGTCAGGTGGAGCGCGATCGCGACTGCCACCGCGAGTTGCGCCGGCCAGAGGGGATCGCCCTCGTTGACCCGCTTGTCGAGGCGGTCGATCTCACGCCGCAGGTGCGCGGGCATATGTCGCTCGTGCGTCCCAGCACCCGCGGGAGCTTGCTCAGCCATCGGCAACCGCGAGGCTAGAGAGGCCTCAGGACGGCAGCTCGGACACCTGCCTACGCCGCAGGCGCCCCGCCTGAGCCCTCAACGACCTCTGGTCAGATCTGGCCGGCGACGAGTTCGAGCACGTCACTGGCGTGGCGCTTCAGGAAGGCCGGGCCAACGCCATGGATCTCCGCGAGGCTCGCCTCGTTGCGGGGTCGTGAGGCCGCGATCCCCTCGAGGGTTCGGTTATTGGCCACTGTGTACGCAGGCTTCCCCTGCGCGGCCTTCAGCCGCCAGGCCCTGAGCGCTTCGAGCAGCGATTCGTCCTCCGGCGAGAGGTCGGCTGGGGGAGAGGCAGCCTTCGAGCCCCTCCGCTTCGCCTTCACCTCAAGCTCCTCCGGCGAGGGCAGCCACGACTCGGGATCGCAGACATCGCAGCAGCGCCCCTCAGGCGCGCCCGGGGTGGAGTCCCCGAAGTGGTCGAGCAGCCTGCGCCGCCGGCAGTTCTCGCCGAAGCTGAACGACTCGACCGCCCGGTAGGCGCGCCAGGAGCGATCCGTGGCCGCCTTGCAGGCGGCTCGGGCGGCGGCCAGGTCGATCCGGTTGTTGAAACGGAGCTCCAGGCGGCCTCCGGGGGCGGGCTCGACCTCGAACGCGCCGGCTCGCTCGGCGATCGCCAGCTTGACCCGGTCCTCGTCGACGCGTGGGGCGTCGATGGTGAGGTTGCCCTCGCTGTCGGAGCGGGCCTTCAGGCGCTGTGCGTAGAGGGAGACCGACTCGGGCTCGACCTCTCGCATCTGGATGAAGCGGACCAGGCGGCCCAGGTCGGAGCGGCCGGCGAGGAGGACGGCTCGGGCTGGGAGGCCATCGCGGCCCGCGCGGCCGGCCTCCTGGTAGTAGGCCTCGACGCTCGTCGGGATCGCCCAGTGCCAGACCGAGCGGACATTCGCCTTGTCGACTCCCATGCCGAAGGCGTTGGTGGCCGTGATCACCTCGGCATCGCCGGTCATGAACCGGTGCTGGGCGGAGGCGCGCTCGTCGGGGTCCATGCCGGCGTGGTAGCCGGCCGTGGAGAGCCCCGACTCGCGCAGGGACTGGGCGACCTCCTCGGTGTCCCTGCGGGTGCCGCAGTAGACGATCGCCGGGCGGTTGACCTCGTCGCGGAGGCCGTGGAGCAGCATCGCCAGCTTGCGCGCCTTCGATCCCTTGCCCTCGAACTGGACGATGTCGAAG
>DASUPK010000153.1:0-6845 GCA_036276255.1 Solirubrobacterales bacterium
ATTTCGAGGTGCCCGCCTGGGGCGAGCCCATCCCGCTTCGCCATAGCTGACGCTCGTACTAGTCCAGAAACAGCCGCTTCTCGTCCAAAGCGGCTACTCCGACAGCCCGGCGGCTTCGAGGGCGTCGTCCAGCTCGTTGGATACCAGGAGACGCGTCACGACGCCGTCGCGAAACGTCCAGCACCAGCCTTGGTGGGCTTCTGTTTGGATCCCATCCCGGCCTAGGAACCGCGCGGTTCCCCGCGTGACGACGTGCTCCCCGGCATCAATGAACTCATCGATCTCGATGCGCACGGACTCCCAGGGTTCCGTGAATTCCTCCCACATCTGCTTCACCTGGTCCCGCCCCCTGTGGACTCCGCGCCACTCGCCTATATTCGATGAGTTATCGACCTCGAAGCCCGGTGCAACATCCTTCAGGGCCTCGTCCCAGTCGCCACGGTTCCATGCGTCCATCACTGTGCTGATGGTTTCGAAGTTCTCCTCCGACATCGCCCCCGCAGTATCTCGCGGCGGACCGCTGCTTTCCATGCAAAGCGACACCCTGCGCGAGCTGATAGCTCCCTTTCGCGTGATCGGCAGCGCTCTCGTCAATTAACCGTCCCTGTTGCTCCGGCCGAGGAACAATGGCGACCCTCCTAGCGCGCTCCCGCAGAGGCAGGCCGCAACGACTGCCGCGACGAGGATCAGAAGCACGGCCTTCATTGGCCGGCAGCCTACTCCCGAAGGGAATCCAGAGCGTGGCTTCGGGTTCCGCGGTTCAAAACGGGGATGATGTCCTCGAGCAACGCGGAGGAGAGTCCATGAGCATGAGCGCGACCGAATCCCTCACCTACGAGGAGGCCTGCGAGGCGCATCGCTGGCGAGTGCCCGATCGATACAACATCGCGGCCGACGTCTGCGACGGCCAGCCGGCCGATCGCACCGCGATGGTCTTCGAGGACTTCCGCGGCAACCGGCGCGAGGTGAGCTGGGCCGAGCAGCGCTCCCTGGCGGACCGCGCCGCCAACCTGCTCGTCTCGCACGGCGTGGAGCGGGGGGACCGGGTGGCGGTCTGCGCTCCCGCGTCGCCGGAGACCGCGGCGATGTTCCTCGGCACCTGGGAGGCCGGCGCGATCCTTCTCTCCCTGTCAGTCCTCTACGGCGACGAGGGAATCGAGCACCGCATCAAGGACTCGCAGCCGAGGGTGATCGTCACCGACGCGGCCAACGCCGACCGGATGCCGGGTTCCCTGGTCGACGAGGTGATCGTGCTCGACGCCAAGCTGCTCGCCGAGCAGGACGATCGCTTCGAGACCGTCGACACCTCGGCCGACGACCCGGCTCAGATCTACTACACGTCGGGAACCACGGGGCTCGCCAAGGGCATCCTCCACGCCCACCGATACATCCTCGGCCACGAGGAGTTCGTCTATTGCCACGAGGTGCGGGAGGGCGAGCTCTTCCACGGGATGGGCGAATGGGCCTGGGCGGCGGGCATCTGCCCTTTGATCGGGCCGTGGCGCTACGGCGCCGTCCAGTTCGTCTATCAGCGCGAGGGAGGCTTCGATCCGCGCGAGCAGCTCGAGGTGCTCTCCAGACACGGCGTCACCAACGTCTTCGCTACCCCGACGGCGATCCGTTCGATGATGTCGATCGAGGACGCCGGCAAGCGCTACCCGCAGCGCTTCCGCCGGGTCTGCTCCGCGGGGGAGCCGCTCAACCCCGAGGCGATCCGCTGGTTCCGCGACCAGTACGGGGTCACGGTCCTCGACTTCTACGGTCTCAGCGAGTCGTATCCACTCTGCGGGAACTTCCCCTTCATGGACGTGCGGGAGGGCTCGATGGGCAAGCCGATGCCGGGATGGGACGTACAGATCCTCGACGAGGACGAGAACCCGGTCGGGACCGGCGAGCGCGGCGAGATCTGCCTGCGCGCCCGCTCCAACCCCCACTATCCGCTCGGATACTGGAACAACCCCGAGGCCGCCGAGGGGACGTTCGGTGGCGAGTGGTTCCACACCAAGGACGCGGCCGAGCGCGACGAGGACGGCTACTTCTGGTACTCGGGCCGCGCCGACGACGTGATCATCTCGGCCGGGTACCGGATCGGGCCCTTCGAGGTCGAGTCGGCCTGCATCGAGCACCCGGCCGTCCTGGAGGCTGCCGCCGTGGCGTCCCCCGATGAGCGCCGCGGCAATGTCGTCAAGGCGTTCGTCGTGCTCGGCGAGGGATCGGAGCCTTCGGAGGAGCTGGCCGAGGAGATCAAGGGATTCGTCCGAGGCCATCTCTCGGCCTACGCCTATCCGCGCCGGATCGAGTTCGTCGACGAGCTGCCCAAGACCCTGACCGGCAAGATCCGGCGGATCGAGTTGCGAGAGGCTGAACGCGAGCGGCTCGCGTAACCGCGCGGGCGGGATCGACGGGTTCGGCGAGCTCGCCGCCGGCTGGCCGGAAGCGCTCCGCTCGGCTGGGACACGGACGTCCCGGCACCTGTCGCGCGTTCCGTCTGCTTCCGGCTCTCGGACTGGTCCGAGGCAATCAGCGGCGAGGTGATCCACGTCGACGGCGGCGCCGATGCGGTCGCCGGCGCCTCGGCTTCACAAGCCCCGTCTTACGGGGGCGATCCGAGTGGGCTCACGCCGCAGGCGCGGGGATGAGGCCGAGCTGCTCGACCATTTGCAACCGGGCGCGAGCCGCTAACGGCCGCGCCAGTTCGGGTCGCGCTTCTCCGAGAAGGCGGTAGCGAGTGGCGCGCCCCTTGCTGCGGCGAACCGGAAATGGTGCGAACAAAGAGCGGATTAGGAAGGCGATCCGCTGCCCCCTTGCATGAAGAGGAGCAGCGTAGGTTCGGCGCTGCTCCCTTTCGCGCATTGGAGCAGCGGCTCCGAGGAGCCGCTCGGCTTCTGCTCCCGTCCAGGAGCAGCGGCTATCCGACAGCCGGGCGGCTTCGAGGCGTCGGTGCGATGGCGGAAGTTCTCGAGGTGGCGCACCTCGATCTCGGATCGCCCAGAGCTGAAAGAAGTGAATGACGAACAGGACGCCGGAGCGCTTCCTCTCACCCGCCGTGAAGGCAGCTTTAACGCCGCCCCAATTTGGACGCCGAAGCGTATTCTGAGAAGACGACGGGTAGGGGGGAAAGGAATGTTGCCATGGCAACCGTAGAGATAGACCCTCTGGTGCGAGAGTTCACCGCCAAGGACCGCCCGCTTCTCATTGGAGGCGAGTGGGTGCCTGCCGCATCGGGGAAGACGTTCGAAACCTACGACCCGGCCACTGGCGAGGTGCTCGCCCACGTCGCCGAGGGCGACGAGGAGGACATCGACCGCGCGGTGAAGGCCGCTCGGCAGGCGTTCGACGAGGGACCGTGGTCGAGGCTGAAGCCGTCCGAGCGCGGGCGGCTCGTCCATCGAATCGGCGACCTGATCATGGAGCACGCGGAGGAGTTCGCGGTGCTCGAGGCGCTGGACAACGGCAAGCCGTTCGCGGTCGCCAAGGCCGCTGACGTGCCGCTGTCCGCCGACATGTTCTGGTACATGTCGGGCTGGTCGACAAAGCTCCACGGCCGCACGATGGAGCCGACGGTCCCCTACATGCCCGACAGCGAGTGGCACTGCTACACGCGTCGCGAGCCGGTCGGGGTATGCGGGCAGATCATCCCGTGGAACTTCCCGCTGCTGATGGCAGCGTGGAAGCTCGCCCCCGCGCTCGCGTGCGGAAATACGGTGGTGCTGAAGCCCGCCGAACAAACGCCGCTGTCGGCGCTCAGGCTCGGTGAGCTGATCCTCGAGGCTGGCATCCCCGAGGGCGTCGTCAACATCGTGCCGGGCTTCGGCGAGACGGCCGGCGCGCCGCTCGCCGCGCACCCCGACGTCGACAAGGTGGCGTTTACCGGCTCGACGGAGGTCGGCAGGCTGGTCGCGAAGGCGGCAACCGGCAACCTGAAGAAGGTGTCGCTCGAGCTGGGCGGCAAGTCGCCGAACATCGTGTTCCCGGACGCCGACATGGAGGCGGCGGTTCCGGGCTCGGCGATGGCGACGCTGTTCAACCACGGTCAGTGCTGCATCGCCGGCACGAGGCTGTTCGTGGAGAAGAGCGTGTTCGACGAGGTCGTGTCGGGCGTCGCCGACCACGCGAAGAACCTCAAGGTCGGCCCGGGCATCGAGGAAGACAGCGAGATGGGGCCGATCGTCTCCAAGGAGCAGTTCGAAAAGGTCACCGGCTACCTCGAGGCGGGTGAGAAGGAGGGCGCCCGGGCCCTGGCGGGCGGCCATGCGATGGACCGGCCCGGCTACTTCGTCGAGCCGACGGTGCTAGTCGACACGACGCCGGACATGAAGGTCCAGCGCGAGGAGATCTTCGGCCCGGTGCTCACCGCGAGGCCGTTCGACGACCTCGAGTCGTTGGCCCGTGAGGCCAACGACACCGACTACGGGCTCGGCGCCGGCGTGTGGACCAAGGACGTCTCCAAGCTCCACAAGCTGGCGAAGCTGCTCAAGGCCGGGACGATCTACTGCAACACCTACAACATCTACGACGCCGCGCTGCCGTTCGGTGGCTACAAGGCGTCGGGCTGGGGCCGCGAGATGGGCGAGGAGGTCCTCGAGGCCTACACCGAGATCAAGTCGGTCATCGTCGAGCTCTGACCGTTGCTTGCGAGGGGGCCTGCCGCGAGGCGGGCCCCCTCTGCGTCTCCGGGGCCCGCCGCGAAACGAGCCTCCGAGAGAGCGAGGCGGCCCGTGAGGAGCTGAATGTATCGCCGCACCGGTGTGGTGCGCCCGAACCCGGGACCGGCCGCCGCGGCTAAGCTCGGACGCCGCCCCGACGCGAGAGCAGTACCGCTTATCGCGCAAAGCCGGAGCGGCCCCGCCCGGTTCGGGGAGTGCTGCTTTGCATGGAAAGCGGCGGTTTCGCTCGCCGTTAGCCGCCGCTCGCTTCGACCATCTCGCCGAACAGCAGGTCGTACAGCGGGACGTAGACGTCGAGCGACACGGCCTCGGGATCCACCAGGTGTTGGACAGCGAGACCGACGTCGAGGGCGATCATCCCGGTCGCCAGCTGATCGGGCGGAAGCGGCGGCTTCCTCCCGACCTCCTTGAACGTCGCGTCGACCTGCCCAGCAACCAAGGCTCGGTTCCCGCTCCAGAACGTCGCGGCGAGCTTTCGAAACTCCTCGTCGCGCGCCGCCTGCGTCAAGCACTCGAGCCAGAGGCGGAAGAGCCAGCTTCCCTGCTCGTCACTCTGGACGTCGCGTAGCCGTTCGGCTCCCCAGCGCAGCTGCTCGCGAGGGGTACCGGGCTGCGCCTCGGTCTCCTTCGCAAGCTCGGCATAACGGTCATAGACCCGCGCGTGGAGGAGCTCAACGAATAGTTCATCCTTGCTCTTGAAGTTCGAATAGAACGCCCCCCGCGTGAAACCGGCCTCGGCCACGATCTCCTCGACGCTCGAGCCCTGGAGCCCGCGCCGAAGAAAGACGCGCTCGCCGGCGTCAAGTAGCCGACGCCGCGTTTCCGCCTGTTTCTCCTTGCGAGTGAGCCGCTTCGGGCGTTGCGGCCTCGGCACCTTCTGCGGAGCAGCCATCAGAAGGCCGGCTGACTGGGCAGTGGGTCCCCAGCGAAGAAGAAGAACCAGATCTCGAAGGCGACGATCGCCAGCACCCCGACGATGATGAAGATCCGCTCGATTGGATCAATCCGCTGATCCTCTGGTCGCGGAGCGTCGCTGAAGCTGCGGTTCCAGGAACGACGCCTCACTCGAGCGCGCTCCTCGCCGTGGTCAATCGCTCGCCCCCGGAACCATGAGCCCGCGAGCAGCGCGAGCCAGTAGGAGACGATGATGCCCGTCGCGATAAAGACGGCGAGGGAGGGTGTCAGGTCCCGTTTGGTACCGGCGAGCTTCGACGCCATCCAGATCCAGACCAGGGGGATACCGGCTGCCGTCGCGATCGCAAGACCTGCACCCCAGAGCGAAACCACGCTGTTGACGAGCCGCCGAGCCCGGCGGGGCTCGTGTCGCTGTACCTCCACAATCACATACACTAGCGTATGTGGATACGGCGGCGTACGTGAATATTACGGCGGTCCGCACGACCGCTCCTTTGGACGAAAAGCAGCAGCGGCGCGCGCGGTGAGCTGACGCCTCCTTCCGCGTGAAAGGAGCATCGCGGCAGCGCTCCCTTCGATTAGCCGTCGCTCCTGCTCCGGACGAGGAGCAAAGACGACCTCCTAGCGCGCTCACCTGAGGCGGCGCCGCGCTCCTTGCCGACGCCAACAGGAAATGGTGCGAACAAAGAGCGGATTAGGAAGCCCTTTCACTATCCGGAGCTGCTGGCCCGCGTGGCGGCCGTGCTTCGCCGACGCTCGGGAGCCCGCCGCGGACCGATCCGGCTCGGCGACCTGACGGGTCGACCCGGCCACCCGCCGGGTGGAGCTGGCCAACAAGGAATTCGCTCTGCTCCGGGCGCTGGCGTCCGAGCCGCGCCGCGTCTTCTCCAAGGACGAGCTGCTGCGCGACGTCTGGGGATTCCGCTCGAAGGGCCGGACTCGCACGCTGGACTCCCACGCCAGCCGCCTGCGGCGAAAGCTCGACCCCGAGGGAGCGCGCTACGTCTTCAACTGCTGGGGGGAGAGGAGAAGAGGCCTCGGGAAACCGGACAGGGCCGCGCTTACAATCGAGCGATGTCCACGAGCCGGTTCCAGCTCCATTCAGAACGGCACGGTCGTGCGCGTCAGTTGAGTCTGGAGGACCTCTGCAAGCTGGTGTGGAAGCGCCTTGCGCGCGTACGCGACGACCGCTGGCTCCTCAAGGAGTCGTTTGGGACTTGGACCGGCCTCGACGGTAAGCCGCACGAAGGACGCCTGCACGAC
>DASUPK010000154.1:0-5662 GCA_036276255.1 Solirubrobacterales bacterium
CGACGCCGAGGTGCGGCGGACGATCACCGAGGTCAACGACGGGTGGCAGGCGGTCCTGATCGATCTGCTCAAGAGGGCCGAGGATGGTCCACCCGCCGCCCAGGCGCGAACGTTGGCTCTGATGATCAACTCCTGCAACCAGGGCCTGGTCCTCGAGCGGATAGAGCGGGGTCCGACAGCTGAGTGGAAGAGGGCGCGCGAGCTGTTCATCCAGAGCGCGCTCGCGGCCGCATCTCACACAGCAGGCTGAAGCTGGCATCTACCTTGAGCGGCATGGCCTCGGGCGACAACGTCGAGATCGTGAAGCGCGGGTTCGAAGCGTTCAACGAGAACGGCATCGAAGGCATCCTCCCCTTCCTCGACACCGGCTTCGAGGCGACGACGCCCCCCAGCCTCGCGTCCGAGCCCGACACCTACCGCGGCCACGACGGCATCCGCCGCTGGTTCGACTCCTTCTACGAGGTGATGGACGAGATCCGCTGGGACGCCCACGGCTTCGAGGCCGCCGGTGACCGGGTGATCGTGGAGTTCACGCTGCGCGCCCGCGGCAAGAGGACGGGGCTCGAGTTCGGACAGGACGCCGTGATGCTCTGGGAGCTCCGAGATGGCAGAGCGATCCGGCTCGACCTGTTCCAGACGGTGGACGAGGCGCGATGCAGCCGCGGGAGGCGCCGCCTGATGGCCCCCACCTACCATGAGCTGCTGGCGCAATCCCGGGACGCGTTCAACGCCCGCGATTCCGAGGCCTGGATCGAGGCCTGGAACCCCGACTGCGAATGGCATCCGTTCCTGACCGCTCGCGAGGAAGGCGACCCCGGCTACCACGGCCCCAACGGCATCCGCGCCTGGTTCGAAGACGTCGACGAGATGTTCTCCGAGATCCACGTCGACCTCAGCCGGTTCCGAGAGATCGGAAACCGGCTGCTCGTCCTCGGCGAGATGAAGGCGCGCTCCCGCGCGACCGGGGAACCGGTCGCCTCAGAGGTCGCCTGGGTCGTGGAACCGCGCGGCGAGAGGCTGCAGCGCGGCTGGTCCTACGGCAGTCATGCCGAAGGCGAGCGCGCGGCCCTCGAAGCGTCCGGCTAGCCCCGGGCGGCGGACCGCAGCCGAGCATCGACCTCGGCCGCGGGCAGAGCGCCCTCGCGGAGGACCTCCCAAGCTCCGCCCGAGTCGATGCCGGTGACGTCGACCACCGTCGAGGGCTCACCGATCAGCTCTCCGGCGTCGATGGCGAGGTCGGCCGCAGCGAGGATCTCCGAATCGATCTCGTCGAAGCGGATCGGCGCCGGGGAGCCGCTTCGATTGGCGCTCGTCTGGAAGATCGGCGTCATCGTCCCGGCGAGCGGCCCCCCGATCAGCCGGACGCCCAGCCGCTCCGGGTCCTCGCGGCAGGCCAGCGGGTAGCGCCGCTCGGGGTTGGCGATCACCAGGGTCACCGGGCCCGGCAGCAGAGCGCCGACCGCGTCGCGGGTTCGCGGTCCAAGTCCGGCGACCAGCTCCCGCATCGCCAGCGGAGAGAAGTACATGACGGCCGAGGGCTTGCGCTCCCCGCGCCCCTTGATCGCCTGGATGCGCTCGACCGCCTCGCCGTTGAGCGGGTCACACGCGAGCCCGTAGAGCGTGTCCGCCGGGAAGATCGCCACGCCGCCCTCCCCGATGCAGCGCTCGAGCGCGCCGCGGGCCGCGTCCGCTCTGCCCCGCTCGATCGAGACCGTCTCCGTCACCGGCCGATGATCACGCGGTCGTGCCCCGCCAGGTCCCGGCGGGTCTCCACCTCGGCGTAGCCGGCACGCCGAACGAGCTCCGAGACCGCGGGCCCGTGCTCCGCACCGATCTCGAGGGCGACTGCCACAGGACGGATCCTGAGCCGGGCGACCGAGGCCAGCAGCCCGTCGATCGCCTCGAGCCCCGTCGGACCGGCCACGAGGGCCTCACGCGGCTCGTACTCGCGGATCTCGGGGGCGAGCCCCTCCCATTCGGCCGCGGAGACGTAGGGCAGGTTGGCGACCAGGAGGTCGCAGGGACCGGTCGAATCGAGCGACGCGATCCCGCGGTTGCCAACGTCCACCCGGTCGCCGAGCCCAAGCCGCTCCGTGTTCACCTGAGCGACTCGAAGGGCATCCATCGAGGTGTCTATCGCAGACACCCTGGTCGCGGGAAGCTCGTCGGCGATCGCCAGCGCGATCGCGCCGCTGCCCGTTCCCACGTCGATGGCCGAGGTCGCCTGGATCTCCACCGCGAGCTCGACCAGCAGCTCGGTCTCGGGCCTCGGGATCAGGACGCGGTGGTCGACCAGCACCTCGATTCGCCGGAAGCCCTTGCGTCCGATGATGTAGGCGACGGGCTCGCGGCGAACCCGGCGGCGGACCATCTCGGCGAACTCCCGGGAGGCGCCCACGGGCAGGCGCATGTCCGGTTCGGCGGCGATGCGGGCGCGGTCCCAGCCCGTCGCGTGGGCGAGGAGCACCTCGGCGTCCAGGCGCGCCGATTCGCAGCCCGCCGCGGCGATCGCATCGACCGCGGCCTGCAGCGCGTCGCGGACTGCCGAGGTCTCCGGGCTCAGGCCGACCCGTCCGTCTGATCCTCGAGGCGGCGCCGCTTCTCCTCGGACGCGAGGGCCTCCGTGAACTCGTCCAGCTCCCCGCCGAGGACCCGATCGACTCCGCTCGCAGTGTGCTTGACGCGATGGTCGGTGATCCTGTCCTGCGGGAAGTTGTAGGTGCGGATCTTCTCGGAGCGCTGGCCGGAGCCCACCTGCGCCTTCCGTTCCGAGGCGATCTCCTTCTGCTGCTCCTCGATCTGGCGCTCCAGGAGGCGGGCGCGGAGGACCCGCATCGCCTTGTCCCGGTTCTGGTGCTGGGACTTCTCGTCCTGCATCGCCACCACCAGACCGGTCGGCTTGTGGGTGATCCGAACGGCGGAGTCGGTCGTGTTGACAGACTGGCCCCCGGGGCCGGAGGAGCGGTAGACGTCGGTCTGGAGGTCGTTGGGGTCGATCTGGACGTCAACCTCCTCGGCCTCCGGCAGCACGGCCACCGTCGCCGTCGAGGTGTGAATGCGACCCTGCGACTCGGTCTTGGGAACCCGCTGGACGCGATGGGTGCCGCCCTCGTACTTGAAGACGGAGTACGCGGCGTCGCCCTTGATCGCGAAAGTCACCTCCTTGAACCCGCCGACCTCCGACGGGGATTGGGAGAGGACTTCGACCGAGTAGCCGCGCCGTTCCGCGTAGCGGGTCAGCATCTTGAAGAGGTCGCCGGCGAACAGGGCGGCCTCGTCTCCCCCGGTGCCGGCGCGGATCTCGACGATCACGTTCTTGTCGTCGTTCGGGTCACGCTCGACCGTCGCCATCCGGATCTCCTCGGAGAGCTCGTCGAGCCGCGCCGGAGCTTCCGCGACCACCTTCTTGAGCTCCGGATCGTCGCCGTCCTCGGCGAGCAGCTCGCGGGCACCCTCGAGGTCGTCCTTGAGCGTCAGCCACTCCCGAGCCAGCTGATGAGCGGGCTCGAGGTCGCGGTACTCGCGTCCGACCTCGGCGTAGCGCTCGCGGTCCGCGATCACCTCGGGTTGGGACATCTGGCGTTCGAGCTCGGCGAAGCGGTCCTCGATCTGGCCGACCAGTGCATCGATCATGCTCCGATTGTCGCGCAACCACCCGATCAAGCCCCGACTCTCACCCGCAAGCATCCACGCGGCAGGCCCGGCCGGCACGTGCACGCCTGGCTGCTGCGCCGCCGGCCCGCTCTGCTCAGCGCCGGCTACGCCGGGGCGCTGCTGGCGGTGGTGGGGCCGGGCGTTCTCGCCGGGCTCTCGGACGACGACCCGGCGGGCATCACCACCTATTCGATCCTCGGAGCGAAGTACGGCTACGAGATGCTCTGGGTGCTCGCGGTCTCGACCGCAGCACTGATCGTCTACCACCTGGTCGGCGCCCGAATGGGGGTGGTCACCGGCCAGGGGCTCCTCACCCTGGTTCGCACGCGCCGGGGAGTGCGCGACGCACGGATCGTGCTGGCGGCGCTCGTCGTCGCGAACGTCGGCACGATGTGCGCCGAGTTCGCGGGGGTGGCGGCGGGACTGGAGCTGTTCGGCATCAGCCGCTACGTGACCGTGCCGCTGGCGGGAATCGGCGTCTCGGCGCTGGTACTGCGCGGCTCCTTCAACCGAGTCGAGCACATCCTGCTGGCGCTCAGCGCCGTCTTCGTCACCTACATCGCCTCGGGCATCCTTGCGCACCCCGATTGGGGGGCCGCGGCGAAGGGCCTGATCGTCCCGCGCATGCCGCTGACCCGTGACGCGGTGCTGGTGGCGGTCGCGACGATCGGGACGACCCTGGCCCCGTGGGGGCTGGTCTTCATCCAGTCCTACGCCGCCGACAAGCACCTGAAGCTGAAGGACCTGCGCTTCGAGAACGTCGACGTGGTCGTCGGGGCCGCTCTCACGGGCATCATCGGCTTCTTCGTCGTCGTCGCCTGCGCCGCGACATTGCACGTGCGCGGGATCGACATCAAAGACGCAAGTGACGCGGCCAAGGCGCTCGAGCCCCTTGCGGGCAGCTCGGCGTCGACCCTGTTCGGAATCGGATTCGTCGGGGCCGCCCTGCTGGCCGCAGCGGTGGTTCCGCTCTCGACCGCGTACTCGGTCGCGGAGACCGCCGGCAGGCCCGCCGACGTCAACGACAGCTTCTCCGAGGCGCCGCTCTTCTACGCGAGCTACGGCGCGGTCGTGCTGATCGCAGCGGTGCTCGTGCTGATCCCAGGCG
The DNA here is from genome assembly GCA_036276255.1 of Solirubrobacterales bacterium. GTDB lineage: Bacteria > Actinomycetota > Thermoleophilia > Solirubrobacterales > 70-9 > DASUPK01. The sequence goes on from DASUPK010000154.1 coordinate 4,763, forward strand.
CCCCGCTGATCCAGATCCTCTTACTCTCGCAGGCGCTCAACGCGGTGCTCCTCCTTGTGATGCTGCCGTTCATGCGCCGGCTGGCCCGCGATAGTGAACTGATGGGCGACGAGGCACTCGGCACGATCGGACGGATCGTCACCGGGGCCGCGCTGGCGCTGATCGCGGCGTCCGTGCTCGCGTTGGGCGTGCTGACGGTGGCGGGGTAAATGGCTTCGCTATTAGGTCGCGGCCACAAGCGGCCGCCCCGCACAAGTCGCGGCGACTCCGTCGCCGCTCCAAAGTGCTGCGGCCTGGTGGCCGCTACGAGGTACTGCTGGTGACGGGCGCCGGCGCGGACTGCTGCGTCGAGTAGCCCGACCCCGAATACCCACTCGACCCGGACGAGTAGCCGTAGTAGCCGTTGTATCCGCCGTAGATCTGTGCGTTGGGATCGGTGGCAGTGGCGCTCCCGGTGGAGCCGCCGCTCTTCGCACCGGAGCTCGAGGCCTTCTTCGCCCGGGTCGCGGCCTTCGGGCCGAGCGACGGGTCCTTGCCGGCGGCCATCTGCGCCGCGATCAGGCCGCCGATCGCCAGCGTCGCGACGACGGCGAGGGTCGCCAGCTTCACGGTCAGAGCCTTGGTCGACTGCACCGGCCTCCGCGCGGAATAGCGGCGTCGCTGCCCCGAGCGCGCCTCGCGCGCGGTCCGAGGGCGCTCGTCGTAGCGTCGCGAAACTCGCTCGGGATATCGGCGATCGGGGTTCATCGGCCGGGCTCGTAGTCGTAGGAGGACGCCGTCGCCGGCCTGGAGAGCTGCTCGGAGGGGAGCGGGATCCGGCGGCGGGGCCGTCCCCTGGCCGGCTCTTCGCTCGGCAGCAGCCGGACCGCGGCCATCACGGCCAGCGGGGCCACGGTCGCA
>DASUPK010000155.1:0-9445 GCA_036276255.1 Solirubrobacterales bacterium
ACACGCCTTGTAGTGCTCGACCGAGCCGTTCATCACGCCGTGGTCGGTGAGCCCAAGCGCCGGCATGTCGAGCTCGGCCGCCCGCGCCGCGAGCTTGTCGATCTTGCAGGCCCCGTCGAGCAGCGAGTACTCGCTGTGGACATGCAGGTGTACGGCTCCGGCGCTCACCCGTCGATCATGCCCCCAGTGGTAGACGGAACCGGCACCGAAGAGAGTCAAATTCCGCTACGGCCGGACGAAACTTTCCCCACCGCCCGAAGTCTCCGGCCTTGATGACTTACCCACCTACGGGGGTGGGTGACTCACCAACAACGCCTGGATCGCCAGCTGCGAGATAAGTTCCTTCGGTGATCTGGATCCTGAGACACGGGGACGCGGAGGACGGCGCCGGGATGCCGGATGCCGACCGCGAGCTCACAGAGAAGGGCGAGCGCCAGTCCGTGAACGCGGGCCGGGCCCTGAAGAAGCTGGGCGTGGAGCTCGATGCCTGCCTCGCCAGCCCCAAGGCCCGAGCGAAGAGAACGGCCGACCTTGCTTGCCAGGTCTTGGGGGTCTCGGTCGAGATCGACGACCGCCTCGCCGGCGGAGACTTCGACCCCCTCGACCTCGCCGCCGGCCGCGGCGAGGTCATGCTCGTCGGCCACGAGCCCGACTGCTCGCAGGCCGTCGCCCTGGTCACCGGGTCGCGCGTGAAGATGAAGAAGGGCGGGCTCGCCGGCTTCGACGAACACGTCCTCCACGTGCTGATGCGGCCCAAGGATCTCCGGGAGATCGCCGAGTGAGAGGGTTGGAACTCGCCTGGCGTGAAAGGATGCCGCCGTGGGATTCGATCAGTACCACGAGCCAGCCGACGAGCTCCCCGCCGAGACCCGGACCTTCGCCCGTCTCTGTGCGTCGGTGACCGAGGAGGCGGAGGCGATCGGCTGGTACGAGCAGCGGCTTGCCGTCGAGCCCGATGCCGAGGCCCGCGCGATCATGCGCGACGCCCAGGGCGAGGAGTTCAAGCACTTCGCGATGGACCTCGAGTTTCTACTGCGCAAGACCCCGCTCTGGCGCGAGATCGCCCAGGGGATCCTCTTCCAGGAGGGCGACATCGTCGAGCACGGCGAGGAGTCCGAGGAGGAGGCCACCGAGGGCGAGGCTGCGAAGGGCGCGCCCCTTGCCGGCAGCGAGTCACTCGGGATCGGCAGCCTCAGGGGGAGCGCCCGATGAGTCATCTCCTCCGCGAGCACGCCCCGATCACGGCCGAGGGCTGGCGGCTGCTGGACGAGGAGGCACGGGAGCGCCTCACCCCCGCGCTCGCCGCCCGCAAGCTGGTCGACTTCGACGGCCCGCACGGCTGGGATCACTCCGCAACGAACCTGGGCCGCACCGAGGAGCGCTCCGATGCCCCGGGCGACGGAGTGGACGGCAGGCAGCGGCGTGTCCTCGGGCTGGTGGAGCTGCGAGCCCGCTTCTCTGTCTCCCGTTCAGAGCTCGACGACGCAGACCGCGGCGCCGAGGACGTCGATCTCGACGCTCTCGATGACGCCGCCCGGAGCATCGGGAGCGCGGAGAACGCCGTCGTCTTCCATGGCTGGAAGTCGGCCGGCATCGCCGGCGTGATCGAGGCATCGCCGAACGAGACGATCGCCCTCGGCGAGGACTGCGAGCGCTATCCGCGCCACATCGCCAAGGCCGTGGACGATCTGCGCGCCGCCGGCGTCGACGGTCCCTACGGCCTCGCGCTCAGCCCCGAGGCGCACACCCGGGTCCTCGAGACGGGCGAGCATGGCGGCTACCCCCTCATGCAGCACCTCGGCGAGATCCTCGGCGGGCCGATCGTCTGGGCCCCGGCCGTCAACGACGGCGCGGTCCTCAGCCTGCGCGGCGGCGACTTCCTCTTCGACTCCGGTCAGGACCTTTCGATCGGCTACCTGAGCCACGATGCCGACTCCGTCGAGCTCTACCTCGAAGAGAGCTTCAGCTTCCGGGCCGTGACGCCCGAAGCCGCCGTCGGCCTCACCCCCTGAGCCGCGCCTCCTGAGCTCCAGGGATTCTTCGGCTACGCGCAGGACCAGGCGCTCGGGCCCGAGTCCCGCCAGATCTCAGCGGCGATCCGGTCCTGCTCGGCCTTCGGGGCGTTCTGCGGCTCCCCCTGGCCGCCGTACGCAGCCCAGGTCGAGGGCAGGATCTGGTAGGCGCCGCCCGCTCCACTCGAGGCATTGAGCGCGTGGTAGTTGCCGCCCGACTCGCACATGACGATGTAGGTCGGGATCGAGTACGGGCCGCCCAGGTAGGCGGCGGTGCCGGAGCCCGATGAGGTTGATGATGCGGACTGCTGGTCGGCCTTCTGCTGCTCGAGCTGGGCGACCTGATTCTGGGCGTCCGAGAGCGACGCCTGAGTGCCGGAACGCGCCTGGGCGACCGCGGACGCGTCCTGGTTCGCGGCCTGCTGACTCGCGATGAAGCTCTGCTTGGTGGCGGTGAGCTGCTGGGCCTCGGCGTCTGAGCGCTGCTTCAGGTCCGCGACCTGGTGGGTGTGATCGGCCATTTGGTCCCGCAGCGACGCGACCTGGTTTGCGATCCGCATGTCTGCGTGGTGGAGCGCCTGCAGGTAATCGGCGCGCGTGGAGAGATCGTCGAAGCCGTTCGAGTTGAGCAGCACCGTGACATAGTCGGGAGCGTCGCTCTCGTAGATGTCGACGAGGCGGCGGTCGAGCACCTTCACCGACGCCGCGTACTGACCGCGCAGTGAGTCGAGCTGCTGCTCAGCGACGTCGAGCTGCTTCGACAGCTGCTCCGAGCGGGCCTCGGCGTCCTGGACCTGGGCGTTCAGCTCCATCGCGTGCGCCCCCGCCTGATGGGCCTGGGTGATCAGCGAGCCGATCTGCGCCGTCTGGGAATCGACCTTGTCCGAGAGCTGGCCGGCGTCTGAGCGCGCCGAATTGATCTTGTCCTTCAGCGACGGGTCCTTGGCGCCGGCGAGGCTGATCCCGAGTGCGACGCTCACGGCGAGCGCGATCGCACCGCCCAGCGCGATTCGCCTACGCCGGAATGCCCGGCGAGGCCGGACGCGTGCGCTGCGGACGTATGTCGTCGCTGCTTCCATCTCCTTCGGTGCCTGCGGGGTTAGCTGACGGGCTCACGCGGAAAGGAGTCGCGTTACGCCGGAGCAGTTGCCGGCGATTCGCCCCAACAGATCTGGGTTCCCCGCTCCCTCGAATCGAGGGACTCGGCTCTATCGAGCCAGGAACGGTAGCGAACGCTCTCACAGGCGCGTCGCGCCCACCGCGGGCAGAATCCGGAGTCCCTTTCCTGCAATGAATCGTGCAGGCCGGGCGTGGAATCAGGCGGCCACGGCCAGCGCCGAGCCCTCGCGGTAGGCCCGGCAGACCTCGCGCAGGATGCCCAGCATCTCCCCGGCGGCCGGGGAGCGCACCTCGCTCTCGCGCGTGACGGCCCAGACGCGGCGGATCGGCTTCCGGCCGCGTACCGCCCGCAGCTCGATGCCGGGGTGATCGCCGGCGAGCTCGGGAAGGATCGTCACGCCGAGCCCACCCGCGACGAAACCCTTGATCACCTCGTACTCCTCGCTCTGGAAGCTGATCCTGGGCTCGAAGCCCGCGTCGCGGCAGATCTGGAGAACCTGCTCGCGGCAGGAGCTCGGCAGCTCTCCGCAGAGCCAGTCCTCCTCGGCGAGATCCTCGATCCGAACGGACTTGGCGGCGGCCAGCGGGTGCCCGGGCGGCAGCGCCACCCGCATCGACTCCTCGTAGATCAGCTCCGCCTCGACGTCGCGAGCGAACTCGAGTGGGAAGTCCGGGTAATCGAAGACGACGGCGAGGTCGAAGTCGCCCCGCTTCAGGGCGGGGAAGGCGTCCTCCGGCTCATCCTCGGTGAACTGGAGCTCGACCTTGGGGAAGCGCCGGCGGAAGAGCGCCAGCGCCTTCGTCATCAGGGTCGCGCTGGCGGTCGGGAAGCTGGCCAGGCGGAGACGGCCGCCCTCCAGCCCCGCGATCTGGGCGAGCTCACGTTCTGCCTCCTCGAGCCGGCACATCACGGCGTCGCCGTGCGACATCAGGGCCTCGCCCGCGGTGGTCAGCTTCGGTCCCTCACTCGTGCGTTCGAGCAGCGAGATCCCGACCTCGCGCTCGAGCACGGCGATCTGCTGGCTCACGGCTGACTGCGAGAGGTGAAGCGACTCAGCGGCCGCGGAAAAGGAGCCGCGAGCCACCACCTCCTGGAGAACCCTCAGGCGCCTCACATCGAGCATAAGGCAAACTTATCACGCAGAGAAGAAATTCATGTTGCGCTGATACCTCACGGAGAGGAACATCGGTGTCGTTCAAGAGTCAGCAACCGACCGAGAGGAGCTGAGATGGAGGCGCATGCGGGCAGGATCAGGGTTCCCATCCCCACGAGGGCGAAGCCGCGTCGGCGCGCCCGCCTACTGGAGCTCCTCCGCGAGCTCTCGCGCGCCCACCGCGACCGGGCGATTCGGGCGCACCAAGGCGCCCGGGCGCCCTACGTGCCGGGCTCGGAGCACACTCATATGCTGAGGCCGCGAGGCTTCTAGCTCTGCTCGTCCTCGCCCCCGCGCGAGGCGAGGTAGGCACCCACGCCGAGCGCGGTGAGCGCCAGTCCGGTGCCCGCGGCGATGCGGAGCTCGCGCCCGTAGCGCCAGCGGATGAACCCGACGACCATCCGTCCGATTAGCTCGTAGATCACTTCTCCTCCTTTCGGATCCGGTAAGCGAGCCTGCTCTGCAGTGTGAAGATCTCGATGAACCCGGGGCTCGCGTGTTGGGAGAAGTCTCCCCCGGATTCGCCGAATGAAGCCAGTGAGCGATCGTAGAGGGCGTACGGCGAGCTACGCCGGATCGGGCTCACCGACCCCCGGTAGAGCTTCAGTGCGACCTCGCCGGTGACGAACTCGTTGACCGAGTCCATGTATGCGTCGAGGTCAGCCCGCAGCGGCTCGAGCCAGAGCCCTGCGTAGGTGAGGTGGGCCCAGTGATTCTCGAGGGCTCCCTTGAAGTTGTTCTGGTGGATCGTGCAGACGAGGTTCTCGAGCTCGCGGTGGGCGGTCAGCACGATGGCGGCCGCGGGCACCTCGTAGAGGTCGCGAACCTTGAGGCCGACGACGCGGTCCTCGATGTGATCGACGATGCCGACGCCGTGGCGCTGCCCGATCTCGGCCGCCCGCTCGAGCAGCTCCACCAGGCCGAGCTGCTCGCCGTCGATCGAGACCGGACGACCGCGCTCGAAGCCGACCGTGACCTCCTGCGGCTCATCGGGGGCATCCTCCGGCCGCGTGACGAGCTGGAAGACGTCATCCGGCGGAGCGGCGTCGAGATCCTCGATCTCCCGGCCCTCGGAAGATCGGCCCCAGAGGTTGTCGTCGATCGAATAGGGCGAGACCTCGGTGCCCCCCTTCACCGGGATGCCGTGCTCGCGCGCGTACGCGATCTCCTCCTCCCTGCCCATCTGCCACTCGCGCACCGGCGCGATGATCCGCAGCTCCGGATCGAGTGTGGCGATGGTCGCCTCGATCCGCACCTGGTCGTTGCCCTTACCGGTGCAGCCGTGAGCGATCGTGTCGCAGCCATGCTCGCGCGCCGCCTCGACCGCGAGCTTCCCGATCAATGGCCTGGCGAGCGCTGTGAACAGCGGGTAGCCGCCGCCATAGAGGGCGTTCGCCTTGATGGCCGGCAGCACGTAGTCGTTTGCGAATTCCTCACGGGCGTCCACCAGGATCGTCTCAACGGCCCCGAGCTGCTCCGCCTTGCCGGTGACGACATCCCACTCCTCCCCCGGCTGCCCGAGATTGACCGTGAGCGTGACGATCTCGGCGCCGTGGCGCTCCTGGATCCACTTCAGCACCACGCTGGTGTCGAGCCCGCCCGAGTAGAGCAGCAGTACTCGGCCGACTTGATCGGGGTCGGCCTGGTAGGAGGCGATCCTCGGAGCCTCGGGGTTGTTCGGATCGGCGGACATTGAGCCGGGAAGTGTGCCGCTTTCACTCTGCCGGCGCTGAGACAATCACGGCGTGCGTCAATCCACGCAGGAGATCGCGATCATGGTGCCCTAGCGAAGCGGAGATGGGGAATCACGTAATCAGCCAGCGAGGCGCGTGGCGACTGGGCGGCGCGCTGTTGATCGTCACCGCGGTGACGTCGTACGCGACTGCGCTTCTGCTCGGTGTGCACGCCACCCTGGTGATCGACTCCCTCAGCGCCGTCACGGCCGTCATCGGACTGGTGTGCCTACGAGTCCCATTGGAGAGCGCGGATGAGCGGTGGCTGTACGCCGTCCCCCTGGTCGCAGTGGTGCAGGTGGCGATCGACGTCGGCCTGGTCGACTACGTCCTCACGTCCCTCTTCCTCCCGATCGCCCTCTACGTCGCCCTGGTCTTCCCGAGCCAGCGCATAGCCGCCGCATATCTCGCACTCATAGTCGTCGCACTGCTGACGCCCTTCGTGTACGCGGCGGAGCCCACCCGGGACACCGCGCTCTGGGTGCTGGTGGTCGGTCCCGCGGCGATCTTCGTGGCTGTGGTCACCGGCCGCCTCACGGCCGGGCTGCATACGAGCAGGGAGGCATATCGCCGCCTCTCGATCGTCGACGGGCTCACCGGCGTCGGCAACTACCGAGCCATGATGTCGAGGTTGAACCATGAAACCGGCCGTCACGCGAGGAGAGACCGCGAATTCGCCCTGCTCACGATGGACCTCGACGGGTTCAAGGTCGTCAACGAGTCCAACGGCCACCTCGTCGGTGACGCACTGTTGGCGACAGTCGGCTCACTCCTGGGCGTCAAGGTTCGCGACGAGGACGGCGTCTATAGGCAGGGCGGCGACGAGTTCTCCGTCGTCGCGCCCGAAACCGGTCGCGACGATGCCGAGCTGCTCTCGCGCCGAATCCAGCGGGCTCTGCAAGGCATCAAGTCGGGTGACGTACGGATTTCGGCCAGCATCGGGACGGCTGTCTTCCCGCATGACGGGTCAAACCCGGCCGAGCTCCTCGATGCCGCCGACCTGGACCTGCGCACACGGAAGGCGAATCCGCGGGCCGTCTCCAGGTTCGTCTGAGCGGAATACCGGTGGGCCCCTAGAGGCCCATGCTCTTCAGGATCGGCTCGGGATCCTCGATCGCGAAGTCCTTGCGGAGGCACTCGGCGATCTCCCGCCTATCGGCGCCGGCCGCCGACATCTGTGAGGTGAGCAGCCGGAGGCCATCGGAGAGCTCGGTCTCGGATTTCGCCTTGGTCGTGGACGTGCCCTTGGACGCCGTGGGCTTTGAATCGCTGGCGGCCTCCGGGTCTGACTCCAACAGCCGCTGACGGGCATCCTCGAGAAGCTCAATCAGCTCATCCGACCTGCTGGCGATCGCCCGAGCCTTGGCGATCAGGTCATCCGACAGGTGGGACTCCAGCTTGCCATGTCCGTTCTGGGTCACCGGTCAGCCCTCACCGGTGAGAGCGTCTCGGCCAAGCTCCGCCTCTCGAGCTCCGGCGCTGACGTGAGCCGTCTCGACGAGCTGACGGGAGGTCTCGACCTCAAGGATGACCTTGAGGCGCACGAGCTCCTGGAACTCCGGCGAGGAAGTGAGGTCTCCGGCGGGCTGACATCCGCAATTTGTCGCAGACTTGGCGGTGCGGCGCCGCAGTTGGACACATCGACAAGGCTCGGAAGATCGTCGCTCAAACGGGTCTGAAGCTCATCGCCACCGCGTCCGTCGTTTGTCTCGCCTCGCGCGAGGACGGCTTGCCCAGCCGCTTGAGGATCAGATAGCTGTAGCCGCCCGCCACGAGGACGGTGGCCGACTCGATCCCGCCCGGATACGTGACCCGTACGGTTCTGGCCTGCCTGCCGCCCGTTTCGGTGCGTCCGACCGCCGCGACACGAGCACCCGGGTGTCGCTGGAGGAGGAATTTCTTCGAAGCCTGGGCGAGCTCGGTATCCGACCTTGCTCCCTGCTCGTAGTAGACCTGCACCTCCGCTTTTCCATTCCCGGCCAACAGGGTCACGGCTCCGCCGTCCACCCCGGCGCTCCAGCCCCTCGGAACGCCGATGGACACGCGCTCGGCCAGTCGTCGCTGGTCGAGCCTGGTCGCGTGGTGCGACGGCTTCGATTGCCGCTTGGCTGGCGGCGCCGGAGAGGTGCGAGTCGGCGCGCTTGCCGGCGGCGCCGTGGGTGTGCTTGAGTTGGCCGACCCCGCACCGGGAGCCGATGGGTGGCCGGAACCGCCGCCGCCGGAGGCGATTGCGAGGACGATCAGGACGAGTGCCCCGCCAACCAGCCCAGCGATCAGGCCGGGGAGCCAGCTGCGCCAGCTGATCGAGCCGGCTCCGGAATCCCTTCGCCGGGGCTCACCCTTCTTCGTCGGTGCGGCACTCCTCGCGGATTCCTTCTCGTCCTTCGATGGCGGTCTCTCGGCCGCCCGGTTCCTTCTCGTCCTCCGCGACGAGCTTTCGGACGCCGCCTGATCCCAGATCAGCTCCTCATCGGACGCAGCGGGGTACTCGATCGACTGCCTGCACCCGCCGCAGATGACCCGAACGATCGAGCCGGCGGAGTCCTCCCAGCGCTGCACTTCGAAACCCCCGCCGCAATCCTCATGCTCGGCGAGGAAGGTCGAGAGACCCCTCCTGCTGGGCTTTTCCACCCCCGGGTCTCCCACTACGTCAACCTACCCGGTCGTTCGCAAGGCGGGACCCGGCGAGTCCGCGGGGGGTGTGGCCCCGCGGCTCTTCGCGGTGCTTCTCCTGCGCCCGTCCCTTGTTCCGACTTCCAGCAGGTCATTTCTTCCCTACGTGCCCCCCGCTGCGCCGTCGCGCACGATACATCGGCGGCCGCGGCACGCCTCGGAGCGTGCCGGTTCGTTTAGCCAACGATGCGAGAATTCCCGCCGTGCGGCGGCTCCTTCATATCGGCTCGATCATGCTGATCACGGCCGGGATCGTGGTCCTCGCGGACGCGGGGCTCACCCTGGTCTGGCAGGAACCGCTCTCAGCTGCCTACGGCGAGTTCAAGCAAGGCCAGGCGGCGAGCCAGCTGAATCAGCTCGAATCGCAATACCCGACCGCCGCCGACCTGCAAGCGATCAGGGATGTCCGAGGCAGCGCCGCCAAGGCGAGGATCCTCGCCGACCGCTTCGAGCCCCACCTCGAGGAGGGCCACGCGATCGGGCGAATCAAGATCGACCGGATCGGGCTCAACATCGTCGTGATTCAGGGCACCGACACCGCGTCGCTGGAGAAGGGGCCCGGGCACTACAGGAACACGCCGATCCCGGGGCAGCCGGGCACCGTCGCGATCGCGGGGCACCGGACGACCTACCTGGCGCCGTTCCGTCACATCGACGAGATCCAGAACGGCGACGAGATCCGGGTCGAGATGCCCTACGCCGCCTTCACCTACACGGTCCAGAGGCACCAGATAGTCGACCCGAGCGACGTGGG
>DASUPK010000156.1:0-22825 GCA_036276255.1 Solirubrobacterales bacterium
GCCCTCGCGATCACGCTGCTCCCCGGCGCCGCCGATGCCAAGGGAAAGTCAGGCAAGGGCACGCACCAACTGACGGTGATGAGCCGCAACCTCTACCTCGGGGCAGACCTGAGCCCGGCGCTCAACTCCACGACGCTGGACGGCGCCGTGAATGCCGCTTACCAGATCGAGCAGCAGGTCCACCGGACCAAGTTCCCCTCGGTCCGCGCGGCGGAGCTTGCCGCCGAGATCAAAAAGCAGAAGCCCGACATCGTCGGCCTGCAGGAGGGCGCCTGGTGGCGCACCGGCCCGTACGACCTGGGCGCCGTCACGTCCCCGAAGGCGACGCAGACCGACCCGGCCGGCGGTGACTTCCTCACCGACCTGCTCAACCAGCTCAACTCTGGCGGCGGAAAGAAGAGCGGCGCCAGCGCGACCAAGAAGAAGAAGCCGAAGCTGCAGTACCGCATCGCCGTGGTCAAGCCGGAATTCGACTATGAGCTACCCATCACGAACAACCCGGGTGGACTCGGGTTCTGCAACGCCAACCCAAGTCAGTGCCACAACGAGCGCCTCACCATGCGCGACGCGATCCTGGTGAAGAAGGGCGTGAAGACCAGCAAGGCGACCTCCGGCACGTTCAACACGCTGCTGCGCGTCAAGGTCGGCGGCCTGCTCAGCGTCGACGTGACCCGCGGATGGGCGGCGGTCGACGCCAAGGTCAACGGCAAGAAGGTCCACGTCGTCGACAGCCATCTCGAGGCCTTCGACAGCGACGCGAGCAACACAGGCAGCGACGGTCAGACCTACCCGAAGGGTGGGATTCGCGAGGCCCAGGCCAAGCAGCTGATCGCACCGGGCGGTCCGACGACCTCGAAGCTCCCGACGCTTCTGGTCGGCGACTTCAACTCCGATTTTCCGGTGCACGGCGACCAGGTGGACCCGGGCGATGCACTCGCCTATCGGGCGCTCCTCGCGGGTGGCTGGAGCGAGCGTGCGCTCAGGCCGCCTCCCTTCGGGTGCTGCCTGCAGGACCCGAACCTGAACGACCCGAGCACGGCCGGCATCACCCATCGGGTCGATCACATCATGTCCAACAGCAAGAAGATCAAGTTCAAGAAGGGTGGGCTGACCACCACCTACGCGAAGGGCCTGCATTCGTCCGACCACTTCGGACTCTGGAGCCGGCTCCAGGTCAAGTGAGGACGGAGGCATAGTCAAGAATCGAGAGGCCGGGGCAGACGCCCCGGCCTCTTTTTTTCCCCCGGGGTTGACACCAGGCATATATCTGCCACACTGCCACTTAGATTTCTTGGGCGGCTATGCTGAAAGCCCATGTACCCCAACCCAAACTTTGGAGGAATGACAGTGGCAAAGACGATCGGAATCGATCTCGGCACGACCAACTCGGCCATGGCGGCCATGGAGGGTGGCGAGCCGGAGATCATCGAGAACGCCGAGGGCGGCCGGACCACCCCATCCGTGGTCGCCTTCACCGACTCGGGCGAGCGCCTGGTCGGCACGGTCGCCAAGCGGCAGGCCGTGATGAATCCCGAGAAGACGATCTTCTCGATCAAGCGCTTCATGGGCCGCAAGGAGGCCGAGGTCAAGGAGGAGGAGACGATCGTCCCCTACGACGTCGTCGCCGGCCCCAACGGCGACGTTCGCATCGAGGTGGACGGCAAGCAGTACTCGCCCCCGGAGATCTCGGCGATGATCCTGCAGAAGCTCAAGGCGGACGCTGAGGCCAAGCTCGGCGAGTCCGTCGAGTCGGTCGTGGTCACCGTCCCGGCCTACTTCAACGACGATCAGCGCCAGGCGACCAAGGACGCCGGCAAGATCGCCGGGCTCGACGTCAAGCGAATCATCAACGAGCCGACGGCGGCCGCTCTCGCCTACGGGCTCGACAAGGAGCAGTCCGACCAGACCATCCTCGTCTTCGACCTGGGTGGCGGCACCTTCGACGTGTCGGTCCTGGAGATCGGCGACGGCGTCTTCGAGGTCAAGGCCACCTCGGGTGACAACCACCTGGGCGGCGACAACTGGGACAAGGCGATCGTCGAGTGGCTGGTCGCTGAGTTCAAGCGCGATCAGGGCGTTGACCTGTCCGCGGACAAGAACTCCCTGCAGCGCCTCTATGAGGCCGCGGAGAAGGCGAAGATCGAGCTCTCCACGACACAGGAGACGCAGATCAACCTGCCGTTCATCACCGCGACCGACGCGGGCCCGAAGCACCTCGACATCAAGCTGACCCGGGCGAAGCTCTCGGAGCTGACCTCGGATCTGCTCGAGCGCGTCGTCGGCCCGGTCAAGCAGGCCCTCGCCGACGCCGGCACCGACGTGGACCACGTGGTCCTGGTCGGCGGCATGACCCGCATGCCGGCGGTGCAGGACAAGGTCAAGGAGCTGACCGGCAAGGACCCGCACAAGGGCGTCAACCCGGACGAGGTCGTGGCGATCGGCGCCGCGATTCAGGCCGGCGTCCTGGCGGGCGACGTCAAGGACGTGCTGCTTCTCGACGTCACCCCGCTCACCCTCGGCATCGAGACCAAGGGCGGCGTGATGACGAAGCTGATCGAGCGCAACACCACGATCCCGACGAAGAAGTCGGAGATCTTTTCGACCGCGGAGGACAACCAGCCCTCGGTCGAGGTCCATGTCCTACAGGGCGAGCGCGAGATGGCGTCCGGCAACAAGAGCCTGGGCAAGTTCCAGCTCACCGGAATCCCACCCGCGCCGCGAGGCCTGCCCCAGATCGAGGTCACCTTCGACATCGACGCCAACGGCATCCTCAACGTCTCCGCCAAGGATCTCGGTACCGGTAAGGAGCAGAAGATCGAGATCAAGGGCGGCTCCGGCCTCGATGAGACCGAGGTCGAGCAGATGATCCAGGACGCCGAGTCGCACGCCGACGAGGACCGAAAGCAGCGCGAGCTGGCCGAGGCCCGCAACGTCGCCGAGAACGCCGCCTACCAGGCGGAGAAGCAGCTCGGCGAGCTGGGCGACAAGGTCGACTCCTCCTCGAAGGAGGAGATCGAGACGGCGATCAAGGACGTGCGCGATTCGCTCACCTCGGAGGACGCCGGCGAGATCCGCTCGAAGTCGGACGCGCTGCAGGCGGCCTTCCAGAAGGTCTCCGAGCAGATCTACTCGCAGGCGGCCTCAGAGCAGGCCGCGACCTCTCCCGACGGTGCCTCGCAGAACGGCACCGGCGATGAGGAGGAGGTCGTGGACGCAGAGGTCGTCGACGACGAGAAGACCTCGTAAGGAGGCCGCATGACCGACGAACATCGGGATGAGGAGGTCGTCGACGCAGAGGTCGTCGACGACCCCTCCGCCGAGGAGACAGATGGAGATAGCGCGGCTGAGACCGTCGAGCGAGACCTCGACGAGCTCGGCGAGGCCAAGCGCGAGCGCGACGAGTACCTCGAGCTCGCGCAGCGCACGCGGGCCGATTTCGAGAACTACCGCAAGCGGGTGGCGAAGGAGACCTCCGATGCCCTCGTTCGCGGCAAGGCGGAGCTCGCCCGCGGGCTCCTGCCGGTGATCGACAACCTCGAGCGTGCCCTCACTGCCGGCTCCGACCCGGCTGCGCACGGAGCGCTGGTGGAGGGGGTTGGCCTGGTGCTCGATGAGCTGCGGGGCCGGCTCGGCGACGCCGGCGTGGAGTCGTTCGACCCGACCGGCGAGAGGTTCGATCCGCAGCTGCACGAGGCGCTCTCGACCCAGCCCGCCGAGGCCGCCGAGGCCGGGATCGTCCTGGAGACGTTGCAGAAGGGCTACCGCCTGAACGGCCAGGTGCTGCGGCCCGCCAAGGTGGTGGTGAGCAAGTAATGGCGACGACCCCGCGCGACTTTTACGAGGTCCTGGGCGTCTCCAAGTCCGCTTCGCAGGACGAGATCAAGAAGGCCTACCGCGAGCTGGCCCGCAAGTGGCATCCCGATCGCAACCCGGATGACGAGGGGGCCGAGGAACGCTTCAAGGAGATCCAGCAGGCCTACGACGCTCTCTCCGACCCGGAGAAGCGCAAGGAGTACGACGCCGGGGGGCGCCTCGGCGGCTTCGGCGCAGGCGGCTTCCCCCCGGGCGGCGCAGGCTTCCCCGGCGGCGGCTTCGCCTCGGACATCGGGGATATCTTCTCCACGTTCTTCCGGGGCGGCGGGGGCCAGCAGGGACCACGCGAGCAGCGTGGCCGCGACCTCGAGACGGAGGTTCGCCTCTCCTTCGACCAGGCGGTGCACGGGACGCAGATCGCGGTCTCGGTTCCCACCACGGGGCCCTGCCCGACCTGCGCCGGCAGCGGAGCGAAGCCCGGCACCTCGCCTCGAACCTGCCCGCGCTGCGAGGGGTCGGGGATCGACGCCCAGAGCCAGGGCCTCTTCTCGATCTCGCAGCCCTGCCCCGAATGCGGCGGTCAGGGAACCGTGATCGACGACCCATGTCCCACCTGCGGCGGCCAAGGGATCACCCAGGAGACCAAGCGCTACCGGGTGAACATCCCCGCCGGGGTCCATGACGGCAGCCGGATCAGGCTCGCGGGCAAGGGCGAGGCCGGCTACCGTGGCGGTCCCCGCGGCGATCTCTACGTGACCACCCGGGTGGCTCCCTCACCCATCTTCAAGCAGCGCCCCGACGGCAACCTCGAGGTCGACCTGCCGGTCACCGTCGCCGAGGCGATCCAGGGAGCGACGGTGGAGGTGCCGACCATCGACGGGTCAAAGACGATCCGCATCCCGGCGGGCACGCAGCACGGGTCGGTCCAGCGGTTGCGCGGCGAGGGCCCCCCGCGCACCAGCGGCTCCGGGCGGGGAGACATCCACTACCGGATCCGCGTCGACGTGCCCAAGGATCTCTCCGATGAGCAGCGCGAGGCGGTCGCGAAGCTGGCCGAGGCGCTGAACGGCCAGAACCCACGCGAGTCCCTGCTCAACGACGCGGGTCGATCCGAGGCAGAGGGGAATGTGAGCACCGATGGCTGAGGGCAACCCGAGAAGGAGGCGGGACGGCGAGCGGAAGCTCGACGAGGACCGCGGCGTCTTCATGATCTCGGTCGCGGCCGAGCTCGCCGAGATGCATCCGCAGACGCTGCGGATGTACGAGGCGCGCGGCCTGATCATGCCGAAGCGCTCGCCCAAGAACACCCGCCTCTACTCCCAGGCGGACGTCGAGCGGCTGCGCCGGATCCAGGAGATGACAAACGATGAGGGGCTGAACCTCGCCGGCGTCGAGACCGTCCTCGAGCTGGAGCGGCGTCTCGAGCGCATGGGCGCCGACATGGCGAGGATGAGAAAGCGCGCCGCGGAGATGGAGAGCCGGATGAACAACGAGCTGGAGCGGCTCCGCAAGTCCGTGGGCGGGGAGCTGGTGCCCTACGGGGCCTACGAGCCGCAGAACATGCGGAGGGGCCAGCGATCCACGCGGATCCCGATTCGCCGGCGAGCGAGCTAGGCCGCCGGCCAGCCCCTGCGACTCGGCGGAGGCTTCGCAAGCAGCCGTTCGGTGACCCCCTCGAGCGCCGCGTAGCCGGTCGCGTCCCCCGGCGCCTCGTCGGTGAGGACGGCGAGGGCCAGCCGCTCGCCGCCGCCATGGACGAGCAGCGCCGCCTGGTGGGTCACCGCGCCGCTGGTGTCCTGCTGACCGGCCGGGCGCCAGCCGCCCTTGAACCAGATAGACCAGCCGTGGCCGATCGCCCGCGGGATCCCCCAGCGCTCAACCGGCGCGATGCTCGCGAGCAGCCCCTTCGCGTAAGCGCGGTGCGGGCCGGGCAGATTGGATTCGAGCCGGAAGAAGAACCACGCCAGGTCCGCAGCGGTGACCTGGTCGCCGCCCCAGAAGCCGGGCGTCGGCTCGAAATCCCTCATCCCGGCATGCTCGGCCACCTCGCTGAGTCCCTCATCTCCGACCTGGGCATAGACGGCGTCCGCCGCCCGGTTGTCCGAGTACGTGATCATCGGCTCGAGCAGGTCCTTCGTCTCCCGGTCGAGCGGCAGGTGCTCGCGCTCCAGCCTCCGCAACTCGGCGGCGAGCAGCAGCGCCTTGCTGACGCTCGCGGAGCTGAACCGCCGATCGCTGTCGTACCCGTGCAGCCCGGTCGAGGCGTCGATTACGGCAAATGAGACGTCGCCCCGGCCTGCGGCGAATTCCTGCGCGCGGCGAATGGCCCGGCTGGAGGGATACGGATCGCGCGGCCAGACCTTTCCGCCGCCGTCACCCCTGCCGGCGGCCGATCGCCCGCTGACGCCCAGCGCGAGAACGACCGTCAGAGCGGTCAGCGCGACTCGCCGGGTCCTGGCGCTCCCCACGCCGGAATCCTAAGACCGCGCGTGGCTCTTGCCGGAAGCGAGCTCCGGATCGAGTCCCGCGTCGCTGAGCGCCTCGGCCTGATCCAGGTACAGACGCCAGTAGGCGATCTTGCCGTCGCGGAAGGTGATGGTGTGGGCGTCGCGCTGCTCGACCTCCAGGTCGACTCGCTCCCCCTTCGCGCGCGTGTGCAGGAGAGCGACCACCCGGTCCCCGGCCGACAGCAGGCGGAAGTCCTTGACCTCGACGGCCTCGAATCCGCTCGTCAGCAGTTCGACGACGTGCCGCGCCGCCGCGGGGCCCCGGTACGGCCCCTCGGGCAGGTCGGGGTCGTAGACCTCGACGTCGTCTGTGAAGAAGGGCATGACGCCCTCGACGCCATCCCGATTGAAGGTCTCGAGAATGCGCTCGTAGGTCTTGACGTTGTTCCCCATAGCCATCCGTGACCGGTCGCTTCGCTGATCCTATGGGGACCGAGCGAGCGTTGTAAACCCCACAATCGGCCATTCATGAGTCACGCGCAGATCTAAGTCAAAGCGACATAGATTTCTTTACTTTTCACACTAAAGCCGGTACCATGTTGATACATGCAGCCTGACCGCTTCACCATCAAGTCCCAGGAGGCCGTCGCGGCGGCCCAGCGCCTCGCGTCCGAGGGATCGAACCCCGAGGTCGCTCCGCCCCATCTCCTCCTCGCCCTGCTGGAGCAGGACGAGGGCGTGGTCGTGCCCGTCCTACAGCGGATCGGCGTCGACGCGCAGGACGCGCGCGCGAAGGCCAAGGATGCGATCGGCAAGCTGCCCAGGCTGAGCGGCAACACCGTCCCGGAGGTCCGCCCGGCGAGCCAGTTCGTCTGGGTCCTGCAGCAGGCCGAGAAGGAGTCGACCGGCCTCGGCGACGAGTACATCTCGACCGAGCACATCCTCCTCGCCCTCGCCGAGCCGAAGTCCGGCGTCTCCGAGCTGCTCCCCGACCGCAAGCAGCTCGTCCAGGCGATCTCGGAGGTCCGCGGCCCGCACCGGGTCACCTCCCCCAATCCCGAGGACAGCTTCGGCGCCCTCGACAAGTACGGGCGCGACCTGACCGCCGAGGCGGAGTCGGGCAAGCTCGACCCGGTCATCGGCCGGGACGAGGAGATCCGCCGCATCATCCAGGTCCTGTCCCGCCGCACCAAGAACAACCCGGTGCTGATCGGCGATCCGGGCGTCGGCAAGACGGCGATCGTCGAGGGTCTGGCCCAGCGGATCATCGCCGGCGACATTCCCGAGTCGCTGCGCGACCGGCGTGTGATCTCGCTCGACATCGGTGCCCTGCTCGCCGGGTCCAAGTACCGCGGCGAGTTCGAGGAGCGCCTCAAGGCGGTCCTCAAGGAGATCCAGGCCGCCGAGGGCCAGATCGTCCTGTTCATGGACGAGCTGCACACCATCGTCGGCGCCGGCGCCGCGGAGGGCGCGGTAGACGCATCCAATCTTCTGAAGCCCATGCTCGCCCGCGGCGAGCTGCGCGCCGTCGGCGCGACCACGCTCGATGAGTACCGCAAGCACATCGAGAAGGACGCCGCGCTCGAGCGTCGCTTCCAGCCCGTCTTCGTCGGCGAGCCGAGCCCCGAGGACACCATTGCGATCCTCCGCGGGCTTAAGGAGCGCTACGAGGTCCACCACGGGGTCCGCATCACGGACTCCGCGATCATCGCTGCCGCCACCCTGTCCAGCCGCTACATCGCCGACCGCTTCCTGCCGGACAAAGCGATCGACCTGATCGACGAGGCCGCCTCGAGGCTGAAGATCGAGATCGACTCGATGCCGACTGAGATCGACGAGGTCGAGCGGCGCATCCAGCAGCTCGAGATCGAGCGCGAGGCCCTCAAGAAGGAGAAGGACGAGAACTCGAAGGAGCGCCTCGACGCGATCGAGGCCGAGCTCGCCGACCTGCGGGAGCGCTCCTCGGAGATGAAGGCGCGCTGGCAGAACGAGAAGGGCGCCATCGATGAGATCAAGTCCGCCAAGGCCGAGCTGGAGGAGGTCCAGCGGGAGGCCGAGCGGGCCGAGCGCGACGCCGACCTCGAGCGGGCGGCGGAGCTGCGCTACGGGCGCATCCCCGAGCTCGAGAAGAAGATTCAGGACGGCGAGGCGAAACTCGCAGAGCTCCACCGCGACGGCGGCTCGATGCTCACCGAGGAGGTCACCGAGGAGGACATCGCCGAGGTCGTCGGCAAGTGGACCGGCATCCCCGTCTCCCGCCTGATGGAGGGCGAGACCGAGAAGCTGATCCACATGGAGGAGCGCCTGCACGAGCGGGTGATCGGCCAGGACGAGGCGGTCGAGGCCGTCTCCGGCGCTCTGCGCCGCTCGCGTGCCGGGCTCTCCGACCCGGACCGCCCGATCGGCAGCTTCCTCTTCCTCGGCCCCACCGGCGTCGGCAAGACCGAGCTGGCCAAAGCATTGGCCTCGCTGATGTTCGACTCGGAGCAGGCGATGGTCCGCATCGACATGTCCGAGTACATGGAGAAGCACGCGGTCGCCCGTCTGATCGGCGCGCCGCCCGGCTACGTCGGCTACGAGGAGGGTGGACAGCTGACCGAGGCAGTCCGCCGCCGGCCCTATTCGGTGATCCTGCTCGACGAGATCGAGAAGGCACATCCGGACGTCTTCAACGTCCTGCTCCAGATCATGGACGACGGCCGCCTTACCGACGGCCAGGGGCGCACCGTCGACTTCAAGAACACCGTCCTGATCATGACCTCGAACGTCGGGTCGCAGTACATCGCGGCGGAGGCCGTCGAGGAGAAGGCGCGCGAGCAGGTCGAGGAGGCACTCACGCAGACCTTCCCGCCGGAGTTCCTCAACCGGATCGACGACGTGGTCATCTTCCACCGCCTCAGCAAGGCCGACCTCGCCAAGATCGTCGACATCCAGGTCGCCCAGCTTGCACAGCGCGTCAGCGAGCGCGGCATCGAGATCGACCTCACCGACCAGGCGCGCGAGCTGCTCGGCAACCTCGGCTTCGACCTGACCTATGGGGCCCGCCCACTGAAGCGGGTGATCCAGAAGCAGCTGATCGACAAGCTCGCACTGAGGCTGCTCGAGGGCGACTTCGCCGAGGGCGACCGCGTGAAGGTCGACGCCAAGGACGGGAAGCTGGCCTTCGAGAAGGCCAAGCCGTCTGCACGACGCCTGGCACCTGCCTAAAGAACCAAGTTCTCGGTATCTGGCTTCAGCCTCGGCTGGACGATTGATCCCGGGTGAGACTTCGTGTCCAAGCTGAGGACGCCGGCTGGACCATCCGCGAGGCCGCCTGGGGCGTCGAGGAAAGGGTCCTCTGGCGAGGCAGCGATGTGACCCGCAGCGCGCTGGAGCGCACCGGCCACAGGCTGCTGCCGCTCCAGCGACTGATCCAAACCAGGCTCACCTGGCCGGTCGAGGACGCACTGAGCCGGCACAGCCGCCGCACGCGGGTCGCGATCGCCGCGGGCACCGCCACGCTGGCGATCGCCGCCGCCGGCGGCGGGGCGATGAGCGCGGCTGATCACCCCGCCTCCCACCACGCTTCGCAGGCCATCGCCGCCTCGGCCACCGTGACTCCCCATAGCGCCCACCTGGCCACCCTCCAGGGCGTCACCCCCCAGATCCAGTCCGGTCACGCGGCCCCGGCGCCCGTTCAGCCACCGACGAAGAGCTCAGCCCCTCCGACCCAGGTCGCCTGGCAGTTCGCGCAGGCCTTCGTGGGCTACGAGGTCGGCAGGTCGACCAAGAAGACCGACGCCGCCTTCGCCGCGACCACCACCAAGCCCCTGCAGAAGTCACTCGCCGCCGACCCGCCCCGACTCCCCTCGGCCGGCAAGGTGCCGCAGGCCCGCGTGCTCAACGTCGTCCTCGGCACGGCCGCCAAGAACCAGGTCACGGCCAGCGTCTCGCTCGTGCGCCTGCGGGCGATCAGCGAGGTGCGCCTGACCCTGACGAAGACCGGCGATGAGTGGCGCGTCGCTCAGGTCCTTGGCTGATGGGACGGATCAGGACAACAATCGCGGCGACGGTCGTGGGCGCGGCAATCGCGGCGCCGGGAGCCGCCGCGCAGACGAGCACCGACCCGGCACCCACCACCACGACGGATCCGCCTGAGCCGCCCAGCCAGCCGCAGCCGCCGGTGACCCTGCTGCCCCCGGCAAAGCCGATCACCAAACATCCGCCGAAGACCCAGAAGCCCAAGCCGAAGCCGCCGAGCAACGGCGGCACCAAGGGGCCGAAGGGCGGCGAGAACGAGAAGGGAGCCGCGAAGGTCGGCGGCACCGCGCCGCCGCCCCCTGGTCCCCTCACTCCGACCGCCTGCGGCCCCGTGGCGATCCCGGCCTATCTCGGCCCGATCTATCAGGCTGCGGCCCAGGCCTACGACCTGGGTCCGGCGGGCCCCTCGATCCTCGCCGCCATCAACGAGATCGAGAGCGGCTTCGGGCAGAACCTCGGGCCCTCCTCGGCCGGCGCGGAGGGCTGGATGCAGTTCATGCCGTCGACCTGGGCCACCTACGGCGTCGACGCGGATCACGACGGCACCAAGGACCCGAACAACCCCAACGACGCGATCTTCGCCGCCGCTCGCTACCTGCGCGCTGCCGGCATGCCGGAGGACCCAGAGGGAGCGGTCTTCGCCTACAACCACGCCGACTGGTACGTCTCCGAGGTCATGGCCAGGGCTGCCTGCTTCAGCGGAATCGGCAACGGGGCACTCGGTGGGCTATCGCTGATCCCGAAGCGGCAGGAGCTCGTCTGCTCGCCGGCGGACGGGTCGCGCGCGTCGATCCCGGACGACTACATGAAGGCCTTCCAGGACGCCGCCGGCCGCTACGACCTCGGCCAGGGGGGCGTCTGGGCACTCGCCGCCGTCGCCAAGATCGAGTCCAACTTCGGCAAGGGGATGAGCGCCCAGCAGCTCTCCTCGGTCGGGCCGCTGGGGATCACCGAGGATCACTGGAAGCAGTACGCGATCGACGGCGACGGCGACGGCAAGGTCAAGCACGACAGCCCAGCGGACTCCGCGGCCACGCTGGCCCGCATGATCTGGGCCGCCGGCGATCTGCGGGCGGGGCTCTTCCAGCAAAACCACGCCGAGTGGTACGTCGACGCCGTCCTTCAGGACGCCGAGTCGATGGCGGGGAGCTGCCAGGTGAAGACCGTGGCCTACTCGGTCGCCCTGCCGGGCCCGACGAACGCGCCGATCAACTGGTCGAACGTCGAGCTCTCCAACCAGCTCGAGATGGTCGACATCCAGTCCGGCGCGATCGACCCGCGGATTCTCGGCATCCTCGGGGCCATCAGCCAGCAACACCAGATCACGATCTCGGCCCTGCGCTCAGACCACTCGAAGTTCACCTCGGGCGGCAATGTCTCCAACCACTATTACGGGCGCGCCATGGACATCGCGGCGATCGACGGCGTCTCCTGCACCGACGTCTCCCCTGACGGCCCCTGCGGGACGATCGCCCGACAGCTCGGCGCGCTGCCTCCCGGCCAGGAGCCGACCGAGCTCATCTACTGCTGGGACCCGGACGGCCCCGCGAACCCCAACGGCTTCGCGCAGGCCGATCACTGCGACCACGTCCATGTGGGATTTGATGGCTGACTGGGCATAGGCTTTGCCTATGCCGATGCTCGAACTTGAGCGGCGTGGGCGGGTCCTCGTGGTCCGGGTCGATAACCCGCCCCACAACTTCATGACCGCGGAGATGGTGCGCGAGCTGCACCGGCTGGTGCGCTCGCTCGACGGCGACCGCTCCGTGGGCGCCGTGGTGATTACCGGCAAACCCGACGACCTCTACATCACCCACTACGACGTCGGGGAGATCCTGGCCAGCGTCCGGCGCGCGGGCATCGCGGCGCCGCCCTGGCTGACCGCGTTGATCCTGCGCATCGCCGGGGCGGTTCGACACGTGACGGTGCTCCGCGAGCTCGCCGAGCGCACTCCGCTGGCGGCGGTCTTCGAGCTCTACCGGGTCCACGACCTCTTCCTCGAGATGAACCGCTCCGACAAGGTCTTCATCGCTGCGATCAACGGCCCGGCCACCGGCGGCGGCTGCGAGATCTCGCTGGCCTGCGACGTTCGCCTGATGGGCGACGCCGACATCGCGATCGGGCTGCCGGAGATGACGATCGACTTCAATCCGGGGGCGGGCGGCACACAGCGACTGCCGAGGCTGGTGGGAGTCGGGCGGGCGCTCAAGATGATGCTCGACGGGAGGACGCTGAGCCCGCGTGAGGCGCTGGATCACGGCCTGATCGGCGCGGTCGTGCCGGTCGACCAGGTCAAGGAGGCGGCCATCCACATGGGCGAGCGGCTGGCGCGGCGCTCACCCGAGGCGATCCGATCGCTGAAGCGCGCCGTCTACGAGGGCGCGTCCCTGCCGCTCGCCCAGGGACTCGGCGTGGAGCGCAAGTGGTTCATGGTCGCCTCGGCGACCGACTCCTCCCAGGAGAAGATGGCCGCGATGGCAAAGCAGGTGGCGGAGGAGGGGCGCTCGCCGTGGGCGAGCGCCGAGGGCCTCGTCCCCTGGCAGGACGGGTCCGCCGCCGACTAGTCCCGCCCGGCGGCCGTCGGCCGCTGCGCGATCCCGCGGATCACCGGTCGAACGATGCGTGGTGCCTTCGGAAGCTTTCCCGGCTCGAGACTGTCGATCCAGAAGCCCGCGTCGGCAATCAGCTGGCCGGTTGGGCGGTTGGGATGACACCCCGCCGCGAAGAACCCCCACGGGCGCTCGAGCCGGTCCTGCCAGCGGGCCGCCCCGGGACGGCTGCTGCGCACATGCTCGAGAAAGAGGAGCTTTCCCCCTTCGACCAGGACGCGGCGGGCCTCCGCGAGGGCTCGCTCCGGGTCGGGGACCGTGCAGAGCACGAGCGTCGCGACGACGGCGTCGAAGCTGTCGTCGTCGAACGGCAGCTCCTCGGCTGAGGCCTCGACGACCTGGGGGTGGCCGGGCACACCCGGCTCCCGGGCGACCCGCTCGCGCAGGCGGCGCGCCATGTGCGGGTCGGGCTCGGTCAGGACCAGCTCGGTGACGGCACCTTTGTAGTGCTCGAGGTTGTGGCCCGTGCCCGCGCCGAGCTCAAGAACCCGGCCCGAGGCGGAGGCCAGCAGCTCGCGCCGCATCTCTCCCAGCCCCGCCCGCTCGCTCGCGGCGGTCATCCGGTCGTAGAAGCGAGCGAAGATCGGGTGCTCACTCACGCCGAGATCATCTCCACTCCGCCGGACGCCGGCAGCCCGCGGGAGGCCCGCCCGAAGCCCGGGATTGCACGCTGCGGCGGAAAGTGAAAGAAAGGGGGTCCAACGGGGCAAGTCACCAGAAGAGGAGAAACCGATGCCAACGTTCGTAATGCTCACCAATCTGACGTCCGAGGGCGTTCAGACGCTCAAGAACAACCCGAGCCGTGTCCAGGAGGTCAACAAGGAGGTCGAGCAGCTGGGAGTCAACGTGAAGGAGCAGTGGGCGACGCTGGGTCAATACGACTTCATCACGATCGTCGAGGCGCCCGATGAGAAGACCATGGCCAAGGTCTCCGTCGAGCTTGGCTCGCGCGGCACGATGAGCAGCCAGACACTCTCGGCGATTCCCGTCGAGGACTTCGCGAAGTCCCTCTGACCACCAGGATGCGAGCTCGGAGGAGGCGCCTTTGATGAGGGTTCTCGTCGTCGGAGGAGGCGGGCGCGAGCACGCGCTCGTGCGTGCTCTGGGACGCTCTCCGCAGACTCCCGAGCTCCTCTGCGCGCCCGGCAACGCCGGGATCGCGGCCGAGGCGCGCTGCCTGGAGATCGGGGCTGAGGACGTCGATGCCCTGCTCGCCGCCGCCAGTGATGAGGAAGTCGGCCTGGTCGTCGTCGGCCCGGAGGCCCCGCTCGTGGCCGGTCTCGTCGACTCGCTCGAGGCGGAGGGGATTCCCGCCTTCGGGCCGAGCCGCGAGGCCGCCCGCCTGGAGGGATCGAAGCTCCACGCGAAGGAGCTGATGGAGGAGGCCGGCGTGCCCACCCCCTCCCACGCGGTGCTTCGCGGCCACGAGGAGGCCCTCGACCGGATCACCGCCGCCGCCTACCCGCTTGTCCTCAAGGCCGACGGCCTGGCGGCCGGCAAGGGGGTGATCATCTGCTCGACGGAGAGCGAGGCGCGCGAGGCGATCGGCGTGTTCTTCGAGGAGCGGCGCTTCGGCGAGACCCAGGTGGTGATGGAGGAGTTCCTCGAGGGCGAGGAGCTGTCCCTCCTCGCTCTCTGCGACGGCGAGAACGTCCTCCCGCTGGCCCCCGCCCAGGACTACAAGCGGATCCACGACGGCGACCAGGGCCCGAACACAGGGGGCATGGGGAGCTACTCGCCGGTGCCGGGCTTCGACGCGGGCGAGACGGAGCGCATCGCCGAGATGGTGCACCGCCCGGTCGTGGACGCGATGAAGCGGCGAGGCACCCCGTTTCACGGCGTCCTCTACGCCGGCCTGATGATGACCGCGGACGGCCCGAAGGTGCTCGAGTTCAATTGCCGGTTCGGCGATCCCGAGACCCAGGCCGTGCTGCCCCGCCTGCGCAACGACCCGCTCGAGCTCTTTCTCGCCTCGCGCGAGCCGGGCGGGCTCGCTGGCGCCGAGGCGGAGTTCGGCGACGACTGGGCCGTGACGGTGGTGCTCGCCTCGGCCGGCTATCCCGCTTCCTCGTCGAAGGGGGACGTGATCGCCGGCCTCGATCGGGCGGCCGCCGTCGAGGGCGTCGAGATCTACCACGCGGGAACCGCGGCCCGGGACGGAGAGATCGTCACCGCCGGCGGCCGGGTCCTCAACATCACCGGCCTCGGGCCGACGGCAGCAGAGGCTCGCCGCCGCGCCTACGATGCGGCCGAGCTGATCGACTTCGAGGGAAGGCAGCTGCGCACGGACATCGCCGCCAGGGCGGTTGACCGGGCCGCGGCGTAGAGACGACTGACCGATGACCACGAATGGAGGAGCTGATGACTGAGGGTGAGCTTGCCGCCGAGACGATGCCCGAGGTTGAGGAGGCGTTCGAGGAGATCGAGGTCGACGCGCCCCTGGTCGGGATCATCATGGGCTCGAAGAACGACAAGCCCAAGATGCAGCCCGCGGGCGAGGCTCTCCAGGACCACGGGATCCGTTACGAGGTCAGGGTCCTGAGCGCGCACCGTCAGCCTGAGGAGACCAGCGAGTACTGCGCCAACGCGCGGATGCGCGGCCTCAAGGTGATCATCGCGGGCGCCGGGATGTCGGCAGCACTGCCGGGTTTCGCCGCCTCGAAGACCGACCTGCCCGTGATCGGCGTCCCGATCTCCGGCAAGAACCTGGGCGGCCTGGACGCGCTGCTCTCGGCGGTGCAGATGCCCCCCGGCGTGCCGGTCGCCTGCGTGGCGATCGACGGCGCGAAGAACGCGGGCCTGCTCGCCGTCCGGATGATCAACGCCTAGGCGTTCCGGGCCGTCAGAATCAATACGTGATCCCCCGCTACACACGCGAGGAGATGGGCGCGGTCTGGACGCAGCAGCGCCGCATGGAGACCTGGCTGAGGGTCGAGCTCGCGGCGACCGAGGCGTGGGCGGCCGAGCGAGCGGTGCCGGAGGACGCGGCGCGGGCCTGCCGGGACCGGGCCTCGTTCACGGTCGAGGCCGTCGAGGAGCGCGAGCGCACAACGGGGCATGACGTCGCCGCCTTCGTCGACGTCGTCTCAAGCTCGGTCGGGGAGGAGGGGCGGTGGATCCACTACGGGCTGACCTCCTCGGACGTGCTCGACACGGCCCTGGCGCTCCAGCTCTCGGAGGCGGGGGAGATCGTCGTGCAGGGTGCCCGCGCCTACCGCGACGCGCTTGTGGTCCGGGCCAAGGAGTTCGCCGAGACGCTCTGCGTCGGCCGCACGCACGGCGTCCATGCGGAGCCGTCCACCTTCGGCCTGCGGCTGGCGAGCTTCGCCTTCGAGGCCGACCGGAACCTGCAGCGGCTCACCGACGCCTTCGAGCAGGCCGCCGTCGGGGCCCTCTCGGGGGCGGTCGGCACCTACGCCTCCGTGCCGCCGACCGTCGAGGCGAGGGTGATGGAGTCTCTCGGCCTGCGAGCCGAGGACGTCTCCACCCAGGTGGTCCCACGCGATCGTCATGCGGTGGTGCTCGCCCGGATCGCGATCGCGGGCGCCGGCCTGGAGCGCTTCGCGACCGAGATCCGCAACCTGCAGCGCACCGAGGTGCGCGAGGTCGAGGAGCCGTTCGGCTCGGGGCAGAAGGGCTCCTCGGCGATGCCGCACAAGCGGAACCCGATCCTGGCCGAGCGGCTCTGCGGCCTGGCGCGCGTGCTGCGCGGCTACTCCCAGGTTGGCATGGAGAACATCGCGCTCTGGCACGAGCGGGACATCTCGCACTCCGGGGCCGAGCGGGTCGTCCTGCCCGACGCCACGATCGCGATCGACTACATGCAGCACGTCGCCACCCGGATCGTCGAGGGCATGACGGTCCACACCGACCGGATGCGGAAGAACATCGACCTCACTCACGGTGCCCTCTTCAGCCAGCGGGCGCTGACCGCCCTGGTCGAATCGGGGATGACGCGCGACGACGCCTACCGGCTGGTCCAGGAGAACGCCCAGCGGGCCTGGGACGAGGAGATCGACTTCCGGGAGCTGATCGGCTCTGCGGCACCCCAGTTGCGCCTTGATGAGGTTTTCGATTACGACGCGTATCTGAAACACGTCCCCGAGGTGATGGCCCGCCTGGATAGGCTTGAGGCGTGATCCTTTACACCTGCGGCCAGAGGGACAAGCACGCGGCGATTGGCCATGCCTGCGGGCGGGCGGCCAGGGCGCTCGATGACGCCGGCTACGAGTACGAGATCCGCGATCTGCCCGGCTACCGGCTCATGCCCTGGACCTGGGGCGAGCGACGGAGCGGACGGGACGAGGTGAGGGAGCTGACCGGCCAGATCAACCTTCCGGTCCTCGCCCTCGACGAGGGCAGGACGATCATCGGCTCGGGAAAGATCGTCGACTGGGCCAAGGCCCATCCCACGTCTCAATCGGAGGTGGGCGGCGGATGACGACCTCGCTCGCCGATCTGAAGCTGCACGGCTCGGGCAAGGTCCGCGAGATCTATGAGGACGGCGACGATCTGATCATGGTCGCCTCCGACCGGATCTCGGTCTACGACGTGATCCTGCCCACCGAGATCCCGGACAAGGGCAAGGTGCTGACCCAGATCTCTCTGTTCTGGTTCGAGCTGACTGGCGACATCGTCCCCAACCACTTCATCTCCGAGGACGTTCCGCCGGAGGCAGCGGGGCGCGGCATGCGGGTGAAGAAGCTCGACATGTATCCGGTCGAGTGCGTCGTGCGGGGCTATCTCTCGGGTTCCGGGTGGAAGGAGTACAGGGAGTCGGGCGCCGTCTGCGGGATCGAGCTCCCCGAGGGCCTACAGGAGTCCAGCAAGCTCCCCGAGCCGATCTTCACACCCGCCACCAAGGCGGAGCTCGGCGAGCACGACGAGAACATCGACTTCGACACCGCCGCCGAGGCGATCGGAAACCGGCCGCTGATGGAGGAGCTCAGGCGCGTTTCGATCGAGATCTACGAGCGCGGCGCCGAGCATGCGGCTGAGAAGGGCATCTTGCTGGCAGACACGAAGTTCGAGTTCGGCAGCTCCCCCGGCGCCGAGATCGTCCTCGGCGACGAGGTCCTCACTCCGGACTCCTCTCGATTCTGGCCGGCCGAGAGCTACGAGCCCGGCGGTCCTCAGCCTTCTTTCGACAAGCAATACGTGCGCGACTACTCCGACTCGGTTGGATGGGACCACACCGAGCCGGGTCCCGAGCTGCCCGACGAGGTCGTCCAGAACACCCGGGCCAAATACGTCGAGGCATACGAGAAGATCACGGGCCGGACCCTCTGAGCTCACCGCTAGGCTGAGCGAGTGAAGGCCAAGGTCCTGATCAGGCCGAAGGAAGGCATTCTCGATCCCCAGGGGAAGGCGGTGGAACGCGCGCTGCCGGCGCTCGGCTTCGAGGGGGTCCACGACGTGCGCGTCGGCCGGCTGGTGGAGCTGGAGACCGACGATCCGTCGAAGCTCGACGACCTCTGCGAGAAGCTGCTCGCCAACCCGCTGATCGAGGACTTCGAGGTGGAGCTCGTCGAGAAGTGATCGGGGTCATCCAGTTCCCGGGATCCTGCGACGAGCGGGATGCGCTCTCCGCCGTCGAGCGCGTCGGGGAGGGAAGGCTCGTCTGGCACGAGGAGACCGACCTCACCGGGCTGGACGGAATCATTGTTCCGGGCGGCTTCTCCTACGGCGACTACCTACGTGCGGGCGCCATCGCCCGCTTCTCGCCGGCGATGGAGGCGGTCAAGCGCTTCGCGGCCGGCGGCGGGCCGGTGCTCGGCATCTGCAACGGCTTCCAGGTCCTCTGCGAGGCGGCCCTGCTGCCCGGCGCGCTCCTGCCGAACGAGGGGCTGCGCTTCATCTGCAGGCAGGTCGAGCTGGTGGCCGAGGACTTCACCGGGCCGTTCGGGTCGGCGATCGGCGCCGGCGACCGGCTCTCGATCCCGGTCAAGCACATGAGCGGCCGCTACTTCGCTCCTGATGAGGACCTCGACCGCATGGAGGCGGAGGGGCGGATCGCCTTCCGGTACGCGCCGGGCGACAACCCGAACGGCAGCGTCGGCGATATCGCCGGGGTCGTCAACGAGGCCGGGAACGTGCTCGGGTTGATGCCCCATCCGGAGCATGCGGTCGATCCGCTGACCGGCTCGGACCATGGGCTCGCCCTGTTCCGCGCGCTGGCATCCGCTTCCCAGGCCGCGGCGGCGTGAGCGCGGGCGTCTCGGAGAGCCCGCACCGCGAGCTCGGGCTCACCGACTCCGAGTACGAGCGCATCACGGAGCTGCTCGGCCGGGACCCGAACGGGGTCGAGCTTGCGATGTTCTCGCTGCTCTGGTCGGAGCACTGCGCCTACAAGCACTCGCGCAAGCTGCTCGGCCGGCTGCCGACCCAGGGCGAGCGGGTGGTGATGGGGCCCGGCGAGAACGCGGGGGCCGTCGACATCGGCAACGGGCACGCGATCGCCTTCAAGGTCGAGTCGCATAACCATCCCAGCGCGGTCGAGCCGTTCCAGGGCGCCGCCACGGGGGTCGGCGGGATCCTCCGAGACGTCTTCGCGATCGGCGCGCGCCCGATCGCAGTGCTCGATTCGCTGCGCTTCGGCGAGCCCACCTCCGAGCGCTCGCGCTACCTGTTCGAGGGCGCGGTGGCCGGGATCGGCCACTACGGCAACTCGATCGGCGTGCCGACGGTCGGCGGCGAGGTCTACTTCGAGCCTCCTTACGAGCACAACTGCCTGGTCAACGCGATGTGCGTCGGGCTCGCCCGGACCGACGCGATGATCCGCTCAGCGGCCACCGGCCCGGGGAACCTGCTGGTGATCATGGGCGCCTCGACGGGGCGCGACGGGATCGGCGGCGCCTCAATCCTCGCCTCGGCGGAGCTCGAAGCCGGCGATGACTCGAAGCGGCCCAGCGTCCAGATCGGCGACCCCTTCGAGGAGTCGAAGCTGCTGGAGTGCTGCCTGGAGCTGCTGCAGCGCGGCCTGCTCGTCTCCCTCCAGGACCTCGGCGCGGCCGGGCTGACATCCTCGGCGGGGGAGATGGCGTCGAAGGGCGGCGTCGGCATCGACATCGACGTGCGCCGCGTGCCCCTGCGGGAGGAGGACATGGAGCCGTTCGAGGTGATGGTGTCCGAGTCGCAGGAGCGAATGCTCGCCGTGATCGAGCCGTCGCGGCTCGACGAGGTGGTCGCCACCTGCGAACGCTGGCAGACCGGCTCCGCCGCGATCGGCGAGATCACGGACACGGGGCATCTGCGGGTGCTCGACGACGGTGTCCAGGTCGGAGACGTGCCGGTCTCCGCCCTGGTCGACGAATGCCCGCTGTATGACCTGGAGCCCGCCGAGCCGGGCGGCTGGATGTACCCGAACGTAGAGACCCTCGGGGAGCAGGTGGCGCTGAGCGCCGGCCGATCCGCCGACCCCGCCGATCCCTCGGACATCCTCTGCGCCCTGCTCGGGGCGCCGAATATCGCCTCCAAGCGCTGGGCCTTCGAGCAGTACGACTCGGTGGTCGGCTCCCGGACCGCGCGGCGGCCGGAGTCGGCGGACGCCGCGGTTCTGATGATCCCGGAATCGGATCGGGCGATCGCGGTGGCGATCGACGGCAATGGGCGGCGCGTGGCCTGCGATCCATACGTGGGGGCAATGGAGGCGGCGCTCGAGTGCGCGCAGAACCTCGCCTGCGTGGGCGCAGAGCCGCTCGGCCTGACGAACTGCCTCAACTTTGGCAACCCCGAGAAGCCCAACGTCGCCTGGCAGCTCGATCGCGCTGTGCTCGGCCTGGCCGATGCCTGTCTCGGGCTCCGCGTGCCGGTCGTCGGCGGCAACGTCTCTCTCTATAACGAGACCGAGCACGGCCCGATCTACCCGACGCCCGTGGTGGGAATGGTCGGCGAGTTGCCGGACGCCGCGGCAGTACCGGGTCTCGCGCCGAACAACGGCGACCGGCTGATGCTCGTCGGGCCTTTCGCACCCTCCCTGGCCGGCTCCGAGCTGGCGAAACAGCGGGGAGAGCTCGACAAGGGGCTGGCGCAGGTGTCCGTGAACGTGGTCAATGCCGCGCTCGGGCTGGTCAGAGATCTCGTCCGCGCAGGCAGCGTCTCCGCTGCGCACGACGTCAGCGACGGCGGCCTCGCCTGTGCCCTGGCCGAGATGGCGATCGCCGCGGGGACCGGCATCGATGTGGACCTGGACGCGCTCGTGGAGCTGCGGGGCGGCTCCGGCGAGACGAACCTGTTCGGCGAGGGGCCCGGCGGCATCGTGCTGGCTGCTGCTGAGGGCGCGGCGAAGGAGCTGCTGGAGCGCGCCGAGTCGGCTGGCGTGGAGGCGGTGGAAATCGGCGGCGTGACGGGTGATCGGATCTCGATCGCAGCGGCGGAACGAGACGTCTCGGTCGCCGTCGCGGACGCCGAGCGGGCCTGGCGCTCCCTCGCCGAGCGCATTTGATTCGTCAGCACCGCGACGAGTAGGCTCATCACGTGTTTCGGAGGGATATGGGTCCTCAGGGAAATCGATCGCGGCACCTTGTCCCCTTAGCAGCGACTCTTGCGACGGCGCTGGTCCTGCTGATTCTTCCGCCGATCGCCAACGCGAACTTCGTCTACTGGACGAACCAGGGCGGCACGACGATCGGCCGCGCCAAGATCAACGGGACCGGGGTGAACAACAGCTTCATCAGCGGACTCGACAACCCGCACGGGGTTGCGGTCGACTCGAAGTACATCTACTGGTCGCAGGGCAGCGCGACGACCGGCTCCATCGGCCGCGCGAATCTGGATGGCAGTGGCGCTAACTCGAATTTCGTCCCGCATACGCCCGAGATCAATCAGCCGTTCGGCGTGGCCGTGACAGCCACCGCGGTGTTCTGGGCCGAGATCAACCAATTCGTCGGGAGGGCGAATCTGGACGGCAGCTCGCCTCAGCCTCAATTCATCAACCTGGGATCGCCGGGTCACAGCGCCTGTGGAATCACGGCGGACAACTCGTTCCTCTACTGGACGGACACCGCTGTCTCCGGGGCGATCGGCCGCGCCAGCCAGGCGGGTGGGGCTCCGAGCACCGACTTCATTTCAGGGGCGGTCGCGGACGCGAATTGCGGTGCCGCCGTCGACAACTCGTTCATCTATTGGTCGGGCGTCGGCACGGTTGGCCGCGCAGCCGTAGACGGCAGTGGCGCTACCGACAGCTTCATCCCCGCCGCCGGGGGCGCCGTCGGCGGGGTGGCCGTCAATTCCCAGTACCTCTTCTGGGTGAACCCCACGAGCCCGACGTTCATCGGCCGGTCGAACATCAACGGGACCGCGCCGAATTCGACCTTCATCGTCGGACCCAGCAGCCCGCGCCTGATCGCAGCGGCGCCGTCCAACAAGATCACTGTCAACTCAGTCAGCCACAAGAAGAAGAAGGGCACCGCGACGATCAACGCAAAGGTGCCGGGCCCGGGTCAGGTGACGATGAACCAGACGAGCACCCCGCCCGACGTCAACGCCACGGCCGCCGCCGTCAAGCAACAGGGGCTGACCATCACTGCGGCGTCGTCCTTCAAGCTGGCGGTGAAGCCTGTCGGGAAGACCGCGAAGAAGCTCAAGAAGCAGGTCAAGAAGAAGGGCAGGGGCAAGGTGAAGCAGACCGTCTTCATCCACTTCGTTCCAGCCGGTGTGGCGGGGGTGCCCAATGACCAGGCCGTGACGGTCACGCTGGTCAAGCAGGGCAAGAAGAAGTAGCCGCAAAACCCGCCAGTTTCAGGCGGTCTGAGGCCTCTGGCCCCTCCGTGGCCGCTGCTACCCTCCGGATGCGGGCTGTCCTCCTGTCCGCCACTTCGATCTCCAGAGGTTGAGACACCTCCACAGACGTGACCGACGCGCGCTTTGACGTTCCCGATCGCGATGGTCCGCGCGATGAGTGCGGCGTCTTCGGCGTGTACGCGCCGGGGCGGGATG
>DASUPK010000157.1:0-4311 GCA_036276255.1 Solirubrobacterales bacterium
GCTGCTGGTCGACAAGGGCTGGGATCCGGCGATGGGCGCACGCCCGCTGCGCCGGGCCATCCAGCGCTACATCGAGGACCCGCTGGCCGATGAGGTGCTGAAGGCCGGCTCCATGACGCCCGGCTCGACCGTCCAGGTCGAGCGTGACCCCAAGGGCGACGAGCAGGACCACCCGCTCAAGCTGAAGATCATCAAGCCGCGCAAGCGCACCACGAAGAAGGAGCCCGAGAAGGTCGGAGTCGGCGCCAAGAAGGACGGCGACGACGAGTCGGGCGACGGCGGCGATCCTGAATCCTCAGGCGACGAAGCCTCCAAGTAACAAGGCGATCGGCACCTGGAGCGGTGGGCGTTACCTGCGCTTCGGCGAAGCCGTCGAGCCTGAGCGCCTGGAGGCGCTGCTGCGCCCGGGCGACGGCGTCGACACCTTCCTGACGGCCGATGTCTATGGCAAGGGCGAGGCCGACTCGCTGCTGGGCCGTGCGCTCGAGGGCGTCGCCGCGGATGACCGCTGCCTGGTCGGCGCGGTCGGTCACGACTTCTACGAGGGCGAGCGGGACGGGCCCAAGGGCTTTCCGCGCTTCACCGACCCGTCGCTGCGTGGGCCCGGCGACTACGCCGGCTACCTTCGAATGGCCGCGGAGCGCAGCCTCGAGCGGCTGGGACAGGACCGCTTCGATGTGCTGCTCCTGCACAACCCCGACCGCACCGGGTACGAGAGCGAGGATGTCTGGAAGGGGATGGCCGCCCTGCGCGAAGCGGGCCTCGCCGACGCGATCGGCGTCGCCCCCGGGCCGGCCAATGGCTTCACCCTCGATGTCGTTCGCTGCTTCGAGCGCTTCGGCGACGCGATCGAGTGGGCGATGATCATCCTCAACCCCTTCGAGCCGTGGCCGGGCGAGCTCTGCCTCGATGCCGCCGCACGCCACGGCGTCCGCCTGATCACCCGAGTGGTCGACTATGGCGGCATCTTCTGGGACGACGTCACGCCGGAGACGAAGCTGCCACAGGGCGACCACCGCTCCTTCCGCCCGGAGGGATGGATCGCAGAGGGGCGCGCCAAGCTGGATCGGCTGCGTCCGGTCGCTGAGACGACCGGGCTCACGCCGATGCAGCTCGCCTGCCAGTGGAACCTCGCGCACCCGGCGGTCGAATGCGTCGTGCCGACGCTGATCCAGGAGGCCGGGGAGGGCGCGCGGCCGATCGAGGAGAAGCGGGTGGAGCTCGCAGCGTTGCCCGCCGCACAGAGGCTCGGACCAGACCAGGTCGAGGAGATTCGGGCGGTCGGTGACAACTCGGGCTGCATGGCGCTCAAGGGGGCGACGCCAGATCACTCCGGGGAGGAGCGGCCGGACCGCTGGCCGGTCACGCCCGAGCTCGCCGCCGTAGCGGGCGAGTGGGGGATCGATCCCGAGCGCGATCTGCGCCATCTCGAAGCGCACCCCGCCCGCTAACCTCAGTCGAGGCGCTCAGGCGCCAAGGGATCGATCGCAAAATGACTGCTGTGCTGACAGCGATCAGGAGAGTTCTCGTCGGCACGGGCTCCACGGCGTTCACTCTCGTCGGCGCCCTGCTGATCGGCTTCGGCGTGCCCCTCTTCTGGATCTTCGTCGCGTCGAAGTTCTATGGCAAGACCGGTGCTGTGAACGGACCAGTCGCGGCCTTCATCGGCACGGGGATCCTCGTCTCCTACTACGGGCTGCTGCTGATCGCCTCCTACGTCCGGGCTCGGCTGCTGCGGCGCCAGATGGGACACCCGGGCAGAGGACGGCAGGACCCCTGGAACCGCAGCATGCGGGACACGCCCTACAAGCCGGGCGACCACCGGAGCGATCCGGTGGAGCGGCTGTTCGTCGCCACCGCGATCGTCTCGATGATCGCGTTCCTGATCTGGTTCGCCTTCTTCGCCGGGGCGCCGTTCCCGAACAGCCCCGGATGACGCTCAGCGCGCGGGTTCGAGCCGGAACTCGGGCTCGGTTGGCTGCTCCGGGCTGAGCGGCTGACGCTGCTCGGTGCGGGAGCGCTTCGCCTCATACAGGGTGTTGTCGGCCCTCGCCAGGCAGGCGCTCAGGTCCTCGTTCGCGTGACGCTTGATGACGCCCGCGCTCCACTGCGTGGGGGAGATGAAGAGCAGCCGCTCGAAGAAGCGGGCCGCCTCCTCGTCGCCGGAGCCGACGAGGATCACAAGGAACTCGTCCCCGCCGAGGCGGGCGAAGATGTCGCCGGGCTGAAGCTCCTCGCTCCAGGTGCGTGCCATCTGGACGAGCAGGCGGTCGCCGGCGGCGTGGCCGTCTCGGTCGTTCACCTGCTTGAAGTCATCGAGGTCGACCAGGCCGACCGTCAGCGGTATGCCCGTGCGGTCGGCCAGGGAGAAGGCCCGCTCGGCGGCCTGCAGGAGCCCCTTGCGGTTGAGCAGGCCGGTCAGCGCGTCCGTGTGGGCTTCATGGCGCAGCCGGTTGCTCTGGCGACCGATCGTCTCGGCGGCCACGATGATCGAGGCGGTCATCAGCACAAATGCCTCAGCCGGGACGTTGTGCGCGTTGACCAGCAGCGCCACGCCGAAGGCGGCGGCGATCAGCGCCAGGTGCAGGCGGGCGGCGGTGCGGGAGAAGAAGAAGGAGACGTAGACACCCATCCAGATGTAATCGGTGGCGGTGACGACCGTCGAGACACCCGTGGCGGCTCGTGCGATCAGCACCGAGATCGCCAGGGTCCCGCCGGCCACGGCGGCGTGGAGGAACCAGCGCGGGATGCGGTCGGCCAGCCACCACAGCAGCAGCGAGCAGGCGAACGCGAGTCCCGCCACCAGCCGGAACAGCTCGACCGGCGCACTTGGACTGGACGGGAACAACGCCGCGACGAGGCTGCTCGCCGCTCCCGCAAATGTGATCAGGGAGAGAGTGCGCACCGCGGGCGCGAGCCCGTTGCGCTTCCATGCGTAAGCAAGCCATCCCCTCGAGGGCATGTATCTACATCGGCGCCCTGCGCGAGTTTCTTGACTTCTGTTGGACTCGTCCGCCATGCGTGCCAAATGGCGCGGGGGGCGTCATCACCCATCCCTAGCCTGGGGTGGTGGCTGCCAAGGGCTCCCAATACCGCTGTTCGGAGTGCGGACACGCCGCCCTCACCTGGACCGGCCAGTGCTCGGGGTGCGGCGCGTGGAACACCCTCGAGGAGGTGAGCGCCCCGGCGGCACGCACTGGGCGCGCCGGGCGAGCAAAGCGGGGCGGCGCTCCCAAGCCGGTGCCCCTTCGCGACGTGAAGGCTGAGCGCTCGGCCCGGCTGGGCACCGGGATCGCCGAGCTCGACCGGGTTCTCGGAGGCGGCCTCGTTCCGGGATCACTCGTCCTGCTCGGGGGTGCGCCCGGGATCGGGAAGAGCACCCTGGCGGGGATGGCGCTTGCGAACATCGCCGGGGCCGGGAACGACGTCCTCTATGTATCGGGTGAGGAGTCCGCCGCCCAGGTGCGGCGCCGTGCGGAGCGCCTCGGCGAGGCGGCACTCTCCGTGCCGATGCTCGCCGAGCCCTCGCTGGAATCCGTGCTGGCGGCGCTCGAATCCGAGCGGCCCTCCGCCTGCGTGATCGACTCCGTGCAGACACTCGCGATTCCCGATGCGGCCCCGGGAAGCGTCGGCGCGATCCGGGAAGCGACCTCGGCGCTGCTCGAAACAGCGAAGCGGCTCGACGTCACCCTGATCCTGATCGGGCATGTGACCAAGGAGGGCTCGCTGGCGGGCCCCCGCGCGCTCGAGCACCTCGTGGACTGCGTGCTTCATTTCGAGGGCGAGCGGGAGAGGACCTTCCGGACCCTGCGGGCTCTCAAGAACCGCTTCGGCGCGACCAGCGAGGTCGGCGTCTTCGAGATGAAACAGGGAGGCCTGGTCGAGGTGCTCGACCCCTCCGCCCGCTTCGTCGGCGAGGCTCGCCCAGCGGCCGGCTCCGTCGTCCTCTGCGCGATGGAGGGGACGCGTCCCCTGCTGGTCGAGGTCCAGGCGCTGGTCGCCACGACGGAGATCGTCCCACCGCGCCGCACCGCCACCGGTGTCGATCGCAACCGCCTCGCGCTGGTCCTCGCCGTCCTGACGCGTCACGCCGGCGTCTCGCTCGGCACGGCAGACGTATTCGTGAACGTCGCCGGAGGAGTCCGCATCGACGAGCCGGGAGCCGACCTGGCGATCGCGATGGCCATCGCCTCGGCTCACTCGGGCCGGCCCCTGGAAGCCGACGGCAAGCCCCTCGCCTGCTTCGGAGAGATCGGCCTGACGGGAGAAATCCGCTACGTAGCCCACGCGGACCGCCGCGTGGCGGAGGCG
>DASUPK010000158.1:0-5405 GCA_036276255.1 Solirubrobacterales bacterium
CACCGCCGACCACATGTGCGCTCGCGGCGAGAGGCGGTCCCATCCGTAGATGTAGATCGCGATGAAGATCGCCTCCAGGAAGAAGAAGATGCCCTCGATCGCGAACGCGACGCCGAACACGTCGCCGAAGCGGTCCATGAAACGCGGCCAGAGCAGCCCGAACTCGAACGAGAGAACGGTGCCGCTCACCGCGCCGACGGCGAACAGGACGGCCACGGCCTTCGACCAGTTGCGAGCCAGCTGAAGCGCTTCCTCGTCGTTGCGCTTCCGGCCCCGGTACTCGGCGATCAGCATCATCGCCGGGAAGGCCACACCCAAACAGGCAAGGACGATGTGGAACCCGAGGGTGAAGCCCATCTGGTTGCGCGCAGCCAGCAGGTTGGACGAGGAGTCCGCGAGAATGGGCACCAGGTTCGGCATCAGATCTCGCCCCAAAGCCTATTCCTGTGACGGGTCATCAGAGGATTGCGATCGGGTTGAGGGGCGACCCGGTCCCACCCGCGATGCGGAGCGGAGCGCCTACGAACAGGAACTCCCAGCGGCCCGCCTCCTCGCAGGTGCCGCTCAGCTCGCGAAGATGCAGGTAGTCGAGCAGGTGGACGCCCATCGCCGTCAGCGCTAGCACGTGAATCGGAAAGCCGACGCCCTCGGTGAGGCTCGGAGCCGTATCGCTGTTGCCGTCCGAGCCGAGAGCCGCGATGCATCGCTCCGCCAGGAACTCCGCGCAGCTCGGATGCAGGCCGGCCTTCAAACTCGCGGTGTCCCAGGGGCCGAGCTCATCGAGGCGGCTGGCGTGGCCTGTCCGGATCAGGAGGATGTCGCCCTCCCCCACCGTCACCCCCTGGCGGCTCTCCGATTCCTCGAGGTCACCGGGCAGCACGCTCTCGCCGGGCTCCAGCCAGTTAACCCCGCGAGTCCGAGGGACGTCGAGCAGGACACCCCGCCCAACCAGCCCTTCCTTCAGGACCTCGACCGTTTCAACCGAGGCCCCGGTGGCCGAGACCGAGTCCGCCGGCCGCCCGTTGTAGAGCGAGTCGTCGTAGGAGACGTGGCAGAGCGCGTCGAGGTGGCTGTGTGAGTCGTTGTGGTAATCGACCCCGATGTAGTCCTTGGCGAAGGCGAGGCCTTGCGGGTGCTCCCGGCCACCGAGCATGGTCATGCGGTGGTCTGCCGGCTCCGGGTTGTCGGGCTCGCGCTCGGTTTTGAGAGAGCGACTGAGGCTGACCGTCCGCCCGATGCGCACGAGGCCGGCGGCGGCGGCGACCAGGCCCGGCGTCAGGAAGTTGAGCGCGCCCCGTTCGTCGTCGGCGCCCCACCGGCCCCAGTTCGAGACCCGGTCGAAGAGCTGACGGAACTCGTCCGCCGAGACCTCGATGTCGGCCGGCTCCGTCACGCGTCCGCCACCTTGATCGAGAACGAGGCCTCGTAGCTCTCACCGGGCTGCAGCAGCTTCAGGTCCTGGCCGCTCACCAGGGTGTTGGTTGGTGCGGTCATCGGCTCGAAGGCGATCACGTCGTCGTCGGCCGGCGCGTAGACCTGCGCATAGGGGTAGCCCCCATCAAATGACACCTCGATTCGGCGCCCTCCACCCGCGAGGGCGAACGGTTGGGCCGGAGCGGTGAACTCGTCGTCGAACGTCCTCGACCCGAGCGGACCGGCTGCCACATCCGCCTGCTCCAACTCCCCGGTGGGAAGCTGCTCGGAGTCGAGCACGACCCGCTCACTCACCGGTATCTCGACCATCCAGTCACTTCGCTCGACGCCGGGCAGGCGGAGATAGGGGTGGTACCCGAAGGCGATGGGAACCGGCACGTCGCCGGAGGGGCGGACCGTCGTTGAGATGGTCAGCACCTCATCCGAGATCCCGGCCTCGATCTGGAGCTGGTGGGGAAACGGGAACACGGTCATCAGGTCCTCGCGGGCTGCGAAGTCGAACGTACCCACGAGGCGCGGACCCTCCGGACTTTCCTCATGCCGTTCGACCCTCCACCCGGCTGCGGCCGCGAGGAGGCCATGGATCGGCAGGCCCTTGGGACCCAGGGTGTACAGCGCGGGGTGTGCCCACAGGTCGACCTCCTGTCCGGCCACCCGGAAGTGCCTACTCCCGACCCTGTTCGCCCACGGATGGAGCAGCGGGATCCCCATCGTCGAGCGCTCTGCGACGTAGCGGGCGAGCCCGCCCCTCTGGCCCAGGAGCTCCTCCCCGCGATGGCGCAGCGAGCACCCCACCATCCCCGCCTCGGGGACGAACGCGGCCTCGATCTCGCCGTCACCCGACAAAAGGGTCAGCGCCTCGAAGCCCTCGATTCGGCGCGAGCCGATCATTCGGGCGTTTCGCCCTCGGGCTTCTGCGGCTCGTCATCCGAGGCGAGTGACAGGAGGTAAGGACGGCCCCCGGCTTCGTCGATCGCGACGCGCCCGATGATCTGCTGCATCGTGATCGTCCGCTGCGGGCGGCTGTTGCCGATGAAGGTGATCGCCCACCTCGGCAGGGTCGCGAGACGGTTCTTGAAACCGGTGAGGAAGGCGAGGTGGACGAAGAGCCAGACCAGCCAACCCAGGAAGCCCGAGAGGCGGATCCCCTTGAAGCTGACGACCGCCCGGAAGCGGGAGATCGTGGCCATGCTGCCGAGGTCCCGGTAGCGGAACGTCTTCGGCTCCTTGCCGCTCAGCCGTCGCTTGATGGTGCTGGAGGCATGGATGCCCTGCTGCATCGCCACCTCCGCGACCCCGGGCAGGTCGTCCATGGCCATCATGTCGCCGATCGCGAACACCTCGGGATGGCCCGGGATGGTGCAGTCGGGCAGCACCTTGATTCGCCCGGCCCGATCGCATTCCGCGCCGGACCCGTCAGCCAACAGTTTCGCGAGCGGCGAGGCCTGGACCCCGGCCGCCCACACCTTCGTTCCCGCCTCGATGCGCCGCTCGGCATCGCCCGACTTGACCACGACGCCGGTGCGATCGACCGAGGTGACGATGCTCCTCGTGTGGATCTCGACCCCGAGATGCTCGAGGCCCTGCGCTCCCTTCGCCGAGAGATGGTCACCGAATCCCGCCAGCACCTCCTTTCCCCCGTCGAAGAGCAGAATCCGAGCCGACGTCGAGTCGATCTCCCGGAAGTCGTCCTTCAGCACGCGTCTCGACAACTCGGCGATCTGCCCGGCGATCTCGACCCCGGTCGGACCGCCTCCGACGACGACGAAGGTGAGCCAGCCCTTCCGTTTTTCCGGGTCAGGCTCAAGCTCGGCCATCTCGAACGCCCCGAGGATCCTTCCCCTCAGCTCGAGTGCGTCGTTGATCGTCTTCATCCCAGGCGCCCAGCGCGAGAACTCGTCGTGGCCGAAGTAGGACTGGCCGGCACCAGCCGCCACGATCAGACTGTCGTAGGGGCGCTCCAAGAAGACCCCGTCGGGCCGCATCACGGTCACCGTCCGCCCGTCGAGGTCGAACTTGGTCACCTCAGCGAGCTCGACCTCGATGTTCTGGTGCCTGTGAAGCACCCCGCGCAGCGGTGGGGCGATCTCGCCCTCGGAGAGGATCCCGGTCGCCACCTGGTAGAGCAGGGGCTGGAAGAGGTGATGGTTGAGGCGGTCCACCAGGGTCACCTCGACAGGCGCCCGGCGCAGAGCCCGAGCCGCGAACAGGCCGCCGAAGCCTCCTCCCACGATCACGACTCGATGAGGATCGGAGCTCATGGAGGGCCCATCGGAAGCGCCGGGTCTACGCGCCCAGGCGCTCCAGCAGGTGATCGCCGACCCGGATCGCGTTCGCCATCGCCGTCAGCGCCGGATTGACGGCACCGATGCTCGGGAAGAAGCTCGTGTCCACCACATAGAGATTGTCGTGCTCGTGCGCCTTGCAATTCGTGTCGAGCACCGAGTCGGCGGGGTCAACGCCGAACCGGCAGGTACCTGTCTGATGGGCGACCCCAGCCACCGGGATCTCATTCTTCAGGTAGGCGTGGTGTGGGAGCAGGTGGTGGGGATGCATGCCGATATCGCCGAGCATCGACTCGAGCTTCTCCAGCAGTTGCTTCTTGGGCTCGTTGTTCGAGTAGGTGTAGCTCAGCTTCACATGACCGTCAGGACCCAGGGTGACCCGGTTCTCCGCCTTGGGCAGATCCTCGGTGGAGAGCCAGAAATCCACCGCATGGGAGGCCACGTTCTCGAGCGTCCAGTCGGGCGCAAACTTGGTCTCCCCTGGCTTCTCCCCATGGAACATCGGCGCCTGCGACTTGCCCACCATCTGGATGTTCCCCAGGGGATAGTCGAACTCGTCGCCCGCGAAGTAGTAATCGTTGAGCCCGAGCGTCTTCTGGAAGATGGTCGGGTTGGGCTCCTTCGACAGGGCCAGCACCGCTTGGCTGTTGTGGAACATGTAGTTGCGGCCCACCTGGTCGGAGCCGTTGGCGAGGCCGTTTGGGTGTTTATCGGTAGCCGAGGCGAGCAGCAGCCTGGCCGAATTGGCCGCGCCGCAGGAGACGACGACGATGTCAGCCGTGTGCATCTCGGTCTCTCCGTCCCGCTCGACGACGACCTCGGTGACCGTCTTGCCACCGGCGTCGGTGCGGAGCTTCACGGCCTGCGCTCCGGTCAGCAGAGTGACGTTGTCGTGCTCGAGCGCCGGCCTAACCGCCATCACCTCTGCGTCCGACTTGGCGTGGACCAGACAGGGGAAGCCGTCGCAGTTCTGGCATCGCACGCACTTGCTGTAGGGCATGTTCGACTCGTCGAGCAGCACGCCGCAGGGCGCGTGGAAGGGTTGGTGACCGGCTGCGGCGAGGTCGTCGGCAAGCTGCTGGATTCGCGGCTCGTGGCTGAGGGCGGGGAAGGGATACTCGCCGCTTGCCGGCGGCTCGGTCGGGTCCTCTCCTCGTGCCCCGTGGACCTGGTAGAGCCGCTCGGCCTGCATGTAGTGAGACTCCATCTCCTCGTAGGAGATCGGCCATGCCGGAGAGATACCGTCGTGGTGCTGGATCTCGCCGAAGTCCTCGGCACGCAGGCGGTAAAGCGCAGCGCCGTACAGCTTGGTCGCCCCCCCGACGAAGTAATGGACTTGCGGCGGGAAGGGCTCGTCGTCGTCGTCGTACCAGGTGTCCTCGGACTGGTAGCGGCCATCGACGAAGACGTCCTCGGAGCGCCAGTTCTGCGGCTCACGCGTGAGCCAGTTGCCCCGCTCCAGCAA
Organism: Solirubrobacterales bacterium; assembly: GCA_036276255.1. Classification (GTDB taxonomy): domain Bacteria; phylum Actinomycetota; class Thermoleophilia; order Solirubrobacterales; family 70-9; genus DASUPK01. The sequence continues at coordinate 5,185 of DASUPK010000158.1, forward strand.
CAGGACCTTCTTGCCCGACGGGGCAAGCCGGTGGACCAGTGTCCCGCCCCCGGCGCCGCTGCCGATCACGATCACGTCGTAGTCGCTCAGTTCGTGTACTCCTTGAGGCGCTCCGCGAGGATGATTCGAGCGGCGGCCTCGATCAGGGCAAGGTGGGAGAAGGCCTGCGGAAAGTTTCCGAGGTGGCGACCGGTGTCGGTGTCGTACTCCTCGGCGTAGAG
>DASUPK010000159.1:0-25871 GCA_036276255.1 Solirubrobacterales bacterium
GGCGGCGGAGGGCGAAAATACAGCGAGATGCAAAGGCAAATCAGTTGGAACGCTTGAGCTCCACCGTACTCTCGGGCCGCTACCGGCTCGAGTCCAAGCTGGGCTCAGGCGGCATGTCGACCGTCTATCTGGCGCTCGACGAGGTCCTCGACCGCCCGGTGGCGGTCAAGCTGCTGCATCGCGAGATCTCCGAGGAGGCCGACCAGTTGGAGCGCTTCCGCCGCGAGGCCAGATCGGCGGCGCGCCTGTCCCATCCCAACCTCGTCGGGGTCATCGACGCGGGGGAGGACGACGGACGCCCCTACATCGTCTTCGAGTACATCGACGGCCGTACGCTGAAGCGCCGGATCCAGGACGAGGGGCCGCTGCCGGTGGACGAGGCGGTCGCCTACGGGATCGAGATCGGGCGCGGGCTGACCGCCGCACACGCCCGCAAGCTCGTCCACCGCGACGTGAAGCCGCAGAACGTCCTGATCGACCCCGACGGCCGCGCGAAGGTCACGGACTTCGGCATCGCCCGCTCGCTCGAGTCCAAGGGACTGACGGCGACCGGCCGCGTGCTCGGCACCACCGACTACGTCTCCCCCGAGCAGGCGATGGGCGAGGACGTCGACGAGCGCTCCGACGTCTACTCGCTGGGGGTGGTCCTCTACGAGATGCTGACCGGCGACGTCCCCTTCCAGGCCGAGACACAGGTCGGCGTGGCGATGAAGCACGTCAACGAGCCGATGCCGGACGTCCAGGCGAAGCGGCCCGAGGTCTCGGCCGTGGTCGCCTCCGTGGTGGACCGGGCGACGACCAAGGACCCGCGCGACCGATACAACAGCGTCGCGGAGATGGTGCGAGACCTGGAGCAGACGCTCGAGGTCGAGGCCGCGCGTCGGGGCGGCACCACCGGCGAGGCGACCAGCGTCCTCGACTCCGTGCCCAAGTCGCGCCGGCGGCTGGGGCGCCGTCACCCGTGGATCGGGATCGTGATGGGCGTCATCGGCATCGCCCTGATCGTTGCCGCGGTGATCTTCGGCGGCAAGCACCTGGATCTGGGCGGCGACAACGGAACGAGCGGCGGCGGCTCCGAGATCCGCCTCTCCTCGGGCGCCGCCAGCGAATTCGATCCCGAGGGCGACCAGCGGGAGACGGGTACGGAGCGCCTGGCGATTGATTCAAATCCGACCGGCACCGCATGGTCGAGCGAGCACTACGACACACCGGACTTCGGTGGCCTCAAGGACGGCGTCGGCCTCGCAATCGATGCCGGCAGCACGGTGACCGCGAAATCGATGGCGATCAGATCTCCGACCCCCGGCTACGACGCTCAGATCTATGAGACGAGTGGCTCGCCGCCGAGTGACCTATCCGGCTGGGGCCAGCCCGTGGCCACCATCTCGAACGCCGGAGGAAACGAGACGGTCCCGCTGGGGGGCAGGGCGGCGAAGTCATTCCTGATCTGGGCCACCAAGCTGCCGTCCGCCGAAGACGACCCCGGGCGCTACCAGATGGAGATCTCGGACGTTCGGCTGCTGAAATAATTCAGAATTCGTAGCTCCGCGCCTTCTTGTGGCGCTCGAGGGCCAGCATCACAAGCCGGTCACAGAGCTCTGCATAGGCGATCCCGTCGGCCTCGAAGAGCTTGCCGTAGACGCTGGTTTCCGTGAAGCCGGGGATGGTGTTGAGCTCGTTGACGAGCACCTCATCGCCGTCGACGAAGAAGTCGCAGCGCGCCAGCCCGCTGCAACCGCAGAGGGTGAAGACCTCCCGCGCGAGCGCGCGGAGGCGTTTCGTTGCCCCGTCCGAGATCCTGGCGGGGACGACCAGCTCCATCCCGCCCTCCGCGTACTTGGCCTCGAAGTCGTACCAGTCGTGTCCCTTGGTATCGATCTCGCCGGGCGGCGACGCCACCGGGTCCTCGTTGCCGAGCAGCGAGCACTCGACCTCCTTGCCGGGCGCAGGAGCCTCGACGATCACGCGCGGGTCATGCCTGGCGGCCTGCTCGACGGCGCCGCCGAGCTCCTCCTCGCCCGTGGCGGGCGAGATTCCCACGCTCGAGCCGAGCCGGGCGGGCTTCACCCAGACGGGCTGCCCGAACCCCGAGGCGATCGCCTTCCAATCCGGCTCGCTGGCTCGGCAGTAGTCGACCTGCGGGATGCCGTGCCGCCCCAGCAGGTCCTTGAAGACCAGCTTGTCCATGCAGATCGCGGAGGCCTCGACGTCGGAGCCGGCGTAGGGGACGTCCAGCACCTCCAGCAGGCCCTGCACGCTGCCATCCTCTCCGCCGGGGCCATGCAGCACCGGAAAAACAGCGTCGCACCCCAGCAGGCCGCCGGCAGGAACCAGGCGGATCTCGTCCCCCTCCGCGGACCAGCGGCCGTCGCGGGCGATCGTCACCTCGACCGTCTCGTGACCCGCCTCGCGCAGCCCGGCGGCGACCGATGCCGCCGAGCGCAGGGACACCTCGTGCTCGCTCGAGATACCACCGCCGATGACCCCGACCTTCATGGCGTCGTGGCGGTCGGCGCGCTCACCCCGACCGAGATCGTCACGGTATCGCCACGCTGGCCCCGAGAGCCGGCCGGCGGAAACTCCGAGATCACGAAGCCCACCTCCGTCGGGTCGGATGTGGTCTGCTCGGTCACGGCCGCCGTGAAGCCCGCCTTCTTCAGCGCCGTGACCGCCGCCTTGCGCGTTTGCCCGGTCACGGCGGGAACGGTGATCGCTCCTGTCGAGGCGAAGATCGTCACCTGCGTCCCGCGGCCCACCCGCTTGCCGGCTCCGGGGCTCTGGCTCAGGACCTTGCCCTGGCGCTCCGTGGAGTCCTTCTGGACCTCCGTGCCGGAAAGGCCGGCGTTGGAGAGAGCGGCGAGGGCCTGCTGGTCGTTGAGGCCGACGACGTTCGGAACGAGGACGGTGTTCGCGCCGCGGGAGGTGAGCAGCGTGACGGGCTGCAGCGTCGAGAGCTGGGTGCCCGCCGCCGGAGAGGTACCGATCACCTGGCCTCGCCGGACGGTTTTCGAGTACTGCTGCGTCACGTTCACCTTGAACCCGACATGCTCCAGGCGTTTGGTCGCGTCGGCCACGCTCAGGCCGGTCACAGTGGGAACGGCGCGAATCGCAGGCCCCGAGCTCACGCTGAGGGTGACCGTGGAGCCCTCCTCGGCCTTGCCGCCGCCGCGGTCGGTCGGGATGGGGTCCTGCTCCACGACCTGATCCCTGGCTGCGGCGCTCGGCACGGCCTTGATCGCCACTTTGAAGCCGGCGCTGTCGAGGATCTGGCTGGCCTGATCCGAGTTCTTGCCGATCACGTCTGGGATCCCGACGTGGGAGGGCCGCGTCAGCGCAAAGGCGACCAGCGCGGCGACACCGCACGCCAGTAGCGCGAGTGCCACCCAGCGCCAGCGGCGGCGCCGTTCCGGGTCGTAATCCTCGTATTCCTCCTCGTCGTCGGCAAGATCGGTCTCGCCCTCCGGCGACACGGCGGCGTAGGCGGCGGTGTCCTGCGGCCGCGGGGCGTCGGGGGCCTTCTCGGCGGCGTCGAGAGCCTTCAGAAACGCGTCGGTGTCCTTGAAGCGGGCCTCGGGGTCCTTGGCGAGCGCCCGCATGACGACGGCGTCGAGCGCCGGCGGGATGTTCGGATTGATCGCGCTGGGGCGCCTGGGAGTCTCGGAAACCTGCTTCAGGGCAACGGCGACCGCGCTGTCCCCCTCGAAGGGCACGCGGCCGGTCAGGGCCTCGTAGAGGATCACGCCGATCGAGTAGATGTCGGAGCTCGGCGTGGTCGGCTTGCCCTGCGCCTGCTCGGGCGAGAGGTACTGCGCCGTCCCCATCACCGAGCCGGTGGCGGTGATGTCGGAGTTCTCGCCGCCGCGCGCGATCCCGAAGTCGGCGACCCGAGCGCGGCCCTCGTCGTCGATCAGGACGTTCTGCGGCTTCAGGTCGCGGTGGATGATCCCCTTGCGGTGGGCGAACCGCGCGGCGTTGAGGATCTGCCGGGTGAAATCGATCGCGTCCTTGTCCCCCATCCCGCCCTTGACCAGGTCCTTGAGCGACGGCCCGTCCACGTACTCCATGGCGATGAAGTAGCTGTCGGCGAACTCGCCGCGGTCGAAGACGCCGACCACGTTCGGGTGCTGAAGACCGGCCGCCGATTGCGCTTCCCGCTGGAAGCGCTGCACGAACTCGCTGTCCTGCGCGAAGCGATCGTGCAGGATCTTGATCGCGACGTCGCGGTCGAGCTCGGTGTCCTCGGCGAGCCAGACGTCGGCCATCCCGCCCGTGCCGATCTTCCGCTCGAGGCGGTAGCGCTCATCCACCATCGTTCCCTTGCGAGCGTCAGCCACGGCTACCCATCAGGCTGAGTTCCCGAGCAGGCTCTCGGCGACCGCCTTGAAGATCGGGCCGCATGTCGGTCCGCCGAAACCGCTGGTGTGCTCGACGATGCAGGAGATCGCGATCTTCGGGTCGTTGGCCGGGGCGAAGCCGATGAACCATGCGTCGTTGACGCCCGGCGAGATCTCCGCCGTGCCGGTCTTGCCCGCTACGTCGATACCGGAGACCGCGGCGGCCGTCCCGGTTCCCTCGTTGACCACGCTCTGCATCATGTCGTTGAGCTCGGAGGCGGTGTGCTCGCTCATCACCGAGCTCTGGTGCGCCGGGGTCATCTTCGTCTCGCGGCCGTCGGGGTCGATCACCTTCGACCAGAGCCGGGGCTCCATCAACTCCCCCTTGTTGCCGACGGCGGCAGCGACCTCGGCCATCTGCAGGGGCGTCACCCGCAGCCGCTCCTGGCCGATCGCGACGCGGCCGATGTCGATCGCGTCACTCGGCCCGAGCAGCTTGTTGCCGTCGTAGACGCCGCTGGCGAAGAGCTGGAACCCCGGATAGTCGAGGCGGGGCTTGGCGTTGAACCCGTAGCGGTCCATGTACTTGAACATCGTGTCCTTGCCGATCTTCTCCCCCGCCTGGGCCCACCAGGTGTTGACCGAGTTCGTCAGGGCGGTGGTCATGTCGATGGTCCCGAACTGCTCGCCACCGGAGTTCGCGAGCGAAACGCCCTCGATCGGGATCGGGGAGCGCCCGCTGAACGTCGAATTGGGCGTCAGGTCCCCGCTGTCGAGCCCCGCCGTCGCGGTCACGACCTTCATCGTCGAGCCGGGCGGGTAGCCGCCCTGCGTGGCTCTGTTGAGGAGCGGCGCGCTCGTCTGCGTGTTGAGCCGCCTGAAGTCGTTCGAATTCTCGACCTGGTTCGGGTCGTACTCGGGGATGCTCACCATCGCCTTGACCTCGCCGGTGGAGGGGTCCATGGCGACCACCGAGCCGCGGCGGCCGGCGAGCCCGTCCACGGCGGCCCGCTGGGCGGCCGGGTCGAGCGACGACTGCATCTTGTCGCCCTCCTGCGCGTGGCCCTGGAGCTCGTCCAGGACCGAGAGGAACTCCGTCTTGTTGCCGACCAGCTCGTCGTTGTGGGAGAGCTCGAAGCCGACCCTGCCCCGGTCGACGAAGCTGTAGCCGATCGGGTTGCCGAACAGGGCGCCCAGCGGATAATGGCGCACGTAGATCTGGTTGTTGCCCTTGCCGACGGGCCGCGAGTGCGCGATCACCGTCCCGTCGTCGGCGAGGATGTCCCCGCGCTTGATCCTCTGCTCCTCGAGCAGCGGCCTGCGGTTCGCGGTGTTCGCCTTCAGCGAGCTCGAGTCGAACACCGACCAGTACGAGGTGAACCCGAAAAGCAGCGCGTAGAGCACCAGAATCAGGCCGAACAGCTTGACGATCTGCCGGTTCACTCCCGTGCCCCCTGGTTCTGCAACCGAACGCGCCGGCGAGACTTGTCGGAGACCATCAGCAGCAGGGCCAAGAGGATGAAGTTGGCGACGATCGAGCTGCCCCCGTAGCTGATGAAGGGAAGCGTCACCCCCGTCAGCGGGATCACCCTGGTGACGCCGCCGATGATCACGAACGCCTGCAGCGCGAGGATCGTCGTCAAGCCCGTCGCCAGCAGCTTCGAGAACCCGTCTTCCGCCAGGATCGCCGTCTTGAAGCCACGCTCGGTGATCAGCGCGTAGATCAGGACGACGGCCGCGCCGCCGAACAGCCCGAGCTCATCGACGATCACGGCGTAGATGAAGTCCGTGTGCGGTGCCGGCAGGATCGCGCAACGGTCCGGGAAGTTGCCGTGACAGGCCGGCAGCTGGACGAGCGAGTCCCCCAGTCCGCGGCCGAAGAGCCCGCCGTCGGCCTGGGCGAAGATCGACTGCGAGAGCTGGTAGCCGCTGCCGCTCGGGTCGTGGAAGGGATCGAGCCAGATATCGAAGCGCTGCTGGATGTGGGCGGCCGTGTGGGCGAAGAACCAGGCACCCAGGACGAACATGCCGAGGCCGATGATCACGAAGGAGAGCCGCCCGGTCGCCACGTAGATCAGCGCCAGGAACGCTCCGAAGAACATCACCGAGCTGCCCAGGTCGCGGATGAAGACCAGCAGCACCATCGCGGCGCCCCAGACGACAAGCAGCGGTCCCAGGTGCTTGAGCGGCGGCAGCACCAATCCCATGAACCGCCGGGCCCCGACCACCAGCACCTCCCGGCGCTCGTTCAGGTAACTGGCGAGGAAGACGACGATGCAGATCTTGGCGATCTCCGTCGGCTGGAAGGTGATCGGCCCGAGGTTGATGGCCAGGTACGCGTCGTTCGTGGCGTGACCCAGAAACCGCGGCAGGATCAGCAGGATGATCCCGGCGAGCGCGATCAGGTAGCGGTAACGCTCGAGGGCCTCGTAGTCGCGCAGGAAGATGATCGTCGCCGAGAAGAGGACGAGCCCGAGGACGAACCAGTTGGCCTGGTCGCGCGCGAGACCCTGGTCCAGGCGGTAGAGCATCACCAGTCCGAACGCCGCCAGCAGGGCGACCAGGGGGAAGAGGAAGGGGTCGGCGTCGGGCAGCCTGACCCTGATCACGATGTGCGTCGCCACGCAGACGGCGAGGAAGTAGGCCCCGTAGAAGACGCTCGCGTTGAGCTGATCGGAGTTGGTGATCAGCACGGCCGTGAATCCGGCCGTGACCAACAGGGCGACCGGGATCAGGGCAAAGAGCTCGCGGGTGCGGGCGCTCAATTCTTCTTGGCCTGCCGGCCGTTCGAGTTGGCCCCTGACTTCTTCTTGGGCGGTGGCGCGGGTGGCGGCGGCAGCCCCTCGGTCGGTCTCGCCTTGATGTCGTCGATCAGGCCGGTCGCGTCGTCCTGGCCTCGCAGCCGGTGCCCGGTGACAGCCTGCTGCCGATCCTCCGAGAGCGTCCCCTCCTGGACCGGGATCGAGTACTGCTTCGAGTAGAGGCTGATCCCGAGCGGAAGGCTGTAGGGCAGCCCGCGGTAGAGCGCCACGTCGCCCTGATCGTCGGTGCCGAGGAAGTAGACCGAGCGCGCGAACAGGAGGCCGCCGCCGATCATCACGATCGCCGCGAGGATCGCCACCGCCCAGCCCAGGAACCGCCGTCGGCGGCGCGGCGCCGGCATCGCGCCTTGGCCGCGCATCCGGTCGGTCGCGGCGCGCATTCGCTCGCCGGTGAGGCCCGCCTGCTCAGCGGTGCGGGAGATCAGTGTCGGGCTCTCCTCTCCCTGCTTGACGTCGGCTTCCGCGACCCGGAATGCAACGGCGGTGATGTTGTCCCTCCCACCGCCTCGATTGGCCGCGTCCACGAGGTCCTTGACGGCGTTTCGCAGGGTCCGCGACTCGACCAGGATCCGGCGGATCTCGTCGTCAGGGACCATCGTCGTCAGTCCGTCGCTGCAGAGCAGGAAGACGTCGTCGTCCTTCGCCGGGAAGGTCATGGTGTCGACGTTCACGCTGGGCTCGGGCCCGAGGGCGCGGGTGATGATCGAGCGCTGGGGGTGCTCCTCGGCCTCCTCCTCGGTGAGCCGGCCCTGGCGGCGGAGCTCCTCGACCAGCGAGTGGTCCTTGGTGAGGCGCTTGAGCTTGCCGTCGCGCAGCACGTATGCGCGGCTGTCGCCGACGTGGCCGAGCGACACCTCATCGTCGCGGAGCAGCGCGGCGGTGAGGGTTGTCCCCATGCCGGCGCGGGATGAATCCTCCTGGGCCCGCCGGTGGATCTCTCTGTTCGCCGCCTGCGCGATCTCCTCCAGCTGTCCCTCGGCCGGTTCGTCCGCCTTCACCTGGCCCCGGCGCTCGAAGGCCCCCGCGGCGATTCGCGAGGCCACCTCGCCGGCCTGGGCGCCGCCCATCCCGTCCGCGACCGCGAAGAGCGGCGGGCGCGCGAAGTAGGAGTCCTCGTTCGCGTGGCGCTGGCGACCGGTGTCTGTCTTGTGGGCTTCCTCGGCGACGGTCAGCATCAGGAGACCTCGAAGCGGAACTCAGTGTCGCCGATCCGGATCGCGTCGCCGGGCCGGAGCTCGGCCTCGCCGTGCAGCTCCTGCGAGTTGAGCAGCGTGCCGTTGGTCGAATTCAGGTCCTCGACGAAGTAGCCACCGCCGCGATTGAAGACCCGGGCGTGAAAGCCGGACGCATAGCGGTCGTCGAGCCTGATGTCGGCATCCGCCGAGCGCCCCAGGGATACGCCGCCGAAGAGGTCGAAGTGGTCACCCTTGTTGAGACCGCCGCCCTCCTCCACCACGAGGAAGGCGTCCGTTGCCGGCTCCTCCCCTCCGTGCACCTCGTGGTAGCCGGTCTCGAAGCCAGGCGAGGCGGTGCCGCGCAGGTCGCGCAGCGCCATCCGGGTGACCCAGAGCAGGAACAGGTAGAGGACGGCCAGGAAGCCGAACTTGAGCGCTACGGCTAGCGGCTCGAGGTCGTTCACTGCTCGATGTCGAAACCGAAGACCTTGGTCCCTAGGGTGATCTCGTCGCCCGGTGACAGGCGGGCGTTGGCGACGCGGCGTCCGTTGATCTTGACTCCGTTGGTGGAATTGAGATCGACGATCTGCCAATCCCCGACGCTCGAGCGGCGCAGCTCGGCGTGCCGGCGAGAGATGTTCGGGTCGTCGATGATGCAGTCTGCTTCCTTGGATCGTCCGAGGGTCGCCGTCGGCCCGTCGAGGACGTAGCGGCGATCATCGACGGTGATGATCGCCCGCGTCTCGGAGTACGCCGCGTCCGGGCGCCTCTTGGACTTCGCCTTCTCCGCCTGGGTCGCCGAGTAGACCATCGTGTGGCCGTGCTCCCCTTGCTCCGGGTCGGCGCCCTGCCGCTGCGGCGGGCGGACGAGGCGGGTCTGAATTCCGAACTCCCCGAGGCGGAGGCGCTCGTCCTGGTCGAGGTTCACGACCGGACGGGTGAGCAGGTCGTAGTCGTGATGCCGCGCGTGCTCGAGCAGGTGCCCGCTCAGCTCCTGGGCAAGGGATGACTCGTAGTCCTTGAAGCGCTCGTAGTCGTCCGGACAGAGCCAGACCGTGTACTCGTTGGGCACATAGACGCGCTGGACCGACGCCGTCTTGTGGGCGTCCATCTCCTTTGCCAGCTTGCGGGCGATCTCCACCGGCTGCACGCCGGAGCTGAAGGCGCGGCTGAACACACCTTCGACGAGGCCCTCGATGCGAGCTTCAAGGTTGCGCAGGACGCTGATGGGAGACTCCTAGGATCGGTGGGTTGGCCGGCCTCGGGCAGAGCCGGTGCGAAATGCTAGTGGCTGCCAGGCCGCCCTACTTTGGAGCGAAGGCCGAAGGCCGAAGCGACTCGTGCTGGGCGGCCGCCGCAGTCACGTCTGATGCCGAAGGGGTCTCACGCTGACGCCTCGCGAGCAGGGCCGCGATCACCGCCGCCAGCAACGCGCCGAGGAGGAGCCCTGGGGGGCTCGACCCCCCCGCAACGAGTTTCAGCGTCGTGATCAGGCCCGCAGCCCAGATCAGCGCGCCGAGGGCGTCGAGCAGCGGAGTGCGCCCGCGCACGAGCACGGGCAGGACGAGCGCAGCGGCCGCGAAGATCCCGGCGGCCGCGAGCACGGAGCCGTCGATCAGCGGCATCAGAACGTCCGAGACCGCCGTGCCCGCGGATCCCTTCCAATGGGCGGGCGGGTCGGCCACCGGCCCGAGCAGCAGGGTCCGATGAGCGAGCTCCTCCCATGCCGCGATCCACAGGTAGCCGATGCCGCCGAGCAGCGCCCTTCCCGCGGCTCCCCGGGTCAGGCCGGCGAGGGCCGGATAGACCGGCCCGAGACCGATCAGCCCGAGGATGGGCGCAATGCCCGGAAGGGGGATCGCATCGGGATCGATCGCCGGCAGGAGCAGGGGCGCCCCGAGCACGAGGATCAGGGCCGCCACTCCCGGCTCGCCGGCGCCGATCAGGGCCCAGAGCACGACGAGGACGAGCTGCAACCCGTAGGCCGGCCGTGGACGCCCCAGCGCGAGGACCCCGGGGACCAGTGCCGCAAGCGCGATGGGGGCCGGGGCGCCGCTGGCGATCAGGGCCGCCAGGCCGAGCGCCGCCACACCGGCTCCGGGGAGGAACCGGGCGACGCTGGGCAACGGGCGTCTGGGCAGCGCGCCGTCTTCGTCGAACGCCCCCAATCCCTCCACGGCCGGCAGGGGCGCTCCGTCGAGCTCGTTGACGTGCGCGGCCAGGGCAGCCTCCAGCTCGGAGGCCAGCGGACGCAGTTCCGGATCCGGATCGAGGGCGGCGTCAATTGCATCCGCCATCGCCTCGGGCAGCTCCGGCCGCACCGCCGAGAGCGGCGCAATCGGCTCGCCGATCGCACGGGCGGTCGCCGCCGGTGACTCGCGGACGAGCGGGTGCTCGCCGCAGAAGCATTCGTAGAGGGTGAGGGCGAGGGAGTAGACGTCCGCCGAGGGCCCGGGTCGCAGCCCATCGGCCTGCTCGGGCGCCATGTAGGCCAGCGTCCCCAGCACCGCCCCGGTGGCGGTCAGGCTGTGCTCGCCGGCGATTCGGGCGATGCCGAAGTCGACCAGCTTCGCCTCCTCTCCCGCCCCGACCAGGATGTTCTCGGGCTTCACGTCGCGGTGGACGACCCCGGCCCGGTGGGCGTGCATCAGGGCCGCCGCGGAATCCGCCCCCACCCGCGCGACCAGCCGGTCGGTCAAGTCCCCCCGCCGGCCGAGGGCGCGCAGGGTGTCTCCCTCGATCAGCTCGGAGACGAGAAAGGCGCGCTCGCCGTCGCTGGCGAGCTCATAGAGCGTTGCGATGTTGCGGTGGGCGAGCCGGGCCACAGCCTGCGCCTCGCGCGTCACCCTCGGCGCGCCGTGATCGCGGTCGATCACCTTGACGGCGACCGGCCGCTGCAGCCGCTCGTCCCAGGCGCGGTAGACGGTGCCGAAGCCGCCGCTGCCGATCCGTTCCTCGATGCGGAATCTGCCCAGGATTTGCTCGCCCACCATGGCTCCTCCAAGTTCGGTGGCGAAGCGCCTCTTCCTGCCCCGGACGGCGTCCGCAACGGCCTTATTACATGTGTCGTGCCCCCTGTTCATACTGATCGGCGGTTTGGCATTCCTCGATGGGGAACAAGACGACGTAGTCGTCGACGACGAGCCGGAACGCCCGCGGCGCAGGGTCGGGGGGGCCCAACGGCGACGCCAGCAGTTCCTGGTCCGACGCCTGATCGGCGTCGGCGTGGGTCTCGCCTTCCTCATCCTGGTCGTGATCGGGATCAGGGGCTGTCTCCAGGCCCGATCGGATCGCGCCCTGCGCAACTACGACTCGAGCGTCGCCACGATCATGCAGCAGTCGGAACAGAGCGGGAAGGACTTCTTCCAGCTGCTCAGCAGCCCCAGCAGCTCGAGCTCGGTCGACGTGCAGAATCAGGTCCTCGCCCAGCGGGACGCGTCGTCCAGCCTCCTGGACCGGGCGCAGAGCCTGAGCGTGCCGGGACAGATGCACGACGCGCAGGCGGCCGTGGAGCAGACGCTGACCCTCCGCCGGAACGCACTCACCGCGATTGCCTCGAATGTGACCCAGGCCGCGGCTCGCACCCAGACCGCGGACGCGATCACCACGATCTCCAACGCGATGGGATCCCTCTACGCCAGCGACATCCTCTGGACGCAGATCGGCAAACCCGACATCCAGAAGGTGCTGAAGGACGCGGGCGTCGACGGACAGCCGCTGCCGCCGGGCAACTTCATGCCGGCCAACGCCACCGACTACCTCAACCAGACCACGCTGGTCACCAAGCTGAACGCGATCACCGGGACCACGCCGACCAGCGGCGGAACCCATGGCCTACAGCTCGACTCGACCACCATCGGCGGGGCGCAGCTCTCCCCCGACCAGACGACGAACATTCCGAGCGACGCCACCGAGATCGACATCGGGGTGACGAACTCCGGAGACAGCGACGAGACCGGCATCAGCGTCAACGTCACGATCGGGGGCAGCTCCCTCACGGGCCAGCTGCAATCGCTCAGCGCGGGGCAGTCCGGCACGATCAAGATCCCGCTGACCACCAAGCCAACCCCGGGCACCGACTCGACCGTCGAGGTAGCCGTGACGCCGGTCCCCGGCGAGCAGCTGACCGACAACAACACCGCCACCTACACGGTCGTCTTCGGCTCCTGACCAGCGGCCGGAGAGCCAGTCCCTAGTCATGCGAATCGCATACCTCGGACCGAGGGGAACCTTCAGCGAGGACGCCCTGAACTCGGCGATCGGCAACGTCGGGGTCGAGCCCGCTCCCGCGGCGACGGTCTACGACGCGATCCTCGCGGTTCGCGAGGGGAAGGCCGATCGGGCGCTGGTCCCATTCGAGAACTCGATCGAGGGTGCCGTGACCGCGACCCTCGACACCCTCGCGTTCGACGCCGACGGGGTGACCCTCGTCGGGGAGTACGACCTGCCGATCCGTCACTGCCTGATCGCCCGTCAGGAGATGCCGCTTGATCGGATCGAGGCCGTCATCTCCCACCCGCAGCCGAGCGCGCAGTGCGCTCGCTTCATCCGCGAGAACCTTCCTCAGGCGGAGGTCCGGGCGGCGCCCAGCACGGCCGAGGCGGTGAGAACGGTCGCCGAGTCCGAGCAGCCCTGGGCGGCGCTCGGGGCCGAATCGGCCGCCGCCCTCTACGGCGCCGCGGTCCTGCGCCAGGGCGTCGAGGATGAGCCCGACAACATCACACGCTTCGTCTGGGTCGCCCCCGAGGGCACCGTCCCCTCGGGGGCGGGCCCATGGCGCACCTCCTTGGTCTTCTCCGAGCTCGGCGAGGATCACCCCGGCGCGCTGGTCGACGCCCTCCAGGTGTTCTCGGACTGCGAGATCAACCTGAGCAGGATCGAGTCGCGGCCGCTGCGGCGGGGTCTCGGCCGCTACCAGTTCTTCCTGGACGTGGAGGGAACCGCTGCGGATGAGCCGCTGACGGGGGCCATCGACGCGCTTCGGTCCAAGGCTGAGAACGTGCGCGTCCTGGGCAGCTGGCCGACCTCGGCACCGCCCGGAGTTCCCGGAACCGGGTAGGCGCTGCACTACAATCGCGCCCAATATGGGCAACGGGGCCACCGCACAGCGGGTTGCGGTCAACGGCCATGAGGCCGCCCACGAGAACGGCCGCGACCCGGCCCAGGATGGGGATGCCGACGCCGAGGTAGCGGTATCCGCAGCCCGCCGCCTGACCCGCGGGCGGGTGCTGGTCCTGAACGCGAGTTACGAGCCGCTCAACGTCTGCACGGTCCGCCGTGCCCTGATCCTGTTGCTCAAGGAGAAGGCCGAGATCCTCGAGCACGGCGACGACGTCCTTCGCTCGGAGACGATGCGGGTGGACCGGCCGGAGGTCATCCGCCTCGTCAGCTTCGTCCGCGTCCCCCGCGACATCCACCGCCGCCGGATCACTCGCAAGGCCGTCCTCGCGCGAGACGGCTGGACCTGCCAGTACTGCGGCTCGAGCAAGCCGGCGCTGACCGTCGACCACGTGATCCCGCGCAGCCGCGGCGGCGAATCGGTCTGGGAGAACATCGTGGCCTCGTGCGCGCCGTGCAACCGCAGGAAGGGCAACCGCCTCCCCCACGAGATCAGGATGCACCCGAAGCGCAATCCGCGCCCGCCGGGGCCGACCGTCTTCATCAGAATCGCTGCGCCGAGGACACCCATCACCTGGGAGCCGTATCTCCTGACGGCCTAGCTAGATCCGGCCCCGCGCCTTCGTCGTGCCGCGAAGACGTGCGGCGGTCCGCTGGCCCGTCGGGCCGAGCGGCCTGTGGCGCTTACTTCTTACGCCGCTTGGCGGCGGACTCCGCCCGCTGCTTGGCCGTCGCCGTGTGCTTGGGCTTCACCTTGGGCTTCGCAGGCTTTGCCTTCGCGCCGGCGCCGGACGAGCTCCGCTTCTTGGGAGCCGCCCTCGGCTTGGCGGCCGGCTTGGGCTTCGACTTCGACTTGGGAGCGCTCGCGCTGGAGCCGGAGCTCTTGGTCACCTTGGCCTCGCCGTTACCGGCGGCCTCGGCGGCGGCTGCCTCCTCGGCGATGGTCTCCGCGGTCGGCGCTTCGTCCTCGACGGGGGCCTCGGCCGCGGCGGTGCCGTTGCCGTTGCCGTTCGTATCGGTCGACTCCACCACGAGCGCGACGGCGCTGACCCGGTCGCCCTTCTTCAGGTTCATCACCCGGACGCCCTGCGTCGGGCGGCCCATGCGCGAGATCCCTCCGGCGGCGGTCCGCTGGACCATGCCGGTCTGGGAGATGAAGATGAGCTCCTGTCCCTCGCGCACGACGCGGGCGCCGGCGAGACCGCCCTTCTTGGCGGTCAGCTTCGCCGTCAGGACACCCTTCGCCCCGCGGCCCTTCACCGGGTACTCGGTGAGGGACGTGCGCTTGCCGTAGCCGTTGTCGGTCACGACGAGGAGCTCGCCCTTCTTGTCCTGGGCGTTGACCACGTCGAGCGAGAGCACCTCGTTGTCCTTGTCGGAGACGTTCATCCCCTTGACGCCGGCGGTGCCACGGCCCATCGGGCGCGCCTGCTTCTCGTTGAAGCGTGTCGCGTGGCCCGACTTGGAGACCAGGATGATGTCGTCCTTGCCCGAGGTCATCCGGACGCGGACCAGCTCGTCGCCCTTCCTGATGTTGATCGCAATGATCCCGTCGGCGCGAATCGGGGTGTCGTAGTCCTTGAAGGGGGTCTTCTTGACCATCCCCTGCTTGGTTCCGAAGATGAGGAACTTGCCCTCGGAGAAGTCGCGCGTCGGCATCACGGCCACCACTCGCTCCTTCTCCTTGAGCGGCAGGAAGTTGGCCAGGGCGCGCCCGCGTGAGGCCCGGCTGCCCTCCGGAAGCTCGTAGACCTTCACCCGGTAGACCTTCCCCTGGGTGGTGAAGAAGAGGAGGTAGTCGTGCGTCGAGCAGACGTGCAGGTGCTCGATGTAGTCGCCCTCCTTCATGTTCATCCCCATCACGCCCCGGCCGCCGCGGCGCTGCTGGCGGTAGGTGGCGAGCGGAGTCCGCTTCGCGTAGCCGGAGGCGGTGATCGAGACGACCATCTGCTGGTCGGCGATCACGTCCTCGATGTCGAGATCGCCCTCGGAGGCGGTGATCTCGGTGCGGCGGTCATCTCCGTAGCGCTCCTCGATCTCCTTGAGCTCGGTCTTGACCAGGCCGAGGACCCTCTTCTCGTCGGCGAGAATCGCGCGGAGCTCCTTGATCAGCTTGGTGAGCTCGGCGTGCTCGATCGTGATCTTGCCGGCCTCGAGGGCGGTGAGGCGCTGCAGGCGCATGTCGAGAATCGCCTGCGCCTGCGCCCGACTCAGCTTGAACTTCTTGATCAGGCCGTCGCGGGCGGTGTCCGGATCCTTGGAGGCGCGGATCAGCTTGATGACGGCGTCCAGGTTCTTGAGGGCAATCAGCAGCCCCTCGAGGATGTGGGCGCGCGCCTCCGCGCGGGCCAGCTGGTGCTGGGTCCGGCGGGTGATGACCTCCTTCTGGTGGCCGACGTACTGCTCGACCAGCTCGCGGAGGCTGAGCGTCTTCGGTACGCCGTCGACCAGCGCGACCATGTTGATGCCGAACGCCTGCTGCATGGCGGTGCGCTTGTAGAGTTGGTTGAGCACCACCTGGGCAGGGTCGCCGCCGCGCTTCAGCTCGATCACCAGGCGCATCCCGTTTCGATCAGATTCGTCGCGGAGGTCGGAGATGCCGGTGATCTTCTTGTCGCGAACGAGATCGGCGATCTTGGCGATCAGGCCGCCCTCCCCGCCCTTCTTGACCATGAAGGGGAGCTCCGTCACAACGATGGCGTCCCTGCCGCCCTTGAGCGGCTCGACGTGCGCCCTGGCGCGCACCTTGACCGAGCCACGGCCCGAGCGGTACGCGTCGCGAATCCCCTGCTTCCCCATGATCGTGCCGCCGCCGGGGAAGTCCGGCCCCTTGACGTACTTCATCAGGCCCTTCAGGTCGATCTCGGGGTCGTCGATGAACGCGTTGACCGCGCCGATCACCTCCCGCAGGTTGTGCGGGGGAATGTTGGTCGCCATCCCGACCGCGATTCCCGTAGCGCCGTTGACCAGCAGGTTCGGGAAGCGCGCAGGCAGCAAGAGCGGCTCGCGGGTCTTCTCGTCGTAGTTGGGCCCGAAGTCGACGGTGTCCGCCTCAATGTCCCGGAGCATCTCCGTCGCCAGCGGGCCGAGGCGCGCCTCCGTGTACCGCATCGCCGCCGGCGGGTCGTCATCGATCGAGCCGAAGTTGCCCTGACCGTCGACAAGCGGGTAGCGCAGGGCGAAGTCCTGCGCCATCCGCACCAACGTGTCGTAGATCGCCGAGTCACCGTGAGGGTGGTACTTGCCCATCACCTCGCCGACGATGAAGGCGCACTTCCGGTAGGCCCGGTTCGGCTGCAGCCCCAGGTCGTGCATCGCGTAGAGCACACGCCGGTGGACCGGCTTGAGCCCGTCGCGCACGTCGGGCAGCGCGCGCCCGACGATCACGCTCATCGCATAGTCGAGATACGAGGAGCGCATCTCCTTCTCGAGCTCACGCTCCTCGATGTTGCCGTGCAGAGCCTGGTCCAAGCTCACGTCATCAGCCATTCGCTCATCACCCCCTAGACGTCCAGGAACCGGACTTCGCGGGCATGTCTTTCGATGAACGCCTTGCGGGCCTCGACCTTGTCGCCCATCAGGTCGGAGAAGGTCTGGTCCAGTCCGCTCGCCGCAGCCTCGTCGATCGAGACCTGCTGCAGCGTCCTCGTTTCGGGATCCATCGTCGTCTCCCGGAGTTGCTCGGGATTCATCTCGCCGAGGCCCTTGAAGCGGGACAGGACCACACCGTGACGCGCCAGGTCCAGGACCGTGCGACGCAGCTCCGAGAAGTTCTCCGCCTCTCCTTCCCTCTCACCGAGGGTGACGGTGAAGGGCGGCTTGCCCATCACGGCGACCACCTTCGCGTAGGCATCGACCAGCTCCTTGTACGGCTGGGAGTCAAAAAGGGCCTTGGAGAGCTTGTGCTCGATCGCCAGGCCGCTGCGACGATGGATGCCCTTGACCACCAGCCCAGTGGTCTTCTGGTCGAGCAGCTTCGTCTCGTACGCAGCATCCTTCGGGTCCCTCGCCTTGAACAGCTTGGCCGCGGCCGCCATCGTCTTGGTGCCGGACCCGACCAGCTGAGCATCCGAGATGAAATCGATCGTTTCGTGGCCGAACTCGGCACGGAGCGTCGAGGACCAGCCCTCGACAGCCTTGAGGTGGCGGTTGAAGTCCTGCCAGCGGCGCCTGGTCAGCTTCTTGGGCTTGGCGTTCGCGACGGCCTGAGAGTCCTTGATCTCGAACTCCTCGAGCTTGTCGGCGAGGAGCAGCTCCTCGAGCTCGGACTCGCGCTCGACGTAGATCTCACTCGAGCCGTTCTTCACCTTGTAGAGCGGCGGCTTCGCGATGTAGACGAAACCGCCGTCGATCAGCTCCTTCATCTGGCGATAGAGGAAGGTGAGCACCAGGGTGCGGATGTGGGCGCCGTCCACGTCGGCGTCGGTCATCAGCACGATCTTGTGGTAGCGGAGGTCCTCCACGTTGAACTCGTCTGACACACCGGTGCCGATCGCCGTGATCAGCGCCTGGATCTCGTTGTTGGAGAGGACCTTGTCGATCCGGCTCTTCTCGACGTTGATGATCTTGCCGCGCAGGGGCAGCACGGCCTGCGTGTTGCGGTCGCGGCCCTGCTTTGCCGAGCCGCCCGCCGAGTCACCCTCGACGATGAAGAGCTCCGCGAGCGCCGGGTCCTTGACCGAGCAGTCGGCCAGCTTGCCGGGCAGCATCGAGTTCTCCAGCGCGGACTTGCGCCGGGTCAGGTCGCGCGCCTTCCGGGCCGCGTCGCGGGCCCGGGCGGCGTCGATCGCCTTGGTCAAGATGCGGCGGGCATCTGCCGGGTGCTCCTCGAGGAAGTCCCCGAGCTGGCGATTGACGACCTCCTTGACGAGGCCTTCGATCGGCGGGTTGCCCAGCTTGCCCTTCGTCTGGCCCTCGAACTGCGGGTCGGCCAGCTTCACCGAGACGACCGCGGTGAGCCCCTCGCGGACGTCTTCGCCGGAGAGGTTCTCGTCCTTCTCCTTGAGCAGGCCGCGGTTCTTGGCGATCGCATTCAGGGTCCGGGTCAGCGCCGAGCGGAACCCGGAGAGATGGGTGCCGCCCTCATGGGTGTTGATGTTGTTGGCGAAGCTGAAGGTGGACTCCTGGTAGGAGGAGTTCCACTGCATCGCGACCTCGACCTGGCCGTCCTTCGTCTCGCCCTCGAAGTAGATGATCTTGCGGTGCAGCGGGTCCTTGGACTCGTTCAGGTGCTTGACGAAGTCCGCGATGCCGCCCCTGTAGAGGAACTCGACCTTGCGGCCCTCGCCGCGCTCGTCGATCAGCTCGACCCGGAGGCCGCGCGTCAGGAAGGCCGTCTCGCGCAGTCGCTCGGAGAGGATGTCGAAGTCGAACTCGAGTTCGTCGAAGATCTCGGGGTCGGGCCAGAAGGTGATGGTGGTCCCGGTGCTCTTCACCGCCCGGCCCTTCTTGAACTTGCTCGTCGGCTTGCCACGCTCATACGACTGGGCCCAGACCGCGCCGTCGCGCCAGATCTCCAGGTCGAGCCTCTCGGAGAGGGCGTTGACGACCGAGATGCCCACGCCGTGCAGGCCGCCGGAGACCTTGTAGCCGCCGCCGTCGCCGAACTTGCCGCCGGCGTGCAGCGTCGTCAGCACGACCTCGGCGGCCGGCTTGTTCTTGGCCTTCTTCATCCTGTCGACCGGGATGCCTCGCCCGTCATCGACCACCGTGCAGCTGTTGTCCGGATGCAGGGTCACCGTGACGCGCTTCGCATGGCCGGCGATCGCCTCATCCACGGAGTTGTCCACAACCTCGTAGACGAGGTGGTGCAACCCGCGGGGGCCGGTCGATCCGATGTACATGCCGGGACGCTTGCGAACGGCCTCGAGTCCCTCGAGAACGGTGATGTCCTTGGCGCCGTAGGAGGAGCCCCTCGCTGCGCGCTTCGTCTTCGTCGCGGCGCTCTTGGAGGCGCCATTCGTGCGGGAGGAGCCCTTCTTGTTCGCTCCTCCGCGCTGGGAGGTGTTCGCCACTCAGCTTCCTTTCAGTTCCATCAGGGGATGCCTCGACCTTCGTGACCCGGCTCGGAAAGTCCTCACGGGCAAGAGGGTCGGGGCCTCACACAAGTACACATAGTTTACCAGTCGAAAGGAGCGGAAATTGCGTCGAGGTTGCACAAAAGTCCTGCAAATGACGTACAAAAAGAAACTTAGGCCGGACCGCCCGACGCGGTGAAGCGAAAGGCCTCCAAAGCGGCCCATTCGGGCAGGTTCTCCTTCACCTGGGCGAGGATCTGGCCCCCCAGCAGATCCAGCTCCTGGGCCCAGGTGGCCGAGCGACACGCGACCGTGACCACGCCGTCGCGTTCGGAGACCGGCGACGCCTCGCGGGCGACCGCCTCCCCCACCGCCCCCGGCCAGGCGCTCTGCACCGCGGCCAGCAGGGTTGCCGGCTCGGCGCCCTGCAGCACGGTCTCGAGCGCGGCGCCGATCGGGCGTGGGGCGCGCCGGCGCATCAGGCGGCCCTCAGGGCCGGCTCGGCCGACAGGGTGCCGGCGCTGACCTCAATGCGCAGAGCGCTCGCCGACGGCACGTGAGCGGTCTCCGTGGCGCTGATCACCGCCTGGCCGGCCATCTCGAGCAATGAGACCAGCAGCTTGCGGTGCCCCGCATCGAGCTCGCTCATCACGTCGTCGAGCAGCATCAGCGGCGCGGCCCGTCCGGCTTCGAGCAGCGCCTCGCGCTCCGCGAAGAGCAGGGCGAGCAGGGCGAGCCGCTGCTGGCCCTGTGAGGCAAATCGGCGCAGGGGCCGGGCAGCGAGCCGGATCTCGATCTCGTCGAGCTGCGGCCCGTAGGAGGTGTAGGCGCGCCCCAGGTCCACCGCCCTGCGGCGGCCGAGCTCCGCCGCCAGCTCGTCTCCGCCCGCCGCCGCCCGCGGCCGGTACGAGATTTCCGCTTCGTCCAGCCCAAGCTTCCCGGCGAGCTCGGCGAACCGGTCCGTCAGCGCCTCGACCGCCTCCCGCCTGGCCTCGATCAGCGGCGTCGCCTCCTCCGCCAGGCGCTCATCCCAAGAGGGCAGCGAATCCGGGCTTCCCAGGCCGGCGCGGACCCTCGCGACCAGGGCATTCCGCTGCGCGAGGGTGCGGCCGAAGCGGGTTCGCAGATCGGCGCGAGCCGGCCAGAGTGCCCCGCAGAGACGATCGAGATGCGCCCGGCGATGAGCCGGGGCCCCCTTGACCAGCGCCAATCGGTCGGGGTGGAAGACGCTCACCAGCGGGCGCTCGCTCGAGCCGGCGACCGGGCGGCCCGAGAGCAGATGGCGGCGCTCCCCGGAGCGATCGAGAGCCGCCAGGAGCGAGCCCCCCTCGGCCAGCTCCAGCTCCACACGGGCCCCATCGGCTCCGTAGTGGATCAGGTCGCGGTCGTTCCCGGTCCGGAAGGACCGGCCGGTCAGGCCGAAGTAGACAGCCTCGAGGAAGTTCGTCTTGCCCGCGCCGTTGGGCCCATGGATGACCACGACACCGGCGGCGTCGATCGCGGTGCGCGCTTCGGCGAGGTTGCGGAAGCCGCGGCACTCGACCGCGCGGACGACCGGCATTAGTCGGATGGCTCCTCACTCATATGACGGTGGCTCCTTCGGGGCCCCCCTCGCGTCACACGTTGAGGCGAATCGGCATCACCAGGTAGCTGAAATCGTCCTCTCCCGACGGCTCCAGCAGACCGGGTCGCAGCGGGGAGATCAGCTTGAGCAGGACCTCGTCCGAGTCGATCGATTCGAGACCGTCCCGGACGAACTCCGGGTTGAACCCGATCTCGAGCAACTCGCCCGAATAGGGCGCGGGCAGCGCCTCGCGGGCGTCCCCCAGGTCGGGCGTCTCGGCCGAGACGACCAGCTCCCCGTCCGAGAACGAGAGCCGCAGAGCCGCGTTGCGCTGCGCGAGCTGCGAGACGCGGCGAGTGACCTCGAGCAGCTCGGCGCGTGGCAGCTTCACCTCGTGCTCGTAGGACTCCGGCAGGAGCTGAGAATGGTTCGGGAACTGACCATCGATCAGCCGCGAGCTCAGCGAGGTCGAGCCGACGCGGAAGACCGCCTGGTTGCGGGTCAGCCAGACGTTCAGCGTCTCTTCGCCGCCCGCCTCGATCAGCCGGGCCAGCTCGCGCAGCGCGCGGGCGGGCACATTCGCCTCGAGCCGCTCGGGCACCGAGGAGTCGAGCTTGGTGGTCTTCACGGCGAGCCGATAGGAGTCAGTGGCGACCATCGTCATCTTGTCGCCCTCGACGGTGACCAGCACGCCCGTCAGGACCGGCCGCGCCTCATCCCGCGACGCCGCCCGGGCGACCCGGTTGATGGTGTCCCGGAGCGGCGCCGCCGGCAGCTCCACCGGATCGCCCTCCGTCTCCGGGAAGCGGGGGAAATCGTCCGCGGACATGGTCCGCAGGTGGAATCGGGAGGAGCCGGCGCTGATCTCGATGTCGCGCTCGGCCTCCCGCAGGCTGAGACTGACCGGGCCGTCGGGGAGCGAGCGGGCCACCTCGACGAGCAGCCGGCCGGGCAGGACGACGGAGTCGCTCCCCTCGATCTCACCGTCGAGCCCGACCTCCAGCCCGAGCTCCATGTCGGTGGCGCGCAGCCGAGCTGCGCCAGCGGTGGTGATCAAGATGCCCGAGAGAGCCTGCAGGGCGGCTCGAGCCGAGACGGCGCGGGAAACGACGAGGAGCGCATCGAGAAGCGACTGCCTTGTGGTGTTGATCTTCATGGCCTGTTGGTCTTCGGCTTCCCTAGGAGTAGTAAGGGTTGTGGATGGCGTGGATATGTGGACAGCCTCCTCTCCCGATTCTTTCAATCGGTTCGGTCACGATCCATTGTGCCTCCGGATTGGAGCTCGCTGGTGAGCTCCTCGACGGCCCGCGAGAGGGTGGCGTCCTCGAGGGCGCCCTTCTCGACCTTGCGAATGGCGTGCATGACGGTGGTGTGGTCGCGGCGGTTGAAGGCTTCGGCGATCGCGGGCAGCGAGAGGTCGGTGAGCTCGCGGGTCAGATACATGGCGAGCTGCCGGGCGCGGGCGACCGGAGCGCTGCGGGTGGGGGAGAGGATCTGCTCGACGCTCAGGCCGAGGCGTGCGGCGACCGCCTCCTGGACCTGGCGCGGCTCGAGGGATTCGGTGGCCGGCTCCGAGAGGGCGGCACCGGGGACGGCGCGGTCGATGGAGTCGGGGGTGACGGCGGACGCGGTCAGGGACGAGAGGGCGACCACCCGGGTCAGGGCTCCCTTGAGGACGCGAAGGTTGGCGGAGGCCTTGGAGGCGAGCGCCCGCAACGCGTCCGGAGGGAGCTGCTCGGTCTGCTCGCGGGCCAGAGTGCCGAGGAAGACCAGGCGGGTGGCGAGGTCGGGCGGCTCGACCGGGACGGTCAGGCCCCACTCGAAGCGGTCGCGCAGGCGGTCGGCCAGCGCTGAGAGCTCGGCGGGGACGCGGTCCGCGGTCAGCACGATCTGCGCGCCGCCCTCATAGAGCGCGTTGAAGGTGTGGAAGAACTCGTCCGCGGTGCGGGCCTTGCCCTGGAGGAACTGGACGTCGTCGATCAGGAGGACGTCGGTGCGCCGGTAGCGCTCCTTGAAGCCCTCGATGCCGGTGCCCTGGAGGGACGAGACGAACTCGTTGGTGAAGGACTCCGCGGTCGTGTAGTGGACGGCCAGCTGCGGGCTGTGGCGGTGCAGGTAATTGGCGATCGAGCCGAGCAGGTGGGTCTTGCCGAGGCCCGGCGGGCCGTGCAGGAAGACCGGGTTGTAGGCCTCGCCGGGCGCTTCGGCGACGGCCAGGGCCGCGGCGTGAGCGAGCTGGTTGCCGGGTCCGATCACGAAGCGATCGAAGATGTAGTCGGGGTTGAGGGCGACCTGGGAGGCCGCCTCCGCGGACGCGGGGGGGACGGCGCCGGCATCCTCCATGGCGACCAGCTCGACCTCACGCAGGCCGTCGACGGCCCGATGCGCCGCGGCGCGGAGCAGGTCCATGTAGCGGCGGCCGACCCAGCGAACGACCCGCCGCGGACCGGTCAGGTAGAGGGTGGCCCCTCGGCGGGAGACCGGAGTGAGCGGAGAGAACCAGAGTCGGTAGGTGTCCTCGTGAACCGAGGTGGCCAGCTCCCGCTGGATCTCGCGCCACGGATCCTCGAGATCGTGGCGAACGTCGCGAACCTGCCCCGGAACTGGTTGCTCCTCTCTGGTCGTGCGTGAGATGGGAGGGTGCTCCGCAAGGAGCAACCCGACTTAGTTGGCGATCATAGGCTCGGCCCAGGTGAGCTGAAAGGGCCCCGGGGCGGGCTCCGTGCAAAACGCGGCTAAAACCGAGAAGGAGATTTCGGAGGACGAGACGGCGGAGGCCGCCGCGGTCACGCCCTATACTGCCCTGCCCCTCGCCCCTCCTTGCGGGGCCCTCCCGATGAAGCGGACCTACCAGCCGAAGAAGCGCAAGCGCGCCCGGACCCATGGTTTCCGGGCCAGGAGCGCCACCCGCTCCGGTCGCGCCATCCTGCGGCGCCGGCGTCAGAAGGGCCGCAAGCGGCTCACGCCCTGACGTTGGCCTCCAAGGGCCGCCCGGACGCCCGTCGGCGCCGACTCTCACGGAGCGGCGACTTCGACCGCGTCTACCGGGAGGGCAACTCCCGGGGCAATCGCTATCTGGTGCTCTACTCGTTCGCCCGCCGCGAGGACGCGTCGAGCGACGGCGCCAGGCTCGGCCTTTCGGTCGGCCGGAAGATCGGGAAGGCGGTGACCCGAAACAGGGTGAAGCGGGGGATCCGGGAGGCGTTCTGGGAGCTCTCCGAAGGACTCGAGGCCGGGCACGACTACGTGATCGTCGCCCGCCCTGGCGTGGAGGGCCTGCTGGAGCGCGATGGGCAGGAGGGCCTTCGTTCCTCGTTGGCCGAGCTGGTGAACGACTCCGGCGAGGAGCGTTTGTCGTGAAACGGTTCTTTTCGGCGCTGCTGATCGCCCCGATCCGGCTCTACCAGCGGTGGATCTCGCCCGCCATCGCGCCCCGCTGCCGCTACTACCCGACCTGCTCCAACTACGCCGTCCAGGCGATT
The DNA here is from genome assembly GCA_036276255.1 of Solirubrobacterales bacterium. Classification (GTDB taxonomy): domain Bacteria; phylum Actinomycetota; class Thermoleophilia; order Solirubrobacterales; family 70-9; genus DASUPK01. The sequence goes on from DASUPK010000159.1 coordinate 24,513, forward strand.
CGCGAGCTCGGCCCGATCCGCGGCACCATTCTGGCCGGCTGGCGCGTGCTGCGTTGCAATCCCTGGAGCCACGGCGGCATCGATGAGCTCTCGGATCGCAAGCTCTTTCGGGGCACCAAGACGCGATCTGAACGCCTGGCCGGGCCGGCCTCGCCATCATCGGCCGCCACAAAAACCGCGGCCGAATAGACCAACGGAGCCGATCTGACGTAGAACTCCCCGGTCATGTTCCTAGAAGCCAACATCCTCCAGCCGCTGATCAACCTCTTCAACGACGTGTTGACGTGGCTGCACAACGACGTCGGCCTCGCCTGGGGCATCGGGATCGTCCTGATCACCTGGCTCTCGCGGATCGTCGTCCTGCCCTTCACTCTCAAGTCGATGCACGGGATGCGCGAGATGCAGGCGCTGCAGCCCTATCTGAAGGAGATCCAGGAGAAGTACAAGGACGACAAACAGCGCATGCAGCGCGAGCAGATGGCGCTCTTCCAGGAGCACGGCGTCAACCCCCTCTCCGCCTGCCTTCCCCTGCTCTTCCAGTTCCCCGTCTTCATCGCGCTCTACGCGCTGCTGCGCTCGAGCACCTTCAAGGACGAGGTCGGTAACTCCGGCTGGCTGTTCGTCTCGGACCTGACCGCCCATCCGACCGGCGCCGAGGCGGTCGTGCTCGTCATCCTCGCCGTCGCCGGCACCTTCGCCCTGATGTTCTTCAACCCCTCGCCGAACACGGGCGGCAACTCCCAGCGCTATCTGATGGCAGGGGTCTTCTCGCTGGTGACCGTCTTCCTCATCCCCAACGCCCCGGCGGGGATCGCGGTCTACTTCATCGCGAGCGGCCTCTGGCAGGTCATGCAGCAGACGGTGATCCACTTCGTCTGGCCGCTGCCGGGGGTGCCGACGCCCGAGGAGGTGCGTGCCGAGAAGGCGCCGCCTCCCCCTCCTCGGAAGCGCAAGCGGCGGAAGTAGTTAGGGACGGGCGACCACGGCCGCCAGAACTAGACTGCTCACGTCGTGAACGGAGAAATAGAAGCCGGGACGTCAGTCCTGCCCGAGCAGCCGGCGGAGCGGGTTCGGGCGCTGCTGGAGCGGATTCTTGAGGAGCTTGGGCTCGAGGCGTCCGTTGCCGTGGAGGAGGGTGACGAGGAGATTCATGCGGACATCGAGGGGGAGGACATCGGGCTCCTGATCGGGCGGCATGGGCAGACGATCGACGCGATTCAGCTGCTCACCTACCAGGCCGCCTACCGCGGTCGGCAGGACCGCAAGAGGGTGACGGTCGACGCCGCCGGGTACCGCCGCCGCCAGGGGGAGTCGCTGCGGCGGCGAGCCGACATGGCGGCTGAGGACGCACTCGCCCAC
>DASUPK010000160.1:0-5811 GCA_036276255.1 Solirubrobacterales bacterium
TCGAAACCAGCACGATCAGCGCCGGAAAGAGAGCGAGCAGGCCGTAGTAGGTGAGGGTCGCGGCCCAGTCGGTGAGGTTGTCCTCCTGGAACTCGCCGACCGTTCGCTTCAAGGTCGCCGAGAGCCCGGTCTTCCGTTCGACGCCGCGGGGGACATAGCCCCGGGCCGATTGCTCGGTTGGGTCCTCGTCATCGCCGTTTCGAGTCCGGCGCTCATCCAGCTCTCGCTCGGCCATCTTCCGCTAGGCGCCTTCTGGACGTTCGTCGCCCGGCCATTCGCCCGTCATCCGCGCGAAGCCGCGCCGCGCCGCATGATCGAACAGTCCCTTAATGAGGCGGAAGATCGCGCCCTCGATCACCAGCGCAATCGCCAGCTTCGGAAGGCTGATCTCCCGTTGATCGGGCTGCGGCGGCTCCTCCTTATCCACCCGACCCCAGATCGCTTCGAAGGCCTTCTGGCCGATGAAGCCGGCAAGGAGACCGCCCAGGACGCTGATCGGGATGAACGCGATCTTCATGTCGGTGATCTGCCCTCGCCGAGGCGGGTGCAAACACCGGCGATAGGGCAAGATGGTGGAGATGAAGCTCGAGGGCGTCCACCACATCACCGCGATCACCGGCGACGCGCAGAAGAACGTCGATTTCTACGCCGGCGTGATGGGACTTCGCCTGGTGAAGAAGACCGTGAACCAGGACGACCCCACCGTCTACCACCTCTTCTTCGCCGACGAGAAGGGCGACGCCGGCTCCGACCTCACCTTCTTCGAGTACCCGGGCGCGCCCGAGGGCCGTGCGGGCGACGGGATGATCTGGGGCATCCGCTGGCGACTGGGGAGCCCAGAGGCACTCGACTTCTGGGCCGACCGCCTGAAGAAGAACGGAACCGACGCCGAGCTCTCCGACGGCGTGCTTCGCTTCAGCGACCCGGAGGGCCTTGGCCATGAGCTCAAGGTGGTCGAGACGAGCGACGAACCGCTGGTCGCCGAGCACCCGGAGGTCCCGTCCGAGATGGCTCTGCAGGGCTTCGACGGCGCGATCGCGCACGCCAGCGACCCGGATGCCAGCCGCCCCCTCCTCGAGGAGGCGCTGGGCTTCGAGCCGTTGCCCGGCGAGGATGGCCAGGCCGGCTGGGAGTGCCGAGGCGACACCCGCGGTGGCCTCTGGGGCTATTCCGAGCCCCCGGCCAAGCGCGGGCTGCAGGGCGCGGGGAGCGTTCATCACATCGCTTGGGCGTCGCAGAGGGACGACCACGAGGCCTGGCGCGATCGCGTGATCGCCGCCGGAGGCCGGCCGACCCCCGTGATCGACCGCTTCTACTTCCGCTCGATCTACTTCCGCGAGCCGAGTGGCGTCCTCTTCGAGATCGCGACGCTCGGACCGGGCTTCACCGTCGACGAGCCGCTGGAGTCGCTGGGTGAGAAGCTCTCCCTGCCTCCCGACTACGAGCACCTCCGGGAACAGGTCGAGCCGGTCCTTCGGCCGATCCACAACCCGCGTGTCCACGCCTGAGCCGCCGGCCGGCGAACGGCCTGGGCAAATCGTCCAGCTCGCCCATCTGGCGCGCGAGCCCGCCGGCGAGCCCGAGGGCGCGCTGATCCTGCTCCATGGCCGCGCCGTGGACGAACGGGACCTCTACCCCATGCTCGACGAGCTCGACCCCGAACACAAGCTGTTCGGGATGACACCGGGCGCCCCGCTCACCGACGTCCCACCAGGCGGGCGCCACTGGTACGTGATCAGGGAGGTCGGCCACCCCGACGAGGACACCTTCGTCGACACGCTGGAGAAGCTCTGCCGCTTCCTGGACGACGAGCTCCGGCACCGCGGGATTCCCTGGGAGAAGACCGTGATCGGCGGGTTCAGCCAGGGCGCCGCCGTCGCCTGCGCCGTGGCGCTCGGCATGGGCCGCCCCAAGGCCGCGGGGCTGCTGATGATGAGCGGCTTCTATCCGATGGTCCGCGGCTGGAAGCTCGACCCGCGGGCCAAGCGCGGCATGCCGGCCTACGTCACGCACGGCTCCTACGACCCGATCATCCCCGTCGGCTTCGGGCGCAAGGCACGCGACCTGCTCACCGACGGCGGCCTGATGGTCACCTACCGCGAGACGCGGGTCCAGCACTCCATCGACTTCGCTCTGATTGGTGAGATCCGGGGCTGGGTCTCGTCGGTGATCACCGGCGAGCCCATGATCGAGGGTCCCCCCTCCGCTCGCTAGCCGGGCGGGCAGGGAGCGCCGAGGGGAACGAGCGACGGTCCCTGAACGCGGTAGCGCTGGATCATGCACTCGGTCGTGTCGCCCTCGTCGGTGATCGAGTAGCTGCCCAGCACCGTGCTGTCCCGATGGGCCCCGAAAACGCTATTGCGGACGTTGTCGCGAAACGACGAGGAGTCGGTCCCGGCGCCTGCGATCGCCTGCAGGACCAGCCCCATCGCCTCGTAGCCGTAGGCGGCAAAGGTGCCCGGATTCCGGTGATAGCGCTGCGCGAACTGCGAATCGAAGCGACCCGGGAGGCGCTTGGGATCGAGTCCAGCACTCACCTGGTAGGTGCGCCGATCGACGGTCAGTCGTCCCGATGCAGGCTCGTAGGCCGCAGCGGCCGGCCCGGGCACGACCTCGACGCCATGCTCCGTCGCCGCCGACTTGAACTCGGATGCGGCCAGGTTCTGGAAGGCGGACCCGTCAGAGGTGACGGCGGCCTGTGTCGCTCCGAGCTCCGACGCCCAGTTCGCGGCGGCGTCCGCGACCACATCGTCGGCCGGCACCGTCCTGGCGAAATTGGGCGAGCCGGAGGGCCGGTAGCGGTCGGGCGAGTCCGGATAGCCGGCGGCGGGCTGGGTCAGGTCAACCCCGCCGGCCCCGGGAGACACCTGGACGAGGCCTGCTTCGTTCGTGATCGGCGCGGACGCCCTGGTCGGCTCCGAATCGAGCTCGCCGATGTAGGCGGCGGCAGATGAGTCCTGGACGGCCTGGCGGGCATTGGCGCCGACTGCGACCGGATCCCAGACCCTGCCCTTCGCGTCGTCGAGGTAGGTGGCCCGCACCTGGATCGATCCGGCCCGACCCTGCGCCTGCTCCAGCGCCAACCGGGCGCCGTCCGCGGCATCGCGGCCGTCGGCTCCCCGGGGACCTGTCAGCGGCAGGCTGACGTACACGGTCACCGGGGCCTCGATCTTCGCGCTGCCGGCGATGCCGCAGCCGGTGATGAGGGGAGCGAGCAGCAGCGCCGCAAGCGCCAGGCGGGGCATCAGCTCATCTCAGCCGAAGAAGACCTCGGCCTCGCGGTAGAGCGACTCTGGAACCGTCTTCAGCTCCGCCGTCGCCTCCGAGAGGCCCACCAGCTCGATGTTCGTGCTCCGCAGCGCGGTCATCTTCCCCCAGTCCCCGTTGTTGGCCGCGTCGATCGCATGCAGCCCAAAGCGCGTAGCGAGCACCCGGTCGAAGGCCGTCGGCGTGCCGCCGCGCTGGACGTGGCCGAGGACCGTGGCGCGGGCCTCGTGCCCGGTGCGCTGCTCGATCTCCCCCTCGAGCCAGTTCGCGATCCCGCCGAGACGGACGTGGCCGAAGGCGTCCGTAGGGGCGCCGTCGGCGTCCGGCATCCCACCCTTGGGCATCGCCCCCTCGGCGACCACCACGATCGGCGAGTACTGGCTCTCGAAGCGGCGCACGATGTAGTCACAGACCTTGTCGAGGTCGAACTCGAGCTCCGGGATCAGGATCACGTTGGCACCGCCTGAGAGACCGGCGTGGAACGCGATCCAGCCGGCGTGACGGCCCATCACCTCGCAGATCAGGGTGCGCTTGTGGCTCTCGGCGGTCGTGTGCAGCCGGTCGATCGCCGACATCGCGATGTTGACCGCCGTGTCGAAGCCGAAGGTGTAGTCGGTGGCCGAGAGGTCGTTGTCGATCGTCTTCGGGACCCCGACGACCCTGACTCCCTCCTCGTGCAGCTTGGCCGCCGCCCCGAGCGTGTCCTCGCCGCCGATCGCAATCAAACCGTCGACCTCGTCGGCCTCGAGGTTCTCGGCGAGGCGCTGGGGTCCGTTCTCCTCCTTGAACGGGTTGGTCCGCGACGAGCCGAGGATCGTCCCCCCGCGCGGGAGGATGCCCCGCACCTCGGGGATACCGAGCGGAGAGCCGAGGCGCTCGAGCGGTCCGGCCCAGCCGTTGCGATAGCCGACGAACTCGTGGCCGTACTCCGCGACCCCCTTGCGCACGATCGCGCGAATCACAGCGTTCAGCCCGGGGCAGTCGCCTCCACCGGTGAGTACGCCGATTCGCACGCGGTCAATCTACCTGTGCGGCATCGCCTGTCAGCGCTCGGAGGCGTCGGCGCTCAACACCGGCTTCACATCGACGACCGGCGTGCCGTCAAGAGCCTCGAGGTTGCGCACCTTCATTCGCTTCCCCGCGACCTCGGCCACCTGGACGCGGTGCAGCCCGATCGGATTGGGCCGGTGCGGCGAGCGAGTGGTGAACACGCCCTCCGGCGCCCTCGATGCGTCGCCTCGCGGATGGACCACCAGCACACCCCGGTCGGCGCGGTCGAGCCAGGTGAGGATCAACAGCCCGTCGCCGACCCGGACGCTCTGCAGTGCGTCGAGCACCCCGGACTCGAACTCGATCCACGCGTCGGGTGCGCCCTCGTCGCCCTGCTTCGGAGCCGACGACGGGTCGGTCAGACGGGACTCGACCCGGCCGATTTCCCGGAGGTCGAAGGTCAGCGCTATGGGCGGGTGATCCAGTCGATCAGCGGCTGGGCGTAGCGAAGCAGGGCACCCGTGAACACCCCGCCGAGGAAGAGGATCGCGTCGACCGGGCCCGGCAACCCGAGCGCGTAGGCGATCACCATCACGCACGCGCCGAGGACTGTGAAGAGGATGACCTGCACGGCCCGGAAGCCTATCTGGAGAGCGCGGCGTGAGTTTCGTGCAGGAAGGCGCTGACCCCGGCGACGGCCGCGTCGCGATCCGGCGCGTCGGCCACCTCGCGGACGAGGCGGGTGCCGATGATGACGCCGTCGGCGACCCTTCCTACCCCGGCCGCCTGCTCGGCGGTGGAGATCCCGAAGCCGACCGCCACCGGGACGTCGGCCTCGTCCTTCGCCGCCGAGACCAGCTCGGTCAGCTCGTCCGGCAGCTCGGCTCGCTCGCCGGTGACGCCCACCGTCGAGACCAGATAGACGAACCCCCGTGCCCGGGCGCAGATCCTCGCGCGCCGCTCGGCGGGGGTGGTGGGCGCCACGAGCGGGATCAACGCGAGGCCGTGGTTGCTCAGCGCCTCGCCGATCGCGTCCTGCTCCTCGAGCGGGAGGTCCGGCACGATCACCCCGGCGGCCCTCGCACCGGCTGCAAGAGAGGCGAAGTCCTCGACCCCGCGCGCCAGGATCATGTTCGAGTAGGCCATCAGCGCGACCGGGATCCGCTCGGCAACCCGGGCACAGGTCTCGAGCACTGATTCGAGGGTCGCCCCGGCCTCCAGCGCCGCGGTGTCCGCGGCGTGGATCGTCGGGCCGTCGGCCAGCGGATCCGAGAACGGAACGCCGAGCTCGATCAGGTCGGCGCCGGAATCGACGTACGCATCGGCCACGGCGCTCGCCGTCTCCTGGTCGGGAAAGCCGCCCATCATGTACGGCATCAGGGCGGTGCGGCCCTGGTCGCGGGCGACGTCGAACGCGGCCTCGATCCGGGCCGCGCCGGTCTCGGTTGCTGTCCCGTCAGCCATCGAGATCGGCGAGCTTGGAGGTCACCTCGTCCATGTCCTTGTCGCCGCGTCCGCTCAGCGTGAGCACGTCGTAGCCGTCTCCCCCGCCGT
>DASUPK010000161.1:0-6592 GCA_036276255.1 Solirubrobacterales bacterium
GACCGCCCTCATCTTTCTGTTCATCGCGGTCATCCTCAACATGGGCAGCTGGTTCTTCAGCGACAGGATCGCTCTTGCTGCCGCAAGGGCGCAGCCGGTGTCCGAGGAGGAGGATCCGCGGCTCTACCAGATGGTCCGGGACCTGACCACGCGTGCCGGTCTCCCAATGCCGAAGCTCTACGTGATCCCGCAGGAACAGCCGAACGCCTTTGCGACGGGCCGCAATCCGAAGCACTCCGCGGTCGCGGTGACTGCCGGGATTCGCAAGCTTCTCTCGGAGGATGAGCTGCGGGGAGTGCTCGCGCACGAGCTCGGACACGTCCGTAACCACGACATTCTCCTGACTTCCGTGGTCGCAACGATCGCGTCTGCCATCACCTGGATCGGCTACATGGTGCTCTGGGTCGGGGGCGACAGCGATTCACCCCTCGGGATCATCGGCCCGCTTCTGCTCTGGATACTCGCCCCGATCTCCGCGGCGATCATCCAGATGGCGATCTCTCGTCAGCGCGAGTACTCGGCCGACGCCACAGGCGCCGAGATCTGCGGGAACCCGGAGTCGCTTGCCTCCGCGCTGCTGCGCCTCGAGTCCGGTGCCCAGGCGATCCCGATGCAGGTGAACCAGGCCAGCGAGCCGCTCTACATCGTCAAGCCGTTCAGCGGAAAGGGCCTGGCCTCGCTCTTCTCAACGCATCCGCCGATCGAGGAGCGGGTCCGCCGGCTGCGCCAGATGCGGCCGACCATCGGCTAGGTATCGACCATGGCATATCGAGTTCTGAGGTCGGGGGACGCCTTCTGGCGTCCCTCGAATCAGATGAAGGTCGAGAACACCGATCTTGCCAAGCAGCTCGAGGCCGAGACGCTCGGCGCGCGCCTCTGGCGGCTCCATCCTGGCCAGGCGAGCACCTGGCACCGGCACTTCGAGGCACACGAGCTCTACATCCTGCTCGAGGGCGAGGGGCGGGCGCGGGTCGATGACGAGGTGCTGACCCTCGATCCGCTTTCCACGTTGCTCGTCGAGCCCGAGCACGCCCGCCAGCTCTTCAACGACACGGATGCCGATGCGCTCTGGCTGGTGGTGAGCGCGCCGCGCGAGAGTGTGACCAGCACGCTGGAGATGAACGAGGAGCAGCTCACGGCGATGTATCCGGACGGCCCGAAGGCCCTGCCGTCCGAGCTCGGCGGCGGGCAGTTCGAGGGTTGAACCGTGGCTATACTTTCTGAAGCAATGAAACCCGATCAGGATTTGGGATATTTGAGACCATGACGTCCGTGGAGATGCCCCGCAAGTACGTGCCGCCGCCCCTCGAGCTGGTCAAGGGCCGGATCGAGGAGCTGTTGCCGCCCGCCGCCAAGGAGAAGATCGACGGCGGCGCCGTCGTGATCGACGTCCGCGACCCCGAGCGCTTCGAGGCGGGCCATGTCCAGGGCGCGGTCAACGTGCCCGCCGGCGAGAGCGCCCGTGAGGCTCATGACGCCGCCTACGCCGAGGCGATCGAGGAGGCTGGCGCGGGGCCCGACGACCGCATCATCCTGGTCTGCGGCGAGGGCAACCGCTCGGCACGCGCCGCCGACGCGCTGCAGAACGAGCACGACTTCAAGCACGTGGCCTCCGTCATCGGTGGGTCGAAGCTCTGGAATGAGCTTGGCTACCCCATCGATGGAGAGATTGCGATCGGCGACGAAGAGGCCGAGACACACGTGGAAGGCGAGGAGGACACAATCTGATGGCCAGCACCGAGACGATCGAGCAGGTCAAGGAGCGAATCGAGGAGGTCGATCCCGCCGAGGCCCAGGAGGAGCTGAAGGGGGGCGATGTCGCTCTGATCGATACCCGTGAGCCCTACGAGAACTTCGAGGCGCACATCGACGGAGCCGAGCTGATCCGGCCCGCCGACGTCGTCGATCGCATCGAGGAGGTCGTGCCGGACCACTCCCAGCGGATCCTCCTTTACTGCGCATCCGGCAATCGCTCGGCCCGCGTCGCCGACGAGCTCCGCGAGCTCGGTTACGAGAACGCCGCGTCCGTGCGCGGCGGGATCAAGGCGTGGGAGGCCGAGGGCCTTCCGGTCGTGATGGCGGAGGGCATGACCCCCGAGCAGCGCAACCGCTACTCGCGCCACACCCTGCTTCCCGAGGTCGGCGTCGAGGGCCAGCTCAAGATGCTGAACGCCAAGGTGCTGCTGGTCGGCGCCGGCGGACTCGGCGCTCCCTCCGCCCTCTACCTGGCCGCAGCCGGTATCGGCACGCTCGGCCTGGTCGATGACGACGAGGTGGACGAGTCGAACCTGCAGCGCCAGGTGATCCACAACACCGAGCGGATCGGCCAGCCCAAGACCGAGTCGGCGCGCAAGACGATCGAGGCCCTGAACCCTGACGTCGACGTCATCGAGCATCGCACCCGGCTCGACGCCTCCAACATCATCGACGTCATCAAGGACTACGACGTGATCGTCGACGGGGCGGATAATTTCCCGACCCGCTATCTGCTGAACGACGCCTCCGTGCGGCTCCGCAAGCCGGTCGTCTCGGCGTCCATCCTCGCCTTCGACGGGCAGATCTCGACATTCATGCCTTACGAGGGGCCGTGCTACCGCTGCCTCTATCCGACGCCGCCTCCGGCCGAGCTCGCCCCGAGCTGCGGCGCCGCCGGCGTGCTCGGCGTAATGGCCGGAGTCATGGGATTGCTGCAGGCGAACGAGGTCATCAAGCTGGTCGTCGGAATCGGCGAGCCGCTGATCGGCCGCCTGCTCCTCTACGACTCGCTCGGTACCCGGTTCACGGAGCTCAAGGTCCGTCGCGACCCGGAGTGCCCGATCTGCGGCCCGAACGCCGCGGAGATCCCGGAGTCGGAGATGGGCAAGTTCCCCGACTACGAGCTCTTTTGCGCAGCGTAAGCGCTGCCCGATAGGTTTCTCGGGTATGCCGACGATCAAGATCCCACCCGTGTTGCGCGAGCAGACCGACGGCGAGGCAGAGGTCAGCGTAGACGGCGCCACGGTGGGCGACGCCCTGCGGGCCCTGGCCGAGCGCTACCCGTCCACCAAGGACCAGCTCTTCTCCGAGGAGGGTGAGCTCAACCGCTACGTCAACGTCTACCTGAACGATGAGGACGTGCGGGTACTCGACGGGCTTGACACGGGCGCTTCGGACTCGGACACGGTCGTAATTCTGCCTGCGATGGCCGGCGGTTAGGGTTTCGCCGCCGGCGGGCGCAGTTCGCTGAGGTGCCGGTGACCTCTGTTACGTTTGCAGCCCCGTGAGCGTGGATGCTCCTGGGAGGGGAAGAGTGGTGAATTGACCTCTGAGCCGATCCAGCAGACGGGCCTCGCCCGCAAGGAAGCGTCCCGGCAGACGTCGTTCGGTCGCGAGCTCGGAGAGATCGACTCGGCATACGCCAAGGTCTTTCCGATCAGAGGAGGCCGGGCCGCGCGGGCGCGTGGCGCGATTCTTCGCCGGTTGCTTGCGATCTCCGACTGGATCTCCCTGATCGCCGGCACCGCGCTCAGCTATCTGCTGATCGCGAGCGTGGAACCATCCTCAATTGCCTGGTCGGCGGCTTTCGGCCCGGCCTGGATCCTGGTGATGAAGCTGCACGGCCTCTATGACCAGGACCACCGCCGGATCCGGCACAGCACTCTGGACGAGCTCCCCACTCTCTTCTCGGCAACGGTGATCGGCACCGTCATGGTGGGAGTGCTCATACGCGTCACCCCCGCCCCCTATGTCAAGGGCACAGCGCTGGGCGTCCTGGCCGTGACCGCATTCGTCATCGGCGCTTCGCTGCGAGGGCTCACTCGCCAGATCTGGCATGCGCGGCGTCCCCCCGAGAAGTCGGCAGTGGTGGGCTCAGGGGCGGCCATGCGGCGGCTCAGCAGGCGGATCGAGACGCACCCCGAGGTCCACCTCTCGCTGGTCGGGTACTTCGGGGACGAGCGGACGTCCGATCTGGACGCCGAGGTCAATGGCGCCAATGGTCACATGAGCTGCCTGGGGCCGCGCTCCGAGCTGATCCCCGTCGCGGAGCAGCGCGGGCTCGAGCACATCCTGGTCGCGGAGGAGTCAATTTCCACCGCTGAGCTTCGGCGCCTGATCGGCGACTGCAAGCGATTCGGGCTCTCGCTGACCCTCGTCGCCCCCAACGCCGAGCTGCTCGGGCCTGGAATACAGCTCAACCGCCTGGGCGAGCTGCCGCTGCTGGACTTCGCTTTCTCGGATCCGTCGCGATCGACGATGGCGCTGAAGCGGGGGATCGACATCGTCGCCTCCGCCGGGCTGCTCCTCCTGCTGGCGCCGCTGCTCCTGGTCGTGGCTGTTGCGATCAAGCTCGACTCCCGTGGCCCCGTGCTGTTCAAGCAGGTCAGGGTCGGCAAGGGGGGCAGGCGTTTCACGATGCTGAAGTTCCGGACGATGGTGCACGGCGCCGACGAGAGGATCGGCGAAGTCGTGGACACGCAGACGCTGGACGAGCCGTCTTTCAAGGTCCCGAACGACCCGCGACACACGTGGATCGGGCGCCGGCTGCGGCGCCTCAGTCTGGACGAAACACCGCAGCTCCTGAATGTGCTCCGCGGCGAGATGTCGCTGGTCGGGCCACGTCCCGAGGAGGAGGCCGTGGTTGTGCTCTACGACGACCGGCAGAGGCTGCGCCTGACGGTGAAGCCCGGGCTCACGGGGCCGATGCAGGTGTACGGCCGCGGGGACCTGACCTTCGAGGAGCGGCTCGCCCTGGAGCGGGCGTACATCGACAACCTCTCCATCGCTCAGGACGTCGCGGTCCTGCTGCGCACGCCCCGAGCCGTAATTGGCGGCAGCGGCGCCTACTGATCCGGCGGGGCGCTTCACCGTGGCGATCGTGAGCCACGGGGCGCCGGAGCTCCTCCGGAACTGCCTGCGGTCGTTCGAGACGACGGAGGACAGCAAGCCGCGCCGGGTGACCGTGGTGGACAGTGGCAGCCGGGACTCCACGCCGGAGATGGTCGCTCGCGAGTTCCCCTGGGTCGAGCTGATCCGACGCGGCAACATCGGCTTCGCCGCCGGGAACAACCTGGTGCTGCGAGAGCCTGGCGCCGAATTCGTTCTGCTGCTCAACCCTGACACCGAGCTGCGAGACGGGGTGCTGGAGAGCTGCCTCGAGAGAATGGACGCGGATCCCGCGATCGGCATGGTCGGCTGCAAGCTGGTGCTGCCGTCGGGCGAGCTCGATCACGCCTGCAAGCGCTCATTTCCGACTCCGTTGTCCGCCCTCGCCCACTTCACCGGCATCGGCCGGTCCGATCGGGCCTCCGGCCGGCTGAGTCAATATCGCGCGACCGACCTGGGAGAGGACGAGCCGGGCCCGGTTGACGCAGTGAACGGGGCGTTCATGCTGGTGCGGACGGATGCGATCCGGGAGGTCGGCCCGCTCGATGAGGGCTACTGGCTCTACATGGAGGACCTTGACTGGTGCTACCGCTTCTGGCAGCGCGGCTGGACCGTCTTCTACGAGCCGTCCGGCGTGGTGATGCACGTCAAGGGCGGGTCGAGCGGGCGTCGCCGGGGCTTTCGACAGGAGATCGCCTTCCACCGCGGGATGGGACGCTTCTACCGGAAGTTCGAGGCGCCGAGCGCCCGGCCGGTCACCGCGACGGCCGTCTACCTGGGGATCGGCGTGAAGCTGCTCGTCAGCCTGGCTGCCGGACTGAAATCGCGGACGAGGGCGCCCTGAGCGGGATCAGGGGGTGCCGCCGGTGAGCCCGGTGAACGCGTTCCATGCGGGCTTCGGATCGAAGTCCCACGTGAACAGGCCGGTGTGAACGAACCAGATCGGCCTGGGCACGTCCCGCCACGAGTACCAGATGACCCCGGCGATGCCCAGCCGGCCGCGGTTCGACGCCATCAGCCCGAAGGCCTGGCTCAGGTAGGTCGCCTGGCGCTGGGGAGAGACCGTGAGCGGGGTCGGCGGGTTGCCGCCGGTGGCCCAGCCCATCTCGGTGATCCAGATCGGCGTGCGCCTGTCCTTGAACCGGTTCATGATCTTGCGCGTTTCCTTGATGGCGTTGAGCGCGTCGCGCGGAGTTGTCGCGTACGGATGCACGGCCACCGCGTCGAACAGGCCCTTCGCCTTGCGGCGGTAGATCCCCGTGAGATAGCGGTCGAGATCGATCCCATTCTTGATCTGGGGCGTCCGGAAGAGCCCGGCGAGCACGACGTCGGCGCTGGGATCGCCCGCCTTGATTCCGTTGTGGAAGACGCGGAGGAGGCCGACGTACTGTTTGACGCTTGGCTTGCGGTACCAGAAGCTGGGAGAGTTGACCTCGTTCCAGAGTTGCCAGTCGATCACCGGAAGCTTGGGAATGGACGGGTTCTCCGACCAGAACGAGCCGTTGGCCCCGTAACGCGCGGCCACAGCCCGGGCGAATGCCCCGAACTCGCCCATGTGCGACTTGGCGGGCGGGTAATTCGTCTTCGCCGCCGCCCAGGCGGGAGAGCTGTAGACGGTCGGCAGCACCTGGATCCCCTGCTGGGCGGCCGCGCCGATGATGGCGTCGTAGTGGCTCCAGTCGTACGACGAGCCCTGGCTCGGCTGTACCGCGCCCCAGACGAAGTTGAT
>DASUPK010000162.1:0-3117 GCA_036276255.1 Solirubrobacterales bacterium
ATCGAAGGAGCCAGGAAATGAGTGTCACAGATGATCTGATCGCGAACAACGAGCGCTATGCCGAGAGCTTCGAGCACGGGGAGCTGCCGCTCCCGCCCGCGAAGAAGCTGGCCGTGCTGGCCTGCATGGACGCGCGCCTCGATGTCCATCAGATCCTCGGCCTGGCGCCGGGTGACGCTCACGTGATCCGGAACGCCGGCGGCGTCGTCACCGACGACGAGATCCGCTCCCTCGCCATCTCCCAGAACCTGCTCGGCACCGAGGAGATCGTCCTGATCCACCACACGGGCTGCGGCATGCTGACCTTCACCGACGACGAGTTCGCCGCCCAGCTCGAGGAGAAGACCGGCAGCCGGCCCGAGTGGTCCGCGGAGGCCTTCGCCGACCTGGACGAGAACGTTCGCGAGTCGATCGCGCGGATCAAGGGGAGCCCCTTCATCCCCAACACCGATGCCGTTCGCGGCTTCGTCTACGAGGTCGAGACCGGGAAGCTTCGCGAGGTCACCTGAACCACGCGCGCGGCTTGCGGGACCCCGGGATAGGATCGCCTCAACTACGAGGAGGAGTCCTATGTACGCGCGAGTGGTGAGGTTCACCGACGTCGATATCGACCGGATCAACTCGACGGCCGGACAGATCGAGGGAGGAGAGGGACCGCCGCCCGGCGTCCCCGCGAAGGGGATCCGGATGATGGTCGACGAGTCCCAGGGCACCGCGGTGGTGGTGATCTTCTTCGACTCCGAGGAGGACATGAAACAGGGGAACGAGGCGCTCGATGCGATGGATGCCTCGGAGACGCCGGGCACCCGCGCGTCGGTCGACATCTGCGAGGTGAAGGCCTCGATGGACGTCTGAGCTCAGGGGGCGCACAGCAGATCCGCGGCGCGCTCGGCCAGGGCCAGGACCGTGAGGTGGGGCGAGGCCCTCAGCGGCCTCGGGATCACTGACGCGTCGACGACGTGCAGGTTCTCGAAACCCCGGACGAGGCCCGCGGCCTCTGTCATCTCGCCCATCGCGCAGGTCGCGACCGGGTGAAAGTAGTTCGTCAGCGCCTCGCGGCCGCCCGCGCGGATCGCCTCAGGGGTTGAGACCGCGCCGGGGGAGAGCTCCTCTGCGATTCGCCCTCGTAGCGCCTCGGTCTTGGCCAGCTCCCGCGCCAGCTCCACGCCCTCAAGCGCGGCGCCCATATCGCCGCCGGTCTCCAGATCGATCTCGGTGACCCGCGGGAGATCGGCCGGATCACTCGAGCGCAGCCGCACGCTCCCGGTCCACTCGGCCTGGAGCAGCATCGAGCTCAGAGCCAGGACGACGCCGTCACCCGCGGGAAAGGTCGCGGCGAGCAGGTGAAGGTCCCATAGGCGGTCGGGGCAGGAGCCGCTGCGGGCCTTGAAGACGCCCACGATGCTCGCCTCGTCGTGGCGCCGGCGGTGCTCGGCGATCTCGGCGGCCATCTCTCCACTCGGTGCGAAGCGGACCGGCACGCCGAAGTGGTCGCGGAGCCCATCGCCGACCGGGAGCGGCTCGCGGACCGGGATGCCGAGTTCGGCCAGCTCCGTCTCGGGGCCGATCCCGCTCCGCTTCAGGATCGCCGGGGAGCCGTAGGCGCCGGCGGAGATCACGACCAGGTCCGCCCCGAGCGTCCGGCGCTCGCCCTCTTCGATCACCTCAACGCCGGTGACCCGCCGTCCGTCCAGCGAGACCCGATCGACCAGGGCGTCGGCGAGGATCGTCAGGTTGCCACGCTTGCGTACGGGATCGAGGTAGGCGAAGGCGGCGTTCCAGCGGGTCGTTCCGCGCAGGTTGATCGGGAGGGGACCGATGCCCTCGGTAGCACCGGGATCGTTGCCGTCTTCGTTGACGGCGATGCCGAGCTCCCGCGAGGCGGCGGCCAGTCCCTGGAACCAGGGGTCGAGCTCGCTCTCGGAGAAGACGCGCTGGGTCATCACCTCGCGGGCGCGATCCAGGTAGGGCTGGAAGCCGTCATGCCCGAGGTCGGACTTGCCGGTCAGCTCCGCCCAGGCGTCGTAGTCCGCCGGCGCGCCGTGCATGAGGGTGCACATGTTGTGGGCGGAGCAGCCGCCCAGGATGCGGGCGACCGGGAGAGTCCCCTCGGCGTCGCTCCAGTCGTGGGAGTCGGGGGGCAGCCGCCCGTCGAGCATGTCCGCGGGCCAGCGGCCGTCCTCGAAGGGGCCGTAGTCCGGGCCGGCCTCGACCAGGCAGACCGAGCGATCCTGGTCCTTGCTCAATCGCGAGGCGAGCACGCAGCCCGCCGAGCCACCACCGACAATGATCACGTCGTAGGCCGCGCCGGGCACGTTCGCAACCTAACGTTTCTACCCGTGGTAGCAAAATGCTACTTTAGGTAGGAATGGCGACTCGGGCTCAGGAGAAGGTGGCACCGCGCAAGCGGGCGGCCCATCTCGGGCCCGAGCGGCGGCGGCCCGAGGTGCTCGACGCGGCGCTCAAGCTCTTCCTCGAGGGTGGCTACGACGGCACCTCGATGCAGGCCGTCGCCAACGAGGCCGGCGTCACCAAGCCCGTCGTCTATGCCTGCTTCGACTCGAAGGATGAGCTCTTCCGCTCCCTCCTTAGCCGCGAGGAGGAGCGGATCCTGGCCGAGATCCAGGGGGCGTTCGAGGGCGCCGACCTCTCCGACCCCGAGACCACCCTGACCGAGGGCTTCACCGGCTTCCTGCGGGCGGTCGGCGACTCGCCCGACGTCTACCGGCTGATCTTCATGGGGGAGGGCGGGGGCAATGCCGCCGTTGCCGAGCGGATCCGGCGCGGGCGCCAGGCGCAGGTCGACGCGCTCAGCGCGCTTGCCCGGACCTGGCTCGAGGACCGAAACGGGAGGGCCCCCAAGGCTGAGATAGGGAAGACGGCCCGGCTGCTCGGCAACTCGATCGGCGGGCTGGCGGAGGCAGGCGCGCGCCTGCTGCTCTCCGGCGAGGACCACTGGACGCCGCAGACCCTCGGCCGTGAGCTCGGCCGGCTGGCCGCCGCGACGCAGTCCGCCGTCT
This sequence comes from Solirubrobacterales bacterium, assembly GCA_036276255.1. GTDB lineage: Bacteria > Actinomycetota > Thermoleophilia > Solirubrobacterales > 70-9 > DASUPK01. The sequence goes on from DASUPK010000162.1 coordinate 3,021, forward strand.
GACGGCCCTGCCCGGCTTGGGGCGAGAAGTCCTGCAAGAACTTTCATCCAAGGGTGGATCCGACTGGATCGATCGCGGACGCCGCTGGCGTTGGAGC
>DASUPK010000163.1:0-5790 GCA_036276255.1 Solirubrobacterales bacterium
TCAACCCTTGATCTGGGTCCATGCGGCGGACCAGTCGTTGTAGTCCTTGCATGTGTCGCCGCGGTTATCACCGCAGTCCGCGAGCGGCACCTGCCAGTAGTAGACCTTCTTCCAGAAATTCGGATCCGCTGCGTGGTACTCGTCGCAGAACTTCGGATCCGCTGGATAGTCGATTGCCTTATCGGCTGCGAGCACAAGGTTCTGCGCACACGCCTTGCTCTGCGCAGGTGCCTCGCCGAAGTACTGAGCGACTTCGGCTTGGGCCTGAGGCGAGGTGATGAAATTCATCCACTTGTACATGCAGTTCGGATGAGCCGCGTTCTTGGCGATCATCCAGGTGTCCGACCAGCCCGTCGAGCCCTCGGTCGGGACGAATCCAGTATCTGCACCCGGAGCCTGCATCGGCTGGTTGTCGGCCAGCAGGGCGAAGTACTGGTACTGCCAGGTGGTGCCGACCACGTCGTCGCCGTTGGCGAACGAGTTGATCTGCTTGGCGGCATCCGACCAGTACTCACCGACATTCGGGTGCTGTTGCTTGAGCAGGTCGACGGCCGCGTTGAACTGGTTGTCGTCGAGCTCGTAGGGATTCGTGATGCCCAGGTTGGGCTGGTGGGCCTTCAGGTACACGGCGGCGTCCGCGATGTAGATCGGATCGTCGTACACGCTGATCTTGCCCTTGTACTTCGCGGCCTGAGCCGGATCGAGCATCACCGACCACGAGGTCGGGTTCGGCTTGACGTCGTTCGAGTTCGACATCAAGAGGTTTGCGCCACGCCCGTGGGGGATGCCATACGGCTTCCCATCGAACGTGTTGTACGGCTGGTTCTTGAGGTCGTCGAAGATCGTCGCGTAGTTGGGCACCAGGTCGGTGTTCACAGGCGCGACGTCACCTCCGTCGACGAGCTTCGCCGTGGCGTTGCCCGACGCCGAGACGCCGTCCCACTGGCCGGTGCGCATCAGGTCGACCATCTCGTCCGAGGTGCCGGCCTCCTTCAACTTGATCTGGCAGCCCGTCTGCTTCTCGAAGTCGGACTTCCACGGGTCGGCGACGTACCCCGGCCAGGCGACGAGGTTCAACTGCCCCTCGCCGGCCCCGACGGACTTCTGGGCCGTGCCGTTGTCGTTGCTGCTGCTGCTTCCACCACACCCGGCGACCACCAACATCGTGGCGGCGAGCCCTCCGACGATCGCGGCGGGCAGCCAGGCGGAGCGAGCTCTGAATCGGCTCACTTTCCTTCCTCCTCTCCCTCTACGGCGACGGTCTGATCCGCTCGCCATCCAATTTTCACTTTGCGGCCGCGTTCTGCCTGGACCTCCGCGGAGGTCGTCTCCAGGTTCTGGCGGACGATTTGGAGCTGTCCCCCCGCTTCGAGGTCGACGATATAGCGGGTGATCATCCCGGCGTAGGAGACGTCCTTGATCGTCCCCTCCTCGACGTGAAGTCCGTTGGACGCCCTGCCATTCTCGATGATCGAGATCTTCTCGGGGCGCACCGTGAAGCGCTGGCCGTCGCGCTCGAGCAGGTTCGAGACGCCGACGAAGCCGGCGACGAAGGCGTTGTCCGGGCGCTCGTAGATCTCCGTCGGCGGGCCGATCTGCTCGATCCTGCCTTCGTTGAAGACGGCGATCCGGTCGGACATCGTCAGCGCCTCCTCCTGGTCGTGGGTCACGTAGATGAAGGTGATCCCGACCTGGCTCTGGATCGTCTTCAGCTCGACCTGCATCTGCTCGCGCAGCTTCAGGTCGAGGGCGCCGAGCGGCTCATCGAGCAGCAGGACGCGCGGCTCGTTGATGATCGCCCGGGCGAGCGCCACGCGCTGCTGCTGGCCGCCGGAGAGCTGATTCGGCTTGCGAGCCTCATAGCCGCCGAGCCGCACGGTCGCCAGGGCCTCGGTGGCGCGCTTGCGGCGCTCCGCCTTGTTGACTCCCTTCACGCGCAGCCCGTAGGCGACGTTTTCCCCTACCGTCATGTGAGGGAAGAGGGCGTAGTCCTGAAAGACGGTGTTGACCGAGCGGTCGTAGGGCGGCAGGCCGGTGACGTCCTTGCTCCCCAGCTCGACGCGCCCGGTGTCCGGCTCCTCGAAGCCGGCGATCATGCGAAGCGTCGTGGTCTTGCCCGATCCGGAGGGGCCGAGCAGCGTGAAGAACTCCCCCCGCTTCACCTCGAGGTCGAGGCCGTGGACAGCCGCGACCTCGCCGTAGTGCTTGCTCACCCCAACCAGGTTGACGTCGAGGTCCTCCGCGCCGGGTGTGGCGCCGGGCTCCTCCTCACTCGTCGATGCCTGGGTCGAGGCTACGGCCGTCTCCTTCGCTGTCTTCCCTGACGGGCTGCGCTGTGCGCACCGTACAACGTGCCCCGATCAGGGCATAGGTATATCCGAGCGCCGCCCTGCGTCGCGAGGACGCGATGGACAATCTTTGCGGGAAGGCTTGGACATCTGGCTTTCTACGTAGCGGCCACCAGGCCGCGGTACTCGGGAGCGGAGGGCGAATGCCCGAAGCGACTTACGAGGGGCGGCCGCTTGTGGCCGCGGCTTTATGGCGAAGCCGTCCCTAGCTAGTAGCCGGGATCCGTCCCTAGCTAGTAGCCCGGGTAGTACTTCGCCGTGTAGCCGGCGGCCTTGCGCTTCGTCGAGCGCCAGCGCGGCCCCGAGCCCTGGTTCAGGCGCTCGCCGACCGCGGAGGTGTCGAAGCGCAGCCCGGCGACCATCATGTATGCATGACTCGCGTTCGCGAAGACCGTGATCCAGCGGCCCCTGCCGGGGACGCCCCAGCCGGCTGCCAGGGGACCCGAGGGCATCGGGCTCGACAGCATGCCGGCGGCGTGCAGCACGTAGCTGACCGCGCCGGAGCAGTCATATCCGGTGTCAGTGAAGGAGCGGTGTCCGCCGCCCCAGTGATAGGGGTAGGTGTGGATCGCGTTACCCGCCGCGATCGCCGCCTGGATGTTGGCGGGCGCATCCGCGGGCGCCAGGGCCGTGCCGTCCTTGCGGAGCTTGGCCTTGCCGGGCGGTCCGACGGGAGCGGCCGGGTCGGTCGGCACGGTTGTGCCACCGGGCGGGCCGGACCCGCCGGTCTGGGCGGCCGCCGGCACCGCCGCGGCCAGGATTGCAATCGCTGTGACCCCCGCCACTGCGAGGCGACGCTTCGAGCTAGGTGTGCTTCGCATCAACAGTTCTCCTTTGCAGGCCTGCGGGGTTAGCTGACGGGCTGGCGCTTGAGGAGCCTGCGCCCCCACCCTTCGACTGCGGTGGGTTAGCCCCAAAACTTGGTTCCCCCGCTCCCATCACCACTTGGGGATGAGATTCGGCGTAACTGGCGCGGGACGTTACCAAACGTGAGAGATCCTTTGCAGCCGGCAACCGTTTGCTCGTGACTTCAGGCACGATCTTTGGATTCGACGCCTGCGCGCCAGGCTCCTCCCACCTTTGGACGCCGGTTTGACGCCCGCGAAGAAGGCAGCGCCGCGCCGCCCGGGAGAGGCGACGCGGCGTACCTAGGGGAGGAGAGGTGGCCTCGGGGCCGCCGGAGGCGGCTAGAGGCCTGGGGAGAAGCGCGTGGAGTAGCCGGTGGCCGCACGCATGTTGAAGCGCCACCGCGGACCCGAGCCCTGGTTCAGGGACTCACCGGCCGCCGAGGTGTCGAACCGAAGCCCGGCGATCGTCATCCACGCGTGGGTCCGGTTGGCGTAGACGGTGATCCAGGAGCCGATGCCCGGGACGCCCCAGGCCATCAGCGGCCCGGAGGCCGCGGGGCTGTGGAGCAGCCCCGCGGCGTGCAGCACGTAGCTGACGGCGCCGGAGCAGTCGTAGCCCCTGGACTTGAAGCTGCGATGTCCCCCGCCCCAGATGTAGGGACGGGTGTGAATCTTGTTGGCGGCGGCGATGGCCTTGCGCACCTGCGTGGGGGCGTTCGCCGGGGCGATGGCGGTACCGTCGGATTGGATCCGAGCGGATCCGGTCGGGGCCGTCGACGTGGTGACGCTGCCGGGCGAGCCCGTCCCGCCAGTCTGGGCCATGGCCGGCACCGCGGCGCCGAGCGACGCGACCAACAGCAGCCCTGCGAAGGCCAGCTTCATGCTTCTGCTGAGAGTTTTTGACCGCAAACCGTTCTCCTTCGTCGGCCTACGGGGTTAGCTGACGGACTACCGCGAAAGGAGCTTGCGGTTCCACCTCTTTCGGTGGATTCGCCCCAACTGCTTGGTTCCCCCGCTCCCGGCCCGCACTAGCGGGGCCGAGACTCGGCGTTTGGTTCGCGAGCAGAGTAGCAAAGTCGGAAGAACTGTGAGCAGGTACTCACAGAGACCGTGCAATTTCCGCGGAAGCGCTAGAGGCCGGGGTAGTGGCGCACGGCGAAGCCTGCTCCGGTGCGCAGGGTGAAGCGCCAGCGGGGGCCGCGGCCCTGGTCGACCGTCTCACCGCGCGGTGAGGTGTCGTAGCGCAGCCCCGCGATGTATATGTAGGTATGGACCTTGTTGGCGAAGACCGTGATCCAGGCGCCCGGCCCCGGTAGGCCCCAGAAGGCGAGCTGCCCGGAGACGAGCGGCGAGCTCAGCACTCCCGCAGCGTGCAGTACGTAGCTGACGGCCCCCGAGCAGTCATAGCCCCTCGCCTTGAAGCTGCGGTGCCCGCCGCCCCAGATGTAGGTCCTCCGGTGGATCCGGTTGGCCGCCTGGATCGCCCGCACCACGGACGACGGAGCGCCGGCCGGGATGCTCGCCTTGCCGTCCGGCAGGATCGTCGCCCCCGTGGCGGGAGGCGCCGAGCCCTCGGGCGCGCCCGGTGGAAGCGTGGTCGTGCTCTCGGTCTGTCCGGCCGCCGGCGCAGCGGCCACCAGGGCGAGGCAGAACAGAAGTCCTGCGATTCCAAGCCTGCGGGTTTGGCGATTCGAGCGAGGCAGCGGTCCCTCTCCTTTTCCCTGCAAATGACCGTAGCAGAGCTCGGCCTGTATGTGAGCGAGCGCTCATAGAGCTGGACCGCTAGTTTCATGGCGTGGATCTCGAGGGGAAGCGGGTGCTGCTCAGTGGCGCCACCGGGGGAATCGGGCAGGCCATCGCCCAGGAGCTCGCCGGTCGCAACGCGAGGCTGGTGCTGAGCTCACGCCGCAAGGAAGAGCTCGGGAAGGTCGCCGAGTCGCTGCCCGGCACCGAACACGAGGTGATCGTCGCCGACCTCGCCGAGCCCGGCGCTGCCGAGAAGCTGATCGCCGACGCCGGAGACGTGGACGTCATGGTCGCCAACGCCGCCCTGCCGGCGAGCGGGAAGCTCGACGACTTCAGCTCGGAGGAGGTGCAGCGGGCGATCCGCGTCAACTTCGAGTCGCCGATCATGATGGCCCGCGCGCTCGCCCCGAACCTGGTCAAGAAGGGCGAGGGCCATCTCGTCTTCATCTCGTCGCTCTCCGGGAAGGTCGGCTCCCCGCGGGCCGCGCTCTACGGCGCGACCAAGTTCGGCCTCCGGGGATTCTCGTTCGGGCTGCGCGAGGACCTCCACGAAAGCGGCGTCGGCGTTTCCATCGTCTCCCCGGGATTCGTGCGAGGCGCGGGCATGTGGGCCGACGCCGATGTCGATCCGCCGCCGATGATCGGGACCACGACACCTGCGAAGGTCGCCAAGGCCGTGGCGCGTGCGATCGAGCGCAACCGCAACGAGATCACCGTGGCACCGCGCCGGCAGCGCTTCGTCGCGGAGTTGGGCTACCGCCACCCGACGCTGGCCGCCCGGATGCAGCGGCGCGGTGGCGCTGAGCGGATCGCATCCGAGCTCGCCGCCGGGCAGTCCGACAAGCGGT
>DASUPK010000164.1:0-7062 GCA_036276255.1 Solirubrobacterales bacterium
GTCCAGCGTCGTGGAGTTGAGCGCCGGGCTCAGGTCTGCCCCGAGGTAGAGGTTGCGGCTCATCACCGTCAGTTGGTGCGTGCCCTTGCCTGACTTTCCCTTGGCATCGGCGGCGCCGGGGAGCAGCGTGATCGCGAGGGCTGTGACCAACCCAATGACCATCACCAATCCGAAGCGCCCCCGTCTGCCCGGGGACTGCTGTGCGTGACTCAACGGAACTCCTTTTTTCTCCGCGAGGAGTTCGTGGCCGCGCAATCGGTTGCGCGAGAACCCCTCGAGTCCTCTCTCTATTCAGTAACAACGCTATTTTCAGGCAGAGTTGCGGCCGAAACAGCATTAAGCCGCAGTTTTCGGTAGGGCTAGGGGCCCTGGCCGGCAACCTGGGAGACGAAGGTCGCCACCTCGTCGGCCTGCTGGCCGCTCAGGACGCCCTTGGGCATCCGCCCGGCGACCCCGTTGTTGATCGCGCTGAGGACGCGGGGCTTGATCGTCGCGGGAGCCGGGGCGCTGGCGCTCGGCGGGGCGAGCAGCTCATCGAGATTGGGGCCGATGACGCCGTCGGTGCCGGCTTTGGCGAGCGTGTGGCAGGCGCCGCAGTTGGTCACGAACAGGTCCTTCCCCTCCTGCAGGCTCGCCGGGACGTCCTCCGGGGAGGCACTCTGGGAGCCCTCGTGGGTGATGGCCCAGGCCGGGACGCCCACCCCGAGGAGCAGCACGACCAGCCCGAACATGACGAAGGTGCTCCGCTTCATTTGGCGCGGGGCAGCATATAAGGGCCGCGCCTTCGGACCCGGCGGATCATCTCGTCCCTGCGGGTAGTGGCCCTGACTGATTCCTGTTCGCCTTGTACCACGGGCACATCCGCCGGAGCCCGCATTCGCCGCAGCGCGGTTTCGGGCGGCAGACCGCGCGGCCGTGCTGGATCAGGTTGACGTGAAGCTCGTAGGCGTCCTCGGGCGGGGTGATGGCGAGCATCTCGTCGTGGGCCTCCTCAAAGGGTGCCCCCGGGCGGAACAGGCCGAGGCGGCCGCCGACGCGGTGGACGTGGGTGTCGACCGGGATCTCCGGCCGGCCGAAGGAGAAGATCATCACGCAGGCCGCGGTCTTGCGGCCGACGCCGGGCAGTTCGTCGAGATAGGAGAGGGCCTCCTCGCGCGGAGACTCGGCGAGCCAGTCCAGGTCGGGATGCTCCCCGAGTAGGCCAAGGATCTCCTGGATCCGCGGGGCCTTCGTGGCGCTCAGCCCACCGGGCTTGATCGCGGCCTCGACTTCCTCCGTCGGCGCATCGCGGACCTCTTCCCAGGTCGGAAACCGCTCCCGGAGCCGGTCATACGCGACGTCGCGGTTGCGGTCGTTGGTGTTCTGGGAGAGCACCGTGCGAACGAGCTCGGCGATCGGATGCCCGTGGGGCTCGTTCACCGGGCGCCCGTAGAGCTCGCGAAGCCGGTCGCGGATCGCCAGGACGCGCCGACGCGAGGGCCGGCGCCACTCGGGATCCTTCTTTGGGATGCGCGGCGGGGGGCTCGAGGGAAGCTCGGCGGTCTTCCCGTCGGCCAGCACGACCTTGCTCGGCAGAGGCACCCCTTCATTAAACGGGTTGCGCCCCTCATGAAACGGGTGGCGCCTTCGGCGTCGCATGACCTCGCATAGGGTCCGCGCCCACCGTGGCCCAGATCGAGACCGGCACAGTGATGGTCGACGGCGTCTCCACGTTCTTTCGGCGCGTCGACGGCGAGGGCGCGCCGGTCGTCTTCGTCCACGGCAACCCGAGCCACTCCCAGGACTGGCAGCCGTTTCTCGAGCGCATGACCGGCCCCGCCCTCGCCTTCGACCTGCCCGGCTGGGGCCGCTCCGGGCGTCCCTCGCCCAGCGACTTCGACTACTCGATGGACGGTCTCGCCAGGTTCACGAAGCGATTCCTCCAGCGGATGGCGGTCGCAGATCATTCGCTCGTCGTGCACGACTGGGGCTCCGTGGCCCTGATCGGCGCCCAGGAGGAGCCCGACCGGATCAGGAAGCTGGTGATCATCAACGCGGTCGTGCTGTTGCCGGGATACCGCTGGCACCGCACCGCGCGCGTCTGGCGGACGCGGGGGCTGGGTGAGCTCTCCAACCGGATCTGGTCACGGCGGCTCCTCGACCTGGGGCTGCGCGAGTCGCGGGGCGACTGGAGCAGGCACGACCCGGCGTTCGTCGATGCGATCTGGGACCACCTCGACAGCGGCACATTCGAGGCGATCCTGCGGCTCTACCGCTCGGCGCCACCCAACCGGCTGGCGGCGGCCGGGGCGCGCCTCGGAGAGATCAAGGCGCCGGCCCTCGTCGTCTGGGGCGGGCGTGACCGGTACATCCCGGCGCGATTCGGTCCCGCCTACGCGGCCCGCCTGCCCAGCTCGGAGCTGATCGAGGTGCCCGAGGCGGGCCATTGGCCCTGGATCGACGCGCCGGAGGTCGTCGACCGGGTGATCCGCTTCCTCACAACCGACGAAGAGTTTCGCAATTCCTGACGAAGGTGTTATCGCTCCGTAACTAGACGCCGCCTGGGGACTAGAATCTTCCGGTTATGCGCGCCCTGATCGACAAAATCGGTAACTGGCTCCCCCGCGGATACGGGGATGCCGCTCGCCAGCTCAGCCTGTTCGTGGTCGCGGAGCTCTGCTACGAGGCGGTCCGCGGCGTCGCCGACGGACAGCGCGGGACGGCCATCGTCAACGGCCAGAACGTGATCGATTTCGAGAAGAGCACCCACACCTTCTTCGAGCCCAACCTGCAGTCGGTTTTCATCCACGAGCGGTGGATCGTCGACTTCGCCAACTTCATGTACATGAACAGCCACTTCGTGGTGACCACGGCGTTCCTGGTCTGGCTCTATCTCTTCAGGAACCAGAATTTCTACTTCGTGCGCAACATGTTCATGGTTGCCATGGGGCTGGCGGTCGTGGGCTACGCCCTGTTGCCGACCGCACCGCCGCGGCTCTTCCCCGGCGACGGTCTGGTCGACACGATCACCCAGTACGCACAGGTCAACCATGATTCCGGTCTCGTGAAGCTCTTCATCAACCCCTACGCGGCGATCCCCAGCATGCACGTCGCGTTCTCCACGATGATCGGCGTCTCCGGGGTGCTGATCTCACGGCACAAGATCACCAAGGTCATCTGGGCCGGCTATCCCGTCCTGGTGTTCTGGGTCGTGATCGTCACCGCGAACCACTTCTGGGTCGACGGCGCCTTCGGCCTGCTCGTCGCAGCGCTGTCGGCCGTCACCGCCGTGCAGATTTTGGCCCGCGTCCGGCCGGCCGTCTGGTCCTGGCGGCCAGCAACGGCTTGAGCGCGCGAGACGCGCTCCGCCGCTACGGCGAGCCGGGACTGGTCGCGGCCGCCCTCGGCGTCGCGTACCTGATCATCCAGCCCGACAGCGCGGACCACGCCGCCCAGGTGTTTCGCTCGGGCCTGTTCGCGCACGAGGGGCTGGTCACCTGGGACAACTTCTGGTTCGGCGGCCACCACCTGCCGGGCTACGGAATCCTTCTCCCGATCCTGAGTGCCCTGATCGGTCCGCGGCTGGTCGGCGTCATCGCGACGGTCATCGCGGCGCTGCTCTTCTCGTCCATCGCCTATCGTCGCTTCGGCGATCGCGCGCGGCTCGGCGTCATCTGGTTCGCGACCGCGACCGCCATCAGCCTGTTCACCGGTCGTCTCACCTTCGCGCTGGGCGTCGCCGTGGCGCTCTGCGTGGTTCTCGCGGCGCAGAGAGGCCACCGGATCCTGGCGATCTTCTTTGCCGTGCTGACCCCCTTCGCGAGCCCGGTGGCCGCCCTGTTCCTCGCCTGCGGTGTGGTGGCGTACGCAATCGCGGAGCGAAGCCGCAGGGGCCTGGAGCTGGCGGTGATCACGGTCGGCGTGGCGCTGCTGATCTCAGCTGCGTTCCCGGAGGGAGGAACCGAGCCGTTTAACTTCTCGAGCTTCGAGCCGGCGATCCTCGTCGCGATCGCCGTCTTCGTCGCGCTGCCGCCGGAGGAGCGCCTGCTCCGCTACGGCGTCGCCGTCTACGGCGCGGCGCTGGCGGGGGCCTTCCTGATCCAGACGCCGATGGGCGGCAACGCCACGCGGCTGGGCTCGCTGCTGCTGGGGCCGATCGTGGCCTTCGGCCTCTGGCGGCGCCAGAGGTTCGCCCTCGTCCTGCTGATTCCGGTGCTGATCTACTGGCAATGGTCGCCCGTCGTGCGCGACCTCGAGGAGGTGAGCGCGCAGCCCTCGGTGAACGCCGGCTACTACGCGCCGCTGATCGACTTCCTGCGCAGCCAGCCCCACCGCGACTCCCAGCGGGTCGAGGTGCTACCGGAGGCGCACCACTGGGAGTCGGCCTACGTTCCCGATGGGCTCTACATCGCCCGCGGCTGGGAGCGCCAGCTCGACCGCAAGCTCAATCCGCTCTTCTACCAATCCGCTCCGATCACCGGACTCCAGTACCGCAGCTGGCTGGATGACCTCGGGGTGGGCTACGTGGCCGTGCCGCGCGCTCCCCTCGACTACGCCGCCCTGGGGGAGAAGCGGCTAATCAAGAAGGGCCCGCCCTCCTACCTCCACAAGGTCTTCCACAGCAAGAACTGGAACGTCTACGCGGTCAGCCACCCCTCGCCGTTGGCGATCGGGGGCAAGATGGTGAAGCTGACCCCGCAGGGCTTCGTGGTCGACGCGAGCGCCCCAGGCACGGTGTTGGTCCGCGTGCACTGGACCCCCTACTGGTCGATCGAGCAGGGCACCGGGTGCGTCGAGCAGGCCCCGGGCGGCTACACGATGATCGACGTCACCACCCCCGGGCGCTTCCGCGTGGGGATCGACTTCTCGCCGGTGCGCGCGGTCAGCTCGGGCGCCCGCTGCCACCAGGAGCCCGTGATCCAGTACGGCTCGGCGCAGTCCTCGGCCGGGCGTGCTGCCCGGATCGCCCGCATGGGCGGCAACCCGTGAGCCCGGCGCGGCTCCGCAAACTCAACTTCCTGCCGCGCGGCCCACTCGATCTCGCGCTCCAACTCCTCCTCCTCGCGGCCGCCTACTGGGCCTGGCGCCACGCGCGCGGCGCGGCGGACGGCAGCATGGGGCTCTCCTTCTCGCACGCGCGCGACCTGGTCAGCGCCGAGCGCTCGCTCGGGCTGCTGATCGAGCCGAGCGTGCAGCACTGGGCGGTCAGCGCCGGCTGGCCCGCCGAGTTCGCCCGCTGGGGCTACGCGAATCTCCACTTCAAGGGCAGTTGCCTGATGCTGGCGATCCTCTACTTCCGCTATCGCGGCAGCTTCGGCTTCGTCCGCAACGCCGTCTTCGCGGCGATGGCGATCTCCGTGATCGGGTACGCGCTCTTCCCGACGGCGCCGCCGCGCTTCCTGCCCGAGCTGGGACTCGACCCCTCCACCTCGGTCACGGGCAACAACCCCCTCCTGGCGAATCCGGGAGACGCGCTCTTCAATCCCTTCGCCGCGGTCCCATCGATGCACGTCGGCCTGTCGGTGATCCTCGCCTGGTCACTGGCCATGCTGGTGCGAACGCGGGTGCTGCGCGGGCTGCTCTTCGCCTATCCGCTCCTGATGACCTTCGTAGTGGTTGCCAGCGGCAACCACTACTGGCTCGACGCGGTCTTCGGGCTGCTGACAGCGGCGCTGGCGACCGGTGTGGCGATGCTGCTCGCTCGCCTGAACCCCGACTGGTCGTTCGCTCCGTTCGGATCGCGGAAGCCGGCCAGGGAGCTCGAGCCGCGACCCGAGCCGGAGGCAGCACCCGCCTAGATGACCGATCTGGGCTGATGGAGTTCTCGGCGGCGGTTCGCAATCGCCTGATCGAGTCGCGTCTCACTCCCAACGCCATCTCGATGGTGGGGCTGGTCGGCAATCTGGCGGCCGCGGTCCTGATCTGGCAGGGCCGCTACTTCCTCGGGGGAGTGGCTTTCATCATCGGCTCGATCATGGACACGCTCGATGGGCGCTACGCACGCGCGTCGGGGAAGGGAACGATGTTCGGGGCCTTTCTGGACTCGACCCTCGACCGGGTCGAAGAGGGACTCGTGCTGACCGCCGTGGCGTACCGCTTTGCACTCGCCGGCGACGAGTTCGCCGCGGCGATGTGCGTCGTGGTCGTGCTCGGCTCCCTGATGGTCTCCTACACCCGGGCACGCGCGGAGGCCCTCGGGGTCGAGTGCAAGGTGGGCCTGGCCACGCGTCCCGTGCGGGTGGTCATACTCTCCATCGGGCTGGTCTTCGCGAAGGGAGCCGGAGTATTCGATGCAGATCTTCTGGCTCCAGCCATCTACGCTATGGCGGCCCTGACGGCTTTCACCGTGGTACAGCGCGTTTGGCACGTCAGGAACGCGCTCACCCAGCGAGGCGCAGATCTGCAGCAGGCGCCCGCCGAGCCCGCGGTTCCAGCCGACGACGTGTAACCACGAAGCGGCGCAAGTGTCGTTTCAACGCTGACTTACTTATCTAGGAGGATTTTCCAGAGATGAGCACCGTGAATGGAAGAGCGAATGGCGCCCGGCGAAACGGCGCTCGCGACGACAAGGTTCGCGTCGCGATAGTCGGTGTCGGCAACTGCGCGAGCTCTTTCGTGCAGGGCGTCCAGTACTACAAGGATGCGGATCCAGCCGAGCGGGTTCCCGGCCTGATGCACGTGGACCTGGGCGGCTACCACGTCCGTGACATCGAGTTCACCGCCGCCTTCGACATCGACGCCGACAAGGTGGGCAAGGACCTGTCAGAGGCGATCTGGTCGGGTCAGAACAACACCTACAAGTTCTCCGACGTGCCGAACCTCGGGGTCAAGGTCCATCGCGGCATGACCCACGACGGGCTCGGCAAGTACCTGAAGGAGAAGATCACCAAGGCCCCGGGGGAGACCGCCGACATCGTCGGGATCCTGCAGGACACGCAGACGGACATGCTGGTCTGCTACCTGCCGGTCGGCTCGGAGCAGGCGACCAAGTGGTACGTCGAGCAGGCACTCGCCGCCGGCGTCGGCTTCGTCAACTGCCTGCCGGTCTTCATCGCCCGCGAGGACTACTGGGACAAGCGCTTC
>DASUPK010000165.1:0-5719 GCA_036276255.1 Solirubrobacterales bacterium
GCGGCCACCTCCCTGCTCACGGACGAGCTCGAGGGGATGACGCGCGAGGAGATCCTCAAGCTGCCCAAGGACTTCGTCCTCGACCTGCTCGGCATCGACATCTCGGCCACGCGGATGAAGTGCGCGATGCTCGGCCTCAAGATCGTGAAGAGCGCCAGCCTCGGCGAGCCGGCCGACTGGGAGGACGAGGGCGACCAGGGCGATCCGGCCGAAGCCGGCGCGATCTAGTGACCTAAAGTTCGAACCGTGAGGCTGATCCACACCTGCTACCGGATCACCGACCCCGGGCGCTCGGTCGACTTCTATGAGGCCCTGGGACTCGAGAAGCGGCGCGAGATGCCGATCCGCGACGAGGCGATCAACATCTTCATGGGCGTGCCGGGTGAGGAGCTCCCAGAGCTCGAGCTGACCCACAACTACGGTGTCGGCGACTACGAGCTCGGCACCGCGTACGGCCATGTGGCGCTCACGGTCGAGGATCTGGACGGCACTCTCGATCGTCTCGGGAAGCTGGGGATAGAGCCCGAGAAGCCGCCCTATCGAATCCACGAAGGCGGATCGCGGCTCTGCTTCGTGAGGGACCCCGACGGCTACAGGGTCGAGCTGCTCGAGATGGCGGGCTGAGGCGCTACAGCGGCTTCGCCGGTGAGACCGCGGACCTGCAGGTCACGCCGCTCGACTTCGACTGCCCGACCTTCGCCTGGACGACCGTGGCTCCCTGGAGCTCGGAGCTGAAGACCCACTTGCCCTTGCCGTTGGTGCGATTGTCCGCGTAGTCGATCGGCCCGCGCTCGGGGGCCACCTCGATCAGCAGGACCTTGCGGTTCGCGACGCAGGCGGGGTTCTTGCTGATGACCCGGCCGTGGAACGGCGGCCCGCCCGCCACCTTGAGGGTGACGCGGCTGGAGGCCGACTCACCCGCGGACGCGGGGATCGCGAACGCCGCCGCGCACAGCCCCACCGCCACGGGTACCGCAAATCGCGCTATTCGTTTCGTGCCAGGTCCCATTCAGCTCGACCCAGTCAAGCCTATTGGCCCCTGGGTGGGATACTCACTTCCAAGGAGAAGGCGAGATGTCGGACGAGCTCGTACAGCTGGTCAAGAAGGGCTACGACGCCTGGAACAGGGGCGATCGGACCTGGGTGCTCGATCACATGTCGCCGGAGGTGGAGTGGATCACGCCCGAGGAGGATCCGGACCCCGGCACCTACCGACGCTACGAGGGCGTCGAGCACTACTGGTCGCAGTGGCGGGCGGCCGTCGGGCAGCTCAACTTCAAGATTGAGGAGTTGATCGACGCGGGACAGTCCGTCGTCGTCGTCGCCCGTCGCCAGGGCAAGGGCGAGCACAGCGGCCTCGAGATCTCGGACCGGGTGATCCAGGTCTTCGACTTCGAGGACGCAATTTGCGTTCGCGTGCGCGAGTACTACGACCGGAGTTCGGCGCTCGGCGCTGTCCGCGGCGACCGCACCAGTGCAGGCTCGTGAGCTGACAGCTCCCGAGCGCCGGCTCGAGCTGGCGCTCCGCTTCTTCACCGTCTTCTTCCTCGCTCAGGCCCTCCTCTACCCGGTGCTCGGCCTCTTCGCCTCCGCCGAGTTCCCGTTCGTCGCCAACTCGTTCGCGAAGGACGGTCTCTTCGCCGTCCTCTGCTTCATCGCGGCCGGGGACGTGCGCCGCCACGGCTGGGCGACGCAGCTTGTGGCCCTCGGCCACGTCCTGATCGTCGTCGCCCTGCTGATGATGCTCGCGTTCGGTAACCACGACAGCGTCGCCAACACCTTCGGCGCTCCGCTCGGCACCAGCCTCAGCCCCACCCTGCAGCTGCTGCTCTGGGCCGCGGCGGCGGCCGCGGTGGCGGTGGTGCTCTCGCTGCTCTACCGCTCGGCGATCAAGGGGCGGTACGGCCTCCGTTATCTCTGGCCCCACCAGCACAACACGGCGATGGCGATGGCTGAGGTGCTCGTCATCGGCCCGGAGGAGGTGCTCACCCCCGAACAGGTCGCCAAGGGGATCGACGACTACCTCTACTCCTTCAGCGCGCACGAGAAATGGAAGTCGAAGCTCGTCCTCTCCGTGCTCACGGTCTATCCGCTCTTCCGGCTACGGCCCCCGTTCGCGTTCATGTCCCCCGAGACGCGGCTGGCCTTCATCGAGCGCTGCTTCATCGCGGACGTCGTCGAGCGCCGGCTGCCCGGGAAGCTCCGCAGGCTCGTCCAGACGCTGCTCTCCTCCACCCAGCAGCTGGCGATCATCGGCTACTACGCCGACCCGCGCAGCGCGCCGTCGACCGGCTATGTGCCGTTCTCGAAGCGCAAGCGCTTCCCGAAGGCGATGAAGAAGGTCGGAGAGCTGGCGACACTCGACGTCAACGCGCCGAACGAGGTCGATGCCGACCGGATCACCGCCGACGTGGCGATCGTCGGCAGCGGGGCCGCCGGATCGGTGCTCGCCCACCGGCTCGCCGGGGCGGGCCGAGAGGTGGTTCTCCTCGAGGGCGGGAAGCACGTCGACCCCCGCGACTTCACCGAGGACGAGCGCGTCCAGTTCTCCAACCTGTTCGCCGACGGGGGCCTGCAGCTTTCGACCGACACGCGCTTCCAGGTCCTCCAGGGCAAGTGCGTGGGGGGCAGCACGGTGATCAACAACGCCGTCTGTTACGACATCCCGCCGCGGACAGTCGAGCGCTGGAATGACCCGGACGGCTTGGACGCCGCCATCGATGCCGAGCGCTTCAGCCAGTCGTTCGCCCGGCTGCGCGAGTGGCTGCCCGTCCACAGCCAGGAGGGCAGCAAGCGGCTCCAGAAGGGCGGCGACAAGATGGCAGAGGGGATAGAGGAGCTCGGCCTGGACGGCAACGGAGGCGTGGTCGACGCCAACATCAAGGACTGCCTCGGCTCGGGCTACTGCAACATCGGCTGTGCCTACGGCAAGAAGCTCTCGGCGCTCGACAACATCCTCCCCCGCGCCCAGCGCGAGTTCCCCGGTGCCGTCCGGATCTTCAGCGAATGCCTCGCGGAATCGATCCGCACCCGCGGGAAGCGGGCAACCGAGGTGCGGTGCACGCTCTCGGACGGTCGCACGCTGCGGGTCGCCGCCAAGACGGTGATCGTGGCGGGCGGGGCGCTCGCTTCGAGCCTGTTGCTGCAGCGCAGCAACGTGGGCGGCTCGCGCGTGGGAACCGGGCTCTCCTTCAACGTCGGCGCCCCGCTGACCGCCGACTTCGAAGAGGAGCTCAACTCCTTCGACGGCCTCCAGATCACCCACGGCTACCGCCCCGCCGGCGAGGACCAGCTCATCCTCGAGTCCTGGTTCAACCCGGTCGGGACGCAGGCGCTGCTGATGCCGGGGTGGTTCTCGGATCACTTCCACAACATGCGCCGCTACGCGCACCTGAGCTGCATCGGGGTCGTCGTCGGGTCTCAGGCGAACGCCACCATCAAGCCCGGCTTCCGGGGAAGGGGCATGAAGCTCGAATACGAGCCCGCCGGTTCGGACCTGAGGCTGCTGATCAAGGGCACGAAGCTCGCCGCGCGGATTCACTTCGCCAGCGGCGCCCTCCGGGTGATGCCGATGACCTTCCGCTCCACCTCGTACAGCAGGCTCGAGGAGGTGAACGAGCTGGACGACATCATCCGCGACAACACCGACATCGGGCTGCACACCTCTCACCCACAGGGAGGCAACGCCGTCAGCCGGAATCCCGCCAGGGGCGTCGTCGATGAGCGCTTCCGTGTCCACGGCATGGAGAACCTCTACGTCTGCGACGCCAGCGTCTTCCCGTCCTCGGTCACCGTGAACCCGCAGCTCACGGTGATGGCGATCGCCGACTACGCGGCCGCCGCCATCGCATAGCTTGTTCGGGTCGGATGGCGGCGGATCGCGTCAACCTGATCAGGGAAGGGTTCGAGGCCTGGAACTCCGAGGATTCGCAATGGGTGCTCCAGCACATGAGCCCCGAGGTCGAATGGATCGCTCCCGAGCGGGATCCCTTCCCCGGGACCTACAGGGGCTTCGAGGGAGTGCAGGAGTTCTGGACCCGCTGGCGCAACGCTGTCGGCCAGCTCAAGTTCGCGCCGGAGGAGGTGATCGACGGCGGCGACCACATCGTCGTCATCGCGTTTCGCTGGGCCCGTAACGAAATCACCGGGCTCCAGATCTCGGACAAGATCGCCCAGGTGTTCAGCTTCGACGAGAACGACAAGTGCATCCGCGTCCAGGAGTTCTACGACCGCCGCGCGGCGATGAGGGCAGCGGGGCTGGAGTGACTACCAGGAGCCGCCGCCGCCACCACCGAACCCCCCTCCACCACCTCCGCTGAAGCCACCACCACCACCGCTCGACGACTCGGGCGCGACCTGCGAGGAGAAGCCCGAGCCGAAGCTGTTGCCGTCGAACGACGAGCCGATGTACGCGCCGGTCAAATATCCGCCGGCCCAGGAGCCGTCGGCGCTCTGGACGACCGGCTCCGGGATGCGACCGGACTTGATCATCCGGTCGGCGGTGCCGAAGGCGACCCCGTAGATGAGAATCCGCTTCCAGAGCTTGAGCGTCGCGGGCGGGTCGTCATCCAGGCGGGGGAAGTCGTCCGTCCACCGCTGGAATGACTCCCACTTGGCGGCCCGCTCGCGGTATTCGGGCGCGAGCCGCTTCAGGTGCCGCGACGGCCAGAAGGCGACGATCGCGACGCCGGCGGCGCCGATGGCCGCCGTCACGAACCAGTGGTGCTCGACGTTGTTCTGGATCAGGCAGATCGCGCCGACGAGAACGCCGCCGATCACGGCGACGAGAACGCTGAGGGGGTTGAGGTTCCGGTCCCACACGAGCTGTCCCCAATCGGCCTTGTTCAGCGAGGTGGTCATGCTCTCCCATCGGGCGTGCCAGGTCGAGCTGTGCTCCGGAATCCGGTCCTTCATCTCGCTGAGCGCCACCGTCTCGTCGCCGACCAGCTCGTCGAAGAACGTCAGCGTGTCCTGCTCGTAGGTCTCCAGCTTCGCCGTAGGGCGCTTCTTGGACACCGCTACCGCCAGGTCGAGCTTCTCGTCGTCCGTCGTCGCGTTCTTGGTGTCGTAGTAGCCGCGCTCGACCAGATCCAGCAGCGTCGCGAGGACCGTGTTGTTCGAGTCCTCGCCCTCGTGCGCCAGCCCGTAGGCCAGGGCGGGGCTGGCGTCATCGGGCGGTTCTGAGACGTACTTCGGTGTCGAGATCGGGTGCTCCCGGGTCAGCCAGAGCATCAGCCCCAGGGTCAGAAGCAGCAGGGCGGTGATCAGGCCCGCGAGCAGCTCTGCGTGGTGGGCGATGAAGCGCTTCGCCTTGTTCCACGGCTTGTTGAAGTCGTCGGTCGCCTTCTGCTCCGCCGCGGAGATTCCCGGGAACGCACTCCCGGAATGGGTCTTGGCGCCATCCACGTTGAGCCCGGGCGGCCGTGGAACAGTGACCCGGAGCTCGACGAACTGATGCGCGGGCACGTCCGATGCATACAGGCCGGCGACGCCGCTGCCGCGAATGGTCTTGGCCTCCACCGATCGCGGCGATGCCCAGACCTGGTAGGTCCTGTTGGCGGGATCGAGCAGCGGACTGCGGAGCTGGGCGGTGAGGTGGTCGAGGCTGAAGTCCCACTGATCGCCCCAGACGCGGGCGTTGAAGTCGAGCACGTCGTCGTAGGCGTCGACCACCTTGTCCAGCCGGTAGCCGATGACGAAGGTGCGGGTCTGATCGCTC
>DASUPK010000166.1:0-9622 GCA_036276255.1 Solirubrobacterales bacterium
AGCTGTGCCCGCTCTCCCGCGAGGCGCGTGCTGACCTCATAGTCGCCCGCCTTCTGCGCCGCGGCGATGCCGTCCTCCAGGCGCTGTTGCTCCAGCAGGTCGAAGTTGAGCTGCATCGCGCTCTCCGACGCCGGCTCGCTCTCCGCCCGCATCACTAGCTCCGTAACCAGCGAGGTGAGCGCCGGGTCCTCCCGCGGCAGGCCCTCCATTGGATCTGACAGATGGGTCCGCAGCCATACCAACGCCGGGCGTCCCGATGGCGAGAGGTGCTCCTCGGTGAGCCGGTCGATGAACCTCTGCCCAACCTCCGGCTGAGAGATGCACATCGCCAGCAGCGCCCGCTCCCTCGTCTCACGCGGGGTGAGCGAGATCGCGACAGGCTTCGCCGGCTTCGCGCCATTCCCCTCGCCGGCCGGAGCCGCGCTCGCCTCCGGCGCTGAGCGGACCCGGGCCAGCACCAGGCTGGCATCGGTATCGAGCCGGTCCGCCACCTTCCGCACCAGCTCGTCGAACCCGAGCGCCGTCTCCCCCATCGCCTTCAGCACCGGCCCGACCTCCTCCAGCACGCGCTCCCGCCCGGTGACGGAACCGAGGTCGCCGCGGCCAAGCGCCACGTCCACCCGGAAGCTCGGCAGGTCGATCGCCTCCTCCACCAGCTTCATCAATCGGTCCGCCGATCCGTCCTTGAGCATGTCCGCCGGGTCCTCCCCCTCCGGCATCGCCGCCACCCGCAGCTCGAGGCTCTTTCCGCCCGCCACCTTCTGCGCCCGGATCATCGCGTCCGCCCCGGCCCGGTCGGCGTCGAGCGCCAGCACCACCGACTCGGTCAGCCCGGCCAGCATGGTCACCTGCTCCGGCGTGATCGCCGTACCCATGATCGCCACCGCCTCCTCCACCCCGGCCTGGTGCAAGGCCAGCACGTCCGTATACCCCTCCACCACGATCGCTCTCCGCGCCTTCGCGATCGGCCCCCGCGCCCGGTCGATCCCGTAGAGCGTGTGGCTCTTCCGGTAGAGCTCGCCCTCGGGCGAGTTCAGGTACTTCGGCTTGGAGTCCGGGCTCAGCGCCCGAGCGCCGAACCCGAGCACCCTCCCGCGCTGGTCGCGGATCGGGAAGGTGATCCGGCTCCGGAACCGGTCGTAGTGACCGCCCTGCCTCCCTTTCTGGATCAGCCCTGCGGCCAGCAGCTCATCCAACTTGAACCCCGCCCGCTGGCTCCCGGTCAGAACCTGGTCCCAGGCGCTCGGCGCCATCCCCACCCCGAACCGCCGAAGGACGTCCTCGCTCAGCGCCCTCTGCTCCAGATACTCCCGAGCCTTCCCCGCCTTCTGCGACTCCCAGAGATACCGCTCGTAGAACTTCGCGGTCCGCTCCAGCAGCTCCCAGAGCCGCGCCTTCCTGCGCCGTCTCTCCTCCGCCTGCGGATCCTCGTTCTCCCTCTCGACCTCGACGCCGTATCGCTCCGCCAGCGACTCGACCGCCTCGGGGAAGGTCAGCCCCTCCTTCTCCTCGACGAACCGGAACACGTCGCCACTCGCCTCGCAGCCGAAGCAGTAGTAGAGCTTGTCGCGCGGATTGACCTTGAACGAGGGCGTCCGCTCATCGTGGAAAGGGCAGTTGCCCCAGAAGTCCTGGCCCCTCTGCTGCAGGTCGGTGTAGGCCGAGACGATCTCGAGGATGTCCGCGGCGTCCTTCACGCGGTCCTTGCTCTCGTCCGTGAACTTCGCCATCAACCCAATCTATTGCCGACCAACGAGCTGGTCGTAGGTGCTCAGGCAGAAACGGTCGGTCATTCCGGCGATGTAATCGGTCACGCGCTGCACCGGACCCGCATCCGGATCGGTCGCCGGCACCTCGTCGATGTTCGCCAGGTAGTGGTCGAACAGAGTCCGCAGCGCGAGCCTCGCCCTCTCCTGCTCCGCGCGCGCCTCCTCCCCCAGATAGACCCGATCGAACATGAACTTCCGCAGCCGCAGCATCGCCCCACCGACGTCCTCGCTCTGCGCGATGTCCCCCTCAGCGCGCGACCGCTCCACCATGTCCCGGACGAGCAGGTCGATCCGCTGCGCCCCCGTCTCGCCGAGCAACTCGATCTGAGCGGCGGGCAGATCGGCCTCCTCGATGATCCCGGCGCGCAGGGCGTCGTCGATGTCGTGGTTGATGTACGCGACCCGGTCGACGATCCGCACCACCCGCCCCTCCAGGGTCACCGGCTTCTGGGGCCCGGTGTGGTTGAGGATCCCGTCCCGCACCTGCTCGGTCAAATTGAGCCCCCGCCCGTCGCTCTCCAGCTCATCCACGACCCGCAGCGAGTGCTCGTTGTGGCGGAACCGCATCCCGCGCTCCTGAAGCGCCTCGTCGAGCACCTCCTCTCCGATGTGCCCGAAGGGCGGATGCCCGAGGTCGTGCCCCAGGCCGATCGCCTCGGTCAGGTCCTCGTTCAGTCCCAGCGCCCGCGCGACCGTCCGCGAGATGAAGCAGGCCTCGAGCGTATGGGTGAGACGGGTCCGGTAGTGATCCCCCTCGGGCGCCACGAAGACCTGCGTCTTGTGCTTGAGCCGGCGGAACGACTTCGAGTGCACGATCCGGTCCCGGTCGCGCTGGAACGGCGTCCGAACCGGGCTGTCCGCCTCCGGCTTGCGGCGCCGAGCGGGATAGGACGGCGTGGCGAGCTCCCACAGGAACTCGGACTCCGACGCACGCATGCGCTCCTCGAAGGCGCCGGTGGCCTCGGGGGCGGTCTCGATTCGCCTCGCGCTCACCCTTCGATGTTCTCAGCCGCGGCGGCCTGAGCAGCGGCGACACGGGCGATCGGCACCCGGTACGGCGAGCAGCTCACGTAGTCCAGGCCGCTGCGGTGGAAGAAGGCCACGCTCTGCGGATCGCCACCATGCTCGCCGCAGATGCCGAGGTGGATGTCCGGATTTCCCTCCCGGCCCCGCGCAACTCCGATGCGTACGAGCTCGCCCACTCCGGGCTCGTCGATGGTCTCGAACGGGCTCTGATCGAGGATGCCCTGCTTCAGATACGCGCCGATGAACCGTCCCTCCACGTCGTCCCGCGAGAGCCCGATCGTCGTCTGTGTCAGATCGTTGGTCCCGAAGCTGAAGAAGTCCGCATGCCGGGCGACCCTCTCCGCGATCAGGCAGGCTCGCGGGAGCTCGAGCATCGTCCCCACCGAGTACGGGACCTCGTGGCCGACCTCCTCCTGCGCCGCCGTCGCCGCCTTGACCAGAATCTCCCGAACGTGCTCCAGCTCCGTCTCGTACGCAATCAGCGGGAGCATGATCTCGACGTGCGGCTTCTCCCCACCGGCGCCCGCGGCCGCTGCCGCCTCAATGATCGCCCGCACCTGCATCTCATAGATGGGCGGATAGAGAATCGCGAGCCGCGAGCCGCGAGTGCCCAGCATCGGATTGGCCTCGTGGAGGTCATGGACGAGCGCGAGCCTCTGGCGGGCACGCTCGATCTCCTCCTCGGCGGCGCCCTTGCTCTCCAGCTCCTCCAGCTCCTGCTCGAAGTGCTCGACGGGGAGGAACTCGTGCAGCGGCGGGTCGAGCAGGCGGATCGTCACCGGCAGGCCGGTCATCTCCTTGAAGATCCCCTCGAAGTCGGCCCGCTGCAGGTCCTGCAGGGCCCCGAGAGCCGTGCGAAACCGATCGTCGACAGGCGTGGGCGGTGCATCGGAGCCGACCACCAGCCGTCCCTCACCCACGTGCGCGCGCCGCCACTCCTCAGCGGCGACGAACATGTCCTTCACCAGCCGGTCACGGTCCGGGCCGAAGAACATGTGCTCCGTGCGGCAGAGGCCGATGCCCTCGGCGCCGAATGAGCGGGCCCGGGCGGCATCCGCGGGCGCGTCCGCGTTTGCGCGAACTTCCAGCCGGCGCAGCTCATCCGCCCAGCCGAGCACGGTCCTGAACTCCTCCGTGATCCCCGGAGTCACCAGCGGGACGTCGTCGAGCGTGATCGCTCCAGTGGACCCGTCGATCGCGATGGCCTGGCCACCCCGCAGCTCGTGGCCGTTCACGCTCACCACGCCGCGGCCCAGATCGATGTCGAGGTCAGACGCGCCGCAGACACAGGGCCGGCCCATTCCGCGCGCGACGAGGGCGGCGTGCGAGGCCTTGCCCCCCTCCGACGTCAAGATCCCCCGCGCGGCCGCGAACCCCGCGACATCCTCGGCCTCCGTGAACGGCCTGACCAGGATCACGTCGTCGCCGGCCCCCCCGCGCTCGACAGCCTCGGCCGCCGTGAAGACGATCGCGCCCTTGGCGGCCCCGGGCGAGGCCGCCACCCCGCGGGCAATAACGTCGTACTCGCGCGCCGGATCAAAGGTGGGATGGAGCAACGCGTCGAGCTTCGCGGCGTCGATCGTGAGCAACGCCGGCCCAGGCTCGAGCAGCCCCTCGGCCACCGCGTCGACGACGAACCGAACGGCCGCCTGAGCGGGACGCTTCGCGTTCCGCGTCTGGAGCAGATAGAGGCGCCCCTGCTCCACGGTGAACTCGACGTCCTGCATGTCCGCGAAGTGGCGCTCGAGCGTACGCAGCGCGTCGATCAGCTCCCGGTGGGCCTCGGGCAGCAGCTCCGCCATCTCGTCGAGGCCCTGGGTGTTGCGCACCCCGGAGACCACATCCTCCCCCTGCGCGTTGACGAGGAAATCGCCGGACGGCTCGGGCGCGCCCGTGATCTCATCCCGCGTGAACGCCACCCCGGAACCCGAGTCCTCGCCCCGGTTGCCGAAGACCATCTGCTGGACGTTGACCGCGGTCCCCCAACGCTCCGGGATCCCGTTCAGCCGCCGGTACTCGACCGCACGGCGTCCCTTCCAGGAGCCGAAGACCGCCTGGATCGCCGCGTCGAGTTGCGCGCGGGGATCCTCGGGGAACTGATCTCCGGTCTCCTCCCGGAAGATCTCGCGAAAGCGATCGGTGAGCCGCTTCAGGTCATCGACGTCGAGGTCCGTGTCGAGCTCAACTCCGCGCTCTCGCTTCACTTCCGCGATCGCATCCTCGTAGCGATCGCCCGGAATCCCCCTGACGACGTTTCCGAACATCTGAACGAGCCTCCGGTAGGAGTCGCGCGCGAAGCGTTCATTTCCCGTCCTCTCCGCGAGGCCCACCACGGAGCGGTCGTTCAGGCCGAGGTTGAGAACCGTGTCGAGCATGCCGGGCATCGAGACCCTCGCTCCGGAACGGACCGAGACCAGCAGCGGATCCTCAGCGTCGCCGAGGCTGCGGCCGGCCAGACGCTCGAGCCGTTCGAGGGCCTCATCCACCTGATCGTCGAGACCCGGCGGTTTCTCCCCTCCCGCGTCCATGTAGGCGACACAGGCCTCCGTCGAAACTGTGAACCCGGCCGGCACACGCTCCTCCCCCAGCACCTGCGTCATCTCAGCGAGGTTGGCTCCCTTGCCCCCGAGCAGATCGCGCATCTCGCGGGATCCCTCCGAGAAGTCGTACACGTACTTTGTTTGCTCTGCCACCCTCGTCGCCTGACTATAGGCTCCGCGGCGTGGCCGAGACCGCGCTGATCACAGGAGCATCATCGGGCATCGGGGAGGAGTTCGCTCGACAGCTGGCGGCGCGGGGCTACGACCTGATCCTGGTCGCGAGGCGGAAGGACCGCCTCGAGGAGCTCGCGAAGGACCTGCCGGCCAAGGCCACCGTGATCGCATGCGACCTCGCAACGGAGGCCGACAAGCTGCCGGCCGAGGTGAAGCAACGCGGCCTCCAGGTTGACCTGCTGGTCAACAACGCGGGCTTCGGCCTCCGGGGCCCCGTCCTGGAACTCGACCCCAAGCGCGAGGCCGAGATGGTCCGCGTCAACTGCGAGGCGGTCGTCACGCTCACCCACGCCTTCGTACCGGAAATGGTCGAGCGCGGCCGGGGCGGATTGATCACCGTCGCCAGCACCGCCGGCATGCAGCCCCTCCCCTACGAGGCGACCTACGGCGCCACCAAGGCCTTCGCCATCTCCTTCATGGAGGCCCTCTGGATGGAGCTGCGCGGCAGCGGCGTGACGCTCACGGTGGTCAACCCTGGCCCTGTCAAGACCGAGTGGCAGGAGGTGGCGGGCCACAACGAAGACACGCCGATACCTCCCGGCATGATCAGCGCCGAGCGCTGCGTCAAGGACGCGCTCCGTGCCTATGACCGCAAGAAGCGATCGGTGGTCACCGGCCGCTTCTTCCCCTGGTTCATGCGCGCCAGCAAGGCGCCGAAGGGCGTCAAGCTCCGCGTCGCGGAGCGGATGTACCGCCCGCCGACATAAGGTCGCGGCCACAAGTGGCCGCTAGGCTGCGGCCCGCAGATGCACGTGCGCGTGATGCTCGAGCGTCTCCGTGATCGCCCGGTCGGCCTGCGCCGCCACCCGCCGCTCCGCCTCAGGGGCCTCGGAGAGCGGCCGCGCCAAAGCGTCGACCATGAACCGGTGCGCCTCCTCGCTGAAGGGAAAGCCGCCCCCTTCGCAGCTCGCGCAGACCACCCCGCCGGCGGAGCCGGAGAAGGCGGCCAGGTGCTCCGCCTCCCCGCAGCTGGCGCAGCTCGCCAGCTCCGGTGAGAAGCCGGCCGCGAGCGCCAACTTGAGACGGAAAGCCAGCGCCGATCCTGGAGCGCTGGCCGACTCCGGGTCGGCGTCGAGCAGCCCCAGGTAGTTGCAGAGCAGGTTGTAGGCGGCCTCGTTCGGCTCACCGGAGTCGAGCAGCCGCAGCACCGCGTCGCACGCCCGGCCCGCCGAGGAGAGCGCCGCCCCGTTCGATCGCAGCCTGCCGTGGCCGTCCACAGTTGAGGCGCCGGTCACGGTGAAGAGATCGCCGCGCCCCTCGTAGAGGACGAGGTTCAGCCGGAAGAACGGCTCCAGCCGCCCGCCAAAGCGCGACTTTGGCCGCCGCGACCCCTTCGCGATCGCCCCGATCCGCCCGCGGGTCACCGAGTAGAGATGGACGATTCGATCGGCCTCGCCGTAGCGGATGCTCCGCAGCACGACCGCCTCGGTCTTGAAGTTTCCGGGCATGGCCCACTGACGTTGCCGAACGCTCCGGACGAGTTTTGTGGTCACTCAGGACCGCTATGGCGTGCATAACCGACCACAACCAGGGTCAGCGAGACGGCCGCACCGCGTCCCGGATCGCTGCCGCCGTCACGGTCGCGGCGGCCGCGCCGATCTGGAACGGGGCGAACTGGTCCGGCTCGCCGCGCCCCGAGGCGAGGCAGAAGACCACGTCGCCGTCGACCGGCGTGAAGACCGGATCGATCGCCCGACCCATGCCGGCGGTGGCGGCGCGGGCGACGATCGAGCACTGCCGCTTGTCGAGCGCGGCGTCAGTGCAGACCACGACCGGCGTCGAGTTTCCCTCCGGGACCCGGAATTCGGGCGGCTGCTCCATCGCGGCGATCAGTTCGGCACCGCGCAGCTCCTCGCCCTCCTCGCCGCGCGGGCCGGCCAGGACCGACCCGTCCTCGTCGATCACGTCTCCCGCCGCGTTGACGGTGGCGAGGGCGACCACTGTATGGCCGGTCCCGGTGACGAGCGCCGCATAGCCGACGCCGCCCTGTCGTGCCCGATCCCGGCCGAGCAGCTTGCCGACGGTGGCACCCGTCCCGGCGCCCACCGCCCCGCGCTCCGGGATCCCCTCGCTCGCCGCCTCGCACGCCGCGTAGCCCTGATCCGGGCCCGGCCGGACCTTCCCCTCACCTGAGGGCAGGTCGTAGATCACCGCCGCGGGAACCAGCGGGACCCGCCCGTACGGAGTGAAGTAGCCGCGGTCGTGATCCTCGAGCCAGCGCACGACGCCGTCGGCGGCCGCCAGCCCGAAGGCGCTGCCTCCGGTGATCAGGATCGCGTTGGCCTCGTTGGCATTGGCGAGCGGCCGCAGGGTGTCGGTCTCCCTCGTGCCCGGCCCGCCGCCGTGCACGCAGACGCCGCCGGGCGTCTCCGGCGGAGGGATCACGACCGTGCACCCCGTCCCGCCAACCGGATCGGACCAGTGCCCGACGGCGAATCCCGCCGGAGGCGGGACCGGCTCGCTCATGCGCTCCGTGCTTCCCGCGCCGACGGCTTCTTCTTTCGCCTCGGCCGCCGTCGCAGCCGCTCCTGGCAGACGGGGCAGTAGTAGGTCGACCGGCCGGTGACGACGATTCGCTGGATCACCCCCCCGTCGTCGCGCCGGCAGGCCTCCCCCTCGCGCGTGTGAACCAGGAACTCGTCCTGCATCGAGCCGCGCTCCCCGCGAGCGTCGCGGTAGTCGTCGATGCTGGCGCCACCGTGGTCGAGGCCCGCCTCGAGCGCCCCGACGATCCCCTCGACCAGCCGCGCGGCGTGTTCGAGCTTCATCGATCCCGCCGGTGAGAGCGGATGGAGCTTCGCCCGCCAAAGCGCCTCGTCGGCGTAGATGTTCCCGATACCCGCGACCCGCGACTGGGTCAGCAGGAACGACTTGAGCGGCGCCTTGCGGTCCTTCGCCAGCTCCAGCAGTCGCTCGGGCGTGAGCTCGCCGGAGAGAGGCTCCACGCCCAGCCGGCTCGCGAAGAAGTCGTCCAGCTGATCTCCCGCGTCGAGCACGACGGCCTGGCCGAAGCGCCTCACGTCGGTGAAGACCAGAGTCCGCCCGTCATCCAGGTCGAAGCGGGCGCGGACATGGCTCGGCTCGGGCGCGGGCTCGTAGAGGCGCGGGCCGCCGAGCCGATCGCTCTTCATCAGGTCCGCGGTCTCGCCGTGCTCAGAATCGCGCAGCAGGAGGTTGCCCGTCATCCGCAGGTGCATGGCCAGGGTGCGGCCCCCCTCGAGGCCGACCAGCAGGTACTTCCCGCGCCGGGCCACAGCGGTCACCTCCTTGCCGGTGACCGCGCGCTCCAGTGCGCTGGGGGACTCCGGGCGGGTCAGGCGCTCGTCGAGGACCGTCGCCGACATGATCCGCTTGCCGACCAGCTCAGGCTCGAGCTGGCGACGAACCGTCTCCACCTCGGGCAACTCGGGCATGCACCAAAGGCTATTGCTCAGATGTCGGTGGTCTGGCGTGAGCCCTCGGGTGGGCCCGGAAGTAGGCCTCCTTCAGCTCCTCGCCCGACAGGTGGGTGTAGAGCTGGGTCGTCGAGAGATCCGCGTGGCCGAGCATCTCCTGCACCGAGCGCAGGTCGCAGCCGCCGGACAGCAGGTGGGTCGCAAAGGAGTGGCGCAGGGTGTGCGGGCTCATCCGGTCACCGAGCCCCGCGGACTCCGCGTGTCGCAGAACGATCTTGTACAGGCCCTGGCGAGTGAGCGGCCCGCCGCGGAAGTTCACGAACAGCTTGCGCCCGTCGTTGGAGCGCACGAGCTCGGGTCTGGCGCTTCTCAGGTAGACCCGAGCTGCCGCAATCGCCTTGCCCCCGACGGGAACCAGACGCTCCTTGGATCCCTTGCCCCGCGCCCTGACGATCCCGTGTTCGAGGTCCACGTCCGAGATCTCCAGAGAGATGGTCTCGGACGCGCGCAGCCCCGACGCATACATGAGCTCGAGCAGGGCCCGGTCGCGAACCGTCACCGCGTCATCGCCACGCGGCTGGGCGAGCAGCCGCTGCACCTCGGAGTAGCTCAGGACCTCCGGAAGCTTCCTGCCGCGACGCGGCGTCTCCAGCCTCGC
>DASUPK010000167.1:0-2839 GCA_036276255.1 Solirubrobacterales bacterium
CGTCGAGCGCCAGATAGACGGTCGACATGCCGCCTGAGCCCAGCTTGGACTCGAGCCGGTAGCGGCCCGAGAGTACGGTGGAGCTCAAGCGTTCCAACTGATTTGCCTTTGCATCTCGCTGTATTTTCGCCCTCCGCCGCCCCTGCCGCTGAGAGCCGGCGCCCGAACGAATGATGACTGTCCAGGTCCGCTTCTACACCGATCCCGCCTGTCCCTGGTCCTGGGCGGCCGAACCCGCGTTGCGGCGGCTGATGTGGGAGTTCGAGGGAGAGCTCGAGATCCTCGCGGAGAAGCCTCTGCCGGTGCTCGAGGCCGAGCTCTGGGAGATGGCCCGGGACTGGAAGCTGAAGCCGGTTCGGGCGCTGACCGGCGCGCTCTGGGAGCCGGCCTAGCCCCTGCGGATGGCCGGAGGCCCGTCGGACGCGCGGCCGATGCGACGCGCGTCCGGATAGGCCGCTCGGAGCGAGTCGGTCGCCGCCGATTCGTCCGCCTGAGCCACCACCACGCAGAACCCGCAGCCCATGTTGAAGACCTCGTGCATCTCCTCGTCAGAGACCTCGCCGCGTTCCCGGATGAGCTCGAAGACCTCGGGCACGGGGAGCGGGTCGTCGATCTCGAATGAGACGTCGGCCTCGAGGCGGAGCAGGTTGTCGAGGCCTCCCGAGGTGATGTGGGCGAGCCCGCGGACCTCGACGTCGGAGCGCAGCAGCTCCACCAGCGGCTTGACGTAGATCTCGGTCGGTTCGAGCAGGACATCGCCGAGGGGGCGGCCGAGGCGCTCGTCATCCATTGAAAGGTCGGCGAGGGCCTTCCGCGCCAGCGTGTAGCCATTCGAGTGCAGCCCCGAGGAGGGCAGCCCGATGACGGCGTCGCCCGGCTCGACCGCGCCACCGGTGACGAGCGCGTCGAGCTGCACGACACCGAAGCACGCGCCGGCCAAATCGAGACCGTTGATCAGCTCACCAAGCTGGGCCAGCTCGCCGCCGACAATTTCAACTCCTGCCAGCTCGGCTCCCCGCGCCAGCCCGACGCCGATAGCCGCGGCGATCTCCGAGTCCGCCCGTTCGACCGCCAGGTAGTCGACCATCGCGAGCGGCTCGGCGCCGACGCAGACCACGTCGTTGACGTTCATCGCCACGCAGTCGATCCCGACGGTGTCCCAGCGGCCCAGCTGCTCGGCGAGCACGAGCTTGGTGCCGACGCCATCCGTGCTCAGCGCGATCCCGGTCTCGTGATTGAGCCGCACCACGTTGGCGTAGTGCCCGCTGGCCAGGACCCGGCGGGACTCCGCGGGCGGCGAGGCGGCGAGGGCGGCGACCAGTGAGGCGACGGCCGCGTCGGCGTCGCCCTGGCTCACCCCCGCCTTCGCGTAGGCGTCTTCGCTCACGCCGGGATCCCCTCCTTCGGAGTGGTGGGCGAGTAGCCCTCGGGTCGGCCGTTGCCCGAGACGAACCGGGTTCGCGGGGCGCGGCGCCTGCGCCAGAGGTTGGCCAACACCGTGCCGGCGAGCGCCGCCCGATAGGCGGCGTAGGGCCAGAGGGCGCTGTCGCGCTCGACAACGCGGATCAGCTCCTGAGAGGCGAGGGTCGAGGCGAACGACGTCGCCGTGCCCGCGGCAAAGCCCGCACGGGCGTCGGGCGGCAGGCCGCGCGACCGCAGGCGGATGCCCTTGAGGACGGCCGCACCGACGATCACCGGTAGAGCGACCGTCCGGGAGAGCATGTTCGAGTGCTGCCGGGTGAAGCCGCGCCAGCGGGCGGCCGTCAGCGTTGCGCCGTTCCGCGAGACGCCCGGAGCCAGGGCGGCGGCCTGGGCGAGCCCCAGGGCGAGGCCGTCCATCGCCGTTGCCCGCCCCCTGTCGCGGACCTGGGGGCGCCGATCGGCGATCACCATCGCGGCGGCGCCGGCGAGCAGCCCGATCGCGGTCGGGAGGGGCCCGCCGAGGTACCGCTCGATCGGCCGCTCCAGGGCGACGCCGCAGAGCACCGGCGGGAGAAACGACAGGCCGAGGACCGCCGCCTTGCGCCGGTCGAAGGAGCTCAGCTCCTCCGCGATCACCCGTCGCTGGCCGACCAGCAGCGCCGCCGCCGCTCCGGCGTGCAGCGCAACCTCGAAGCTCTTCTGCAGCTCGGGATCCCGGCCGTCCTCGTCCCAGCCGGCGAGCCAGGGAAGCAAAGTGAGGTGGGCGGAGCTGGAGACCGGGAGCAGCTCGGTCGGCCCCTGAACGGCGCCGAGGACCATCGCCCTCGACCGCCGCATCATGAAGCGG
The DNA here is from genome assembly GCA_036276255.1 of Solirubrobacterales bacterium. Classification (GTDB taxonomy): domain Bacteria; phylum Actinomycetota; class Thermoleophilia; order Solirubrobacterales; family 70-9; genus DASUPK01. The sequence continues at coordinate 2,270 of DASUPK010000167.1, forward strand.
GCTGCTCCTCAGCGTCCCCCGACGGCTCTCCGGGCCCGCGGCGGCGCTTGATCAGCAGGTAGGCGATGCCCGCGATCGCCGCGGCGACCACGACGTAGTCGAGGAATGCGAGCTTCCGATGCAGGTCCTCCCAGTTGCCGCCCACCGCCCGGCCGATCAGCGTCAGGCCCGAGAGCCAGATCACCGAGCCGGCCAGCGTGAGCGGAATGAAGCGCCGCAGCGGCATCTCCGCGACGCCCGCGGGGAGGGAGATGAAGGCGCGCACGAGCGGCAGCAGCCTGCCGACGAAGACGGTGATGTCGCCTCGGCGCCGGAACCAGCCGTCCACCCAGTCGAGGCGCTTGCGGTCGATGTGGATCAGCTTGTTCCGCTCGAGCAGGTCGATGCGGCCGTAATAGCCGGCCGCGTAGGCGATCAGGCAGCCGATCAGCTCCCCCGTGACCCCGGCGGCGATCACGCCGAACAGGGTGAGGTCGCCGTCGCTCACCTTGAAGCCCGCGAACAACATCGTCGCCTCGCTCGGGATCGGTATGCAGGCGCTGCCCAGCATCGTCAGCACGAAGACGCCGG
>DASUPK010000168.1:0-3890 GCA_036276255.1 Solirubrobacterales bacterium
CCAGGAGACCCCGGCGCAGCAGGTTGTCCGTCCGCTGGACGATCCGCTCAAGCCCACGGGGGGTCTGGTGATCCTTCGCGGCAACCTTGCCCCGGAGGGCTGCGTCGTCAAGGTGGCCGGTGAGGAGCGGCGGACACACACGGGCCCGGCTCGGGTCTTCGGCTCCGAGGAGGAGTGCTTTGCGGTGGTGGAGCAGCAGGGCATCAATCCCGGCGATGTCGTCGTGATCCGCAACGAGGGCCCGTCCGGGGGCCCCGGGATGCGGGAGATGCTCCAGGTGACTGCCTCTCTCGTCGGCGAGGGCATCGGCGACCAGGTGGCCCTGCTCACCGACGGCCGGTTCTCCGGCGCCACCCATGGACTGATGGCGGGTCACGTGGCCCCGGAGGCGATTCGCGGCGGACCGATCGCCGCTGTGCAGGAGGGCGACACGATCACCCTCGACATCGATGCCCGCCGCCTCGACGTCGACCTCTCCGACGAGGAGATCGCCCGCCGTGTGGAGATGTACGAGCCACCCGAGCCGCGCTACAAGCGCGGGGTGATGGCGAAGTACGCCGCATCGGTGTCGAGTGCTTCAGTGGGGGCCGTAACGGGATAGGCCTCGACTCGGCCGTCGAAGTTCAGCGCCTATTGTTCTGAGTCGTGGACTACGGAGAGCCCGCCTCATATCTGACCCTGAACGAGGGCTGCTCGGTGATCAGCTCTGACGGGAAGGAGGTCGGCAAGGTCCAGCATGTGCTCGCTGACGAGGACGAAGACGTCTTCGACGGCATCGTGATCGACACGGAGCTCGGGCCGGGCGGTCTGTTGTTCGTCGATGCGCCCCAGGTGGCTCAATGCCGCGAGCGAGCCGTCCTGCTCTCGGTGCCGGCGGCGGAGGTGGAAAACCTTCCGAAGCCCACACCAAACCCCGGGGTCATCGAGAGTCACGGTGTGGAGGATTCCGAGAGCGCCCTACAGGCGAAGCTGCACAAGGCCTGGGACAGGATCTCGGGCAACACCTGAGCCGGCGGGTATGCGGCGGCCTCGGAGGGACCGTCACGGGCTGACGGCGCCGGCGTCCTCGGAGGGCTGGCGCACATTCTCCGGTGACGGGCGCCCGAGGTGCTCGTGCACGTAGGTCACCACCATGGCTCCCTCGCCGACGGCGGTGGCGACGCGCTTCGCTGAGCCCGAGCGCGCATCCCCGACGGCGTAGACGCCCGGGACGCTCGTCCCGAGCAGATGCTCGCTGCCCGCCCTCGAGCCGGTGAGGACGAAGCCGTTCTCGTCGCGCGCGACCGAATCGCCGAGCCAGTCCGTATGAGGGTCCGCGCCGAGGAAGAGGAACAGGTTCGAGAAGGGGACGCGCTCTCCGTCGTTCAGTGTGACCGCCTCGAGCTGGCCGTCGCTTCCGTGCAGCTGGGCGATCTCGCTTCGGTCCCTTACCTGAACTCCGTATCGATCGAGATCGCGGATCAGGTAGTTGGACATGGTCTCGCTCAGATCCTCGCGCCGGTGAAGCAGCGTCACCAGCGCGCCTCCCCGGGCCAGCCAGATCGCGGCCTGGGCGGCTGAGTTCCCACCGCCCACCACGCCGACGCGGCTGCCGCCGCAGCGTCTCGCCTCGGGCGGACCCGCGGCATAGAAGACGCTGATCCCCTCGTACTCGGGGAGCCGCTCGCACGCGAGCCGCCGATAATGGGCGCCGGTGGAGATCACGACGGCGCGAGCGAAGATCTCGTTCCCGTCCTCGACGCGGACGAGGTGCCTGTCGCCGTCGGGCTCGAGGGTGGTGGCGATGTACGGGGTCGCGGTCCTCGCGCCGAACTTGCGCGCCTGGGTGACGGCGCGGCTGGTGAGCTCCGCGCCGTGGATTCCAGCCGGAAAGCCGAGGTAGTTCTCGATCCTCCTCGAGAAGCCCGCCTGTCCGCCGAGGACGGTCCGCTCGAGCACGAGGGTTGCGAGGCCCTCGGAGGCCGCATAGACCGCGGCCCCGAGCCCCGCCGGGCCGCCGCCGATGATCAGCAGGTCGACCTCCTCACGCTCCTCCAGCTCCAGCCCGATCCCCAGCGCTCGAGAGAGCTCGCCGCTGCTGGGGCTCTCGAGATCGACGCCCCCGGGAATGCGTACGAGCGGCAGCCCGTCCGGGCCGAGCGACTCGATCAGGGCCGTGGTCTCGCCGTCCCCGGCGTGGTCGGGATGCTCCGGATCGCGCCAGGTGTAGGGGATGCGGGTGTCTCTCAGCCACGCGACGATCCGCCGCGTCCGCTCGGAGGACCGCGGCCCGATCACCTCGATGCCCAGGCCGTCCTCGCTCTGGAGGAGCTCGCGCCTGGCGACGAAGGCGGGAAGCAGGAGATCGGCGAGGTCCGGGTTCTCGAAGAGAAGGGCTCGCAGCTCATCTCGGTCGACGGCGATGTAGCGCACCGGCTCCGTGACGATCGCCCGGAGGAAGACGGTCTGGCCGGTCAGCAGGTTGAGCTCGCCCACGAAGCCCGAGGGGCCGTGCCGGATCAGGTCGTGACCGGTCTGCTCCCTGATCGCGACCTCCCCCTCCAGGATCGCCATGAAGGGATAGCTGCGGTCGCCGGCGTCGAAGAGGGCGTCGCCGGCGTCAGCAGTGCGCTCCTCGCCGTGCTTGGCCAGGAGGTCGAGCTGCGACTGGGAGAGGACCTCTGTGCTCCTCACCGGAACGAGATTAGCTGGCCGCGGTCGCGGCTCGGGGACTAGGCGAGGTCCCCTTCGCGGGCCAGAAAATCCTCCACCGTCCGATTGAACCGCACCGGTCTCTCGATCTGCGGAACGTGTCCGCAGCGGTCGAAGATGACGAGCTCGGCGTTCTCACCGATCCGCCTCTTGTAGGAGAGGGCCGCCGGCACCGGAACCACCCGGTCGTTCCGCCCCCACACGATCAGAGTGGGAACGTCGATCTCCTCGAGGCGGTGGCGGATGTCATAGCCCCAGAGCGTGGTCAGCGCGTCGTAGTAGCCGGGGCTCCGCAGAGCGGGCACGATGTTCTCCCAGAGCATCTCCCGCCGGATCGAGTCGGGGTCGAAGAAGACGCCCTGGAAGTAGGCCCGGCGCAGGCGCCGGCGCCTGATTCCGGCCATGTGGAACTTCATGAAGACCGGCGTCGCCGCACGCCCCATCCCGGCGACCATGGCCGCGGGCTCGCGTCGCGCCCGGGCCCAGGTGATCCCCGCCGCCGAGATCAGCACGAGGTCGTCGACTCGCTCGGGATCGGTGATGGCCACCTCCGTAGCGATGAAGCCCCCCATCGAGTTGCCGACCAGCGAGCAGCGTCCGACTCCGATCCGTTCGCAGAAGTCGCGGACGAAACGGCCGTAGGCCGGTATGGAGATCTCCCAGGGTGGCATCGGGCTCGAGCCGAAGCCGGGCAGGTCCAAGGCCACGACGCGGTGGGTGCGGGCGAAGTGGGGGATGTTCTCCAGGAAGTTCTGCCAGGCACCCGAGAGCCCATGGAGGAAGAGAAGGGGAGGCCCTTCGCCCATCTCCACGTAGTTGACCCTGGCGCCGACGACGTCCACCTCGTGCCTGTGCTCCTGCCAGTCGATCCGCAGCCACTCCGGGTCCGGGCTCCCATATGGGTCCGGTCCGTCGGCCGGGGTAGCGGCGGGAAGCTCGATGCGGCCACGCGCCAGGTTGAGCATGTAGGCGGTGTCTGAGGCGATCCGCCGGAACTCCTCGCGGACCGGGTGCTCGGCGGTTGCGCTGCTCACAACGCGGAAACGTACCGCGACGGGGGCCCTCACGACCCCCGTCGCGGCGCTGGCTGATCAGAGGTCCGTTCTAGTGGATGACCAGGAACCTGACCGGCGGTGACGTGCCGAAGTTCTGGTTCACTCCGCTCTCGTTGCAGATCTCGTACTTGACCGTGTCGGTGG
>DASUPK010000169.1:0-14769 GCA_036276255.1 Solirubrobacterales bacterium
GATGTTGAAGACGTCGGGGTGGGCCTTCTCGATCTCGTCGAGCAGCAACACCGAGTAGGGCTTGCGCCGCACGGCCTCGGTCAGCTGGCCGCCCTCGTCGTAGCCGATGTAGCCCGGGGGCGAGCCGACCAGGCGCGACACGGCGTGCTTCTCCATGTACTCGGACATGTCGATGCGGACCATCGCCTCCTCGTCGCCGAACAGGAACTCGGCGAGGGTGCGCGCCAGCTCGGTCTTGCCGACGCCTGAGGGGCCCAGGAAGATGAATGAGCCGGCCGGGCGCTTGGGGTCCTTGATCCCGGCGCGCGAGCGGCGGATCGCCTTGGAGACGGCGGTGATCGCCGGCTCCTGGCCGATCACGCGCTTGTGCAGCTCGTCCTCCATGCGAACGAGCTTCTTCGACTCGGCCTCGGTCAGCTTGAAGACGGGGATACCGGTCCACATCGCGACGATGTCGGCGATCTCCTCCTCGCCGACCTCCGGGCGCTCTCCACCCTCACCAGAGGTCCACTCGTGCTCGAGCTCCTTCTTCTTGTTGGTGAGGCGGCGCTCCTGGTCGCGGAGGTTGGCGGCCTTCTCGAACTCCTGGGCGTCGATCGAGGCTTCCTTCTCGCGGCGCGTCGTCTCGATCTCCTCCTCGAGATCGCGGTACACGGGCGGCTGCGTCATCGACTTGATGCGCATGCGGGAGGCGGCCTCATCGACCAGGTCGATGGCCTTGTCCGGAAGGAAGCGGTCCGAGATGTAGCGGTCGGCGAGCTCAGCGGCGGCCTCGAGGGCCTCGTCGGTGATCTTCACCCGGTGGTGCTGCTCGTAGCGCTCGCGCAGGCCCTCGAGGATCTTCACGGTCTCCTCGGTGGAGGGCTGCTCGACCTTGATCTGCTGGAAGCGGCGCTCCAGGGCGGAGTCGCGCTCGAGGTACTTGCGGTACTCGTCGAGTGTGGTGGCGCCGATGGTCTGCAGCTCGCCGCGGGCGAGGGCCGGCTTCAGGATGGAGGCGGCATCGATGGCACCTTCGGCGGCGCCCGCGCCGACCAGGTTGTGGAGCTCGTCGATGAACAGGATGATGTCCCCGCGCTGGGTGATCTCCTTCATCACCTTCTTGAGGCGCTCCTCGAACTCGCCGCGGTACTTGGAGCCGGCGACCAGGGCGGCCAGGTCAAGCGTGTAGATCTGCTTGTTCTTGAGCAGCTCGGGCACCTCGCCGTTCGTGATCCGCGCGGCGAGGCCCTCGACGACGGCCGTCTTCCCGACACCCGGCTCGCCCAGCAGCACCGGGTTGTTCTTGGTGCGGCGGGAGAGGATCTGCATGATCCGCTCGATCTCGATCTCGCGGCCGATGACCGGGTCGAGCTTGCCCTCAGCGGCGAGCTTGGTCAGGTTGCGGCCGAACTGGTCGAGCAGCTTCGACGATTTCTTGCCCTCGCCGGCGCCGGCGCCGGCGCCCTGGCGGCGGCCGCCGGGGCCGGAGAGCATCCGGATGACCTCATTGCGGATCTTCTCCGAGTCGGCGTCGAAGTCGAGCAGGATGCGCGCGGCGACGCCCTCGTTCTCGCGGACCAGGCCGAGCAGGATGTGCTCGGTGCCGATGTAGTTGTGGCCCAGGCTCAGCGCCTCGCGGAGGGCGAGCTCGAGGACTTTCTTGGCGCGTGGGGTGAAGGGAATCTGACCGGCGGTGACCTCCTCGCCGGAGCCGACGATGCGGACGACCTGCGAGCGGACGCGCTCCACCGTGATGTCGAGGGACTCGAGCACCCGGGCGGCCAGGCCCTCCTCCTCGCGGAGCAGACCGAGCAGGATGTGCTCGGTGCCGATGTAGTTGTGCTTGAGAGTCCGCGCCTCCTCCTGGGCGAGGACGACTACCTGGCGGGCTCTCTCTGTGAATCTCTCGAACATTCAGTCACTCTCTGGTCTATCAAGCAGTTCGGTTGGTCTTACGTTGCGGTAGCTGAGTTGGATCTTGATTAAGTCGTATGGGTCAGGGGACACAGACTCGCCGGGGGTCCAATCCGTATCGGCTCCTGGCTGCCGATTCCTTGATCTGACCTCCGGTTCTGTCGGGGACGGCGAAGCCAAAGTATAGCCACGGGGTGTGCCCGGCCAGGCACCTCCCAGGCACGGCGGCCGAAGACCCTGCAAGGTGCGGGAAGGAAAGCCCTCGCACGAATCCCCAGATTCTGGGCGTGGTGCTCCGCAGACCGCCTCCGGGCGCCTCGCGCCGCAACCCGGATCGGTACCTTGCCGCCGGTGGGTGCTCTCGACCAGCTGCGGGCCGCGAACGGACAGGATGGGATCGTCGAGCGCGCCCGCTCCAACCCCCGCTGGGCGATCGCCATCGCCACGGCCGCGGTGCTCTTCCTCGCCTGGATCGCCTGGGCGATCTACGTGACGAGATCGAACGGCGCCACCGCCGGGCTCGGCGTGGTGCTCGCCTGGCCCGCGATGCTCGTTGCGCTCGCCCTGATCTCGCTGCCCTTCATCGGCGGCTACCTGTTGATCCGCCGGCTCTCGGACGGCGACGGCTCGGCGGTGGCGGCGGAGGCGCCCGTCGAGGATGAGGATGATGACTCCGAGGAGGAGGCCGACGACGAAGACAGCGAGGAAGAGGACGAGGACTCCGGCGCCGATGAGGGCGAGGACTCGGACAATGTGGAGGACGAGGACTCAGAGGAATCCGATGACGACGAGGAGACCGAGGAGGCGGCCGAGAAGGCCAGCGACTGAAGTTGGTGAATTTCCCACCCCCGTGGGTGGGTAAATCACCAACCGCGCGGATTTCGCCCCTTCATCCGGTTTTCGTCCCGGCGAAGCTAGGTCCGCATCGCGGGGAAGAGCACGACCTCGCGCAGCGACTTCGCGCCGGTCAGGATCATCACCAGCCGGTCGATGCCCAGGCCGGCGCCGCCGGTGGGTGGCATCCCCTGTTCGAGGGACTCGATGAAGGTCTCGTCGTAGGGCTGGGTCTCCTCATCGCCTCGCGCGGTCTCCTCGGCCTGGGCCTCGAAGCGGCGGCGCTGCTCGTCCGGGTCGTTGAGCTCGGTGAACGAGTTCGAGATCTCGATCCCGCCGACGAATGCCTCCCAGCGCTCGACCAGGCCCTCCTCGGTGCGATGGCGCTTCGCGAACGGTGAGAGCTCGACCGGGTAGTCCACGATGAAGGTCGGCTGGATCAGCTTCGGCTCGACCTGCTTCGAGAGCAGGCCGTCGACCAGCTTTCCCCAGCCCTCCTCGGGATCCGGCTCGGATCCCATCGCCTTCGCCAGCTCCTCGCGCGAGGGATGCTCCAGCACGTCGATCCCCGTCTCCTCCTTGATCGCGTCGCGCAGGGTCACGCGGCGCCACGGCGGCGAGAGGTCGATGGTCTCCCCGTCGCGCTCGATCTGAGTCGTGCCCAGGACCGACTCGGCGACCGTCGAGACCAGCCCCTCGAGCTCGGTGGCGGTGTCGTTGTAGTCGGCGTACGCCTCGTACCACTCGAGCATCGTGAACTCGGGGTTGTGCTTGTGCGAGATGCCTTCGTTGCGGAAGTCCTTGCCGAGCTCGTAGACCTTCTCGATGCCGCCGACCACCAGGCGCTTCAGGTAGAGCTCCGTCGCGATCCGGAGGTAGAGGTCGCGGTCGAGAGCGTTGTGGTGGGTCGTGAAGGGGCGGGCGAGCGCGCCTCCGTAGAGGGGCTGAAGGACCGGCGTCTCCACTTCGACGAAGTCGCGCTCGTCGAACCAGCGCCTCACCTCGGCGATTGTCCGGGCGCGCTTCAGGAAGAGCTCCCGGCTCTCCTCGTTCGCCATCAGGTCGAGCTCGCGGCGGCGGTAGCGGGTTTCCACGTCCTCGAGCCCATGGAACTTCTCCGGCGGCGGCCGGAGGCTCTTCGAGAGCAGCTCCCAGGCCTCGGCGCGGACGGACAGCTCGCCTCGCTTCGACGCGAAGACGGTGCCCTCGATGCCGACGATGTCGCCGATGTCGAGCGCCAACAGGCCCTCGTAGGCATCTTCGAGCTCGTCGACCCTGGCCTGCACCTGGATCTCGCCCGTCCCGTCCTTCAGGTCGAGGAACGCCGCCTTGCCGTGGCCGCGGCGCGCCGTGATCCTCCCGGCGATCCGGTAGCGGTCGCTGGTCTCCTCGCCCGCCTCGATGTTGCCGTGCGACTCGCGGACCGCCGCGATCTCGGTGCGGTCCGGGAAGCCGTGGGGATACGGCTCGATGCCCGACTCGCGGAGGCGCTCGAGCTTCGCCCGCCTGTCGGCAATTAGGTCAGACGACTTTGGATCCTCAGACATCGACCTCAGCCTATTCGCGGTCCCGCTTCGCCATCAGTCGGGGCTGCAGGCGGCCGCCCCACGCAAGTCGCTCCGGCCTGCGGCCTCCGCTCCAAGGTGGAGCGTCCTGGCAGCCCCTAGGCCGCTTCGATCTTCGTGACCTTGAGCTTCTTCTTGGGGCCGCGCGGCGTCTCGACCGTGACGACCTCATTCTTCTTCGAGCCGACGAGAGCCTTGCCGATCGGCGACTCGTTGGAGAGCTTGTGCTCGATCGGGTTCGCCTCGGCGGAGCCGACGATCTGGAACTTCTGCGACTTCCCCGACTTCTGGTCCTTGACGTGAACGACCGCACCGACGCCGACCGTCTCGGTGTCGATGTGCTTCTTGTCGATGACCGCAGCCCGGCGAAGCCTGTCCTGCAGCGAGGCGATCCGCTGCTCGAGCATCGCCTGCTCGTTCTTGGCGTCGTCGTACTCGGAGTTCTCAGCGATGTCCCCGAACTCCCGCGCCGCCTTGATGCGGTCCGCGACCTCCCGGCGCTTGTCGTTCTCCAGGTACTCGAGCTCTTCCTTGAGCTTCTCGAGCCCCTCTGGGGTGATCAATGTCTCGCGCGCCAACTCTCCTCGATTCCGTCTGTGATGTTTGTTCCGCCGCATGAAAATCCCTGCTATACGGCGAAAAATGAGCCCGCACCGCCGTGATCACCGATCACGAGGGTCCAGGCGAAGCGCGACAGTATAGCGCCGGTGTTTCGGGTGGTCGAGAGGCTCGATCAGGCTGCCAAGGCCGCTTGCAGGGCGGTCGCAACCCGGCCCGGATCCTCGATCTGAGGGTAGTGGCCGAGATCCTCGAAGCGCGTCACCGGGGCGCTCGGGCGCAATGCGGTCACGGCGTCCAGGACCGCCTCGGTGGCGACGGGGTCGATCATGCCCCAGGCGAGCGACAGCGGCTTGCGCCAATCGTGCAGGGCGCCGTGCCAGCGGTCGGCGTGCTTGAAGCGCTCCTCCATGTAGGCGATCGTCTTGTGATTCAGCGTTCGCCCGCCGCCGGCGCAGATCAGCTCCCACTGGTCCTCCGCCTCCTCGGCGGTGAGCGGGTGGCCGGGCGAGAAGATCGAGCCGAACTGCTGGCGGAAGAAGCGCTCGGAGGAGAGGCGGGAGAACAGCGGCCCGACGGCGCTCCGCAGGATCCGCTGGCCGAGCGTCGGGCTGGCCGCGTCCTGGATCATCGACCCGTTGAGGAGCAGCCCGCCCCTGAGATCCATCTCGAGGGCGCCCTCGATGTCCCGAGCCATCAGCTCGTTGGCAACCGACGTCCCCATGTCGTGGGCAAGGAAGAAGACATCTCGCGTCCCATCCCGGCGCCGGACCATCTCCTCCACCATGTCGGCCTGCCAGTGCAGGGTGTAGGTGTGGTCCCGCGGCTTCTCGGAGAGCCCGAAGCCCAGGAAGTCCGGGGCCAGAACGGCGCGATCGGTCTCGCGCTCGAGCAGCAGCCTCCAGTCATAGGAGCTGGAGGGAAAGCCGTGCAGCAGAAGCAGCAGTGGGCCGTCCCCGTCCTGCTCGTAGACGTGGATCCGCCGATCCCGGAACTCCTCTTCTGACCCGCGATCGCGCCAGGCCTGAACGCGCTCGTTCACGGGCTCAGGCGGCCGCCACGACCGGAGCCGAAAGCCCAGTCACGAGAGACCTCGCCTCCTCGAGATCCGTGCTCGCCTGGAAGGCGGCGGTCGTCGCCTGGTCGGCATCGAGCCGCTCGAGGTACCAGGGGTAGAACTTCCGCAGGTAGCGGGCCGCGCGGTCGGAGCCGAGGTGCTCCTCCGCCCGGTCCATCACCCAGAGCAGCTCGGCGACGATCTCGTCGCGCTCGGGGGGCACCGTGCGCGCGCCGGTGAGCTCCTCGAAGATCCACGGATTGCCGAGTGATCCCCGGGCGACCATCACGGCGTCCGCCCCGGAGGCCGCATAGGCGCGGCGGGCAGTCTCGGCGCTGTCGAGGCCGCCGGAGATGATCACCGGGACATCGATTCGGTCGACCAGCTCGCGCGCCAGGGCGTAGTCCGGCTGCCCCTGGTGCTGGGTCGCCGCGGCGCGCGGGTGGAAGCCGATGGCGGCGACGCCCGCCTCCTCGGCCAAGCGGATGGCGAGCTCGAAGCCCTCGCACCCGCCGCGGGCCAGCCCCGAGCGAACCTTGACGGTCACCGGGATGCCGCCGCCCTCGCGCGCGGCGGTGGCGATCGCAACGGCGAGATCGGGGTCACCGAGCAGGGCCGCTCCCGCGCCGGTCTTGCAGACCTTCTTGACCGGGCAGCCCATGTTGATGTCGATCAGGTCCGCGCCCGCCTCCGCGACGATTCCAGCCGCCGAGCGCATCACGTCCGGGTCCTGCCCGAAGAGCTGGACGGAGACCGGATGCTCCTCGGGATGCAGGCGCAGGAGCTCGGTCAGGGTGCGGTCGTTCCGGTAGTGGAGCCCGAAGCTCGAGACCATCTCGGACACCGCCAGACCGGCGCCGTGGCGGCGCGCCTGCAGGCGGACGAACCAATTGCCGATTCCGGCGAGGGGCGCGAGCAGCACGCGGTTGGCGATCTCGACGTCGCCGATGCGGAATGGGGATGTGAGCGGGGGTTGCACCTCGTAAAGGGTATGCAGCAACGGCTTCGCCAGGTCGCGGCCACAAGCGGCTGCCCAAGACAAGTCGCTACGCGTTGAGCTCCCAGATGAGGCGCAGGCCTGTGAGGGTCAGAAGCGGGTCGACCTCGTCGATCGTCTCGCAGTGCGGCGCGATCGTGGTGGCGAGCCCGCCCGTGGCGATGAAGGTCGCCTCCGCGCCGAGCGCCTCTGAGAGGCGGCGGTCGATCCCGTCGACCAGCCCGGCGAAGCCGTAGGCGAACCCCGCCTGGATGGCCGCCGTCGTGTCCTTGCCGATCGCCCCCTCCGGGGCCGAGAGGTCGATTCGCGGGAGCTTTGCCGTACGGGAGGTCAGGGCCTCCATCGAGATCTCCACCCCCGGCCCGATCACGCCGCCGAGGTACTCGCCGGCGCTCGAGACGACGTCGAAGTTCGTCGAGGTTCCGAAGTCGACCGCCACGCAGGCACCGTCGACCTTGGTGAAGGCGGCCACCGCATTGACGAGGCGGTCCGCTCCCAGCTCGTGGGGGTTGTCGACGAGGATCGGCATGCCCGTCTTCAGGCTTGGCCCGACGAGCAGGCATGGACTTCCCATGTGCCGCTCGGTGAGGGCCTCGTACTCCGGCCCCAGCTGAGGGACCACGGTGGAGACGATCGCCCCGTCCAGCGAGCCGAAGGTCAGATCGTCCAGCGCCAGCAGATGGGAGATCGTTGCGGCGAGCTCATCGGCCGTGGCGCCCGGGATCGTGCCGAGGCGCCAGTCGCGCCGGAGATCCTCCCCGTCGAAGGCGCCGATGTGGGTCTGGGTGTTCCCTACGTCGACCGCGAGCAGCATGCGGGGGATTATCACGACACCAATAGGATGCGCCGCAATGGGGGAGGCAAAGCTCTACGTGATCCCCGGCTCGCATCCGTCGCGCACAGCGATGCTGATGCTCGACCGCAAGGGGATCCCCTACGAGCGGGTCGACCTGATGCCGGTGATCTCCAAGGGTGTCCTTCGGGCCATGCGGTTCCCGGGTAACACGGTGCCGGCGCTGAAGCTCGACGGCACCCGGATCCAGGGGTCGCAGGAGATCGCGCGCGAGCTCGACCGGATCAAGCCGGATCCGCCCCTCCTTCCCTCGGATCCCGGGCAGCGGGCGAAGGTCGAGGAGGCCGAAGCTTGGGGCGACACCTTCCAGAACAGGCCGCGCCAGCTCAGCTGGTGGGCCTTCAAGCGGAATCGCGCGCCGATGGCGAGTTACTCCGAGGGAGCGCGGCTCGGGGTCCCGGTCGGCCTGGCCGTCAAGACCGGCGGGCCGCTGGTCGCCGCGGCAGCGCGCTTGAACGAGGCGACCGACGAGAACGTGCACGCCGACCTGGCGGCGCTGCCCGGGGATCTCGACCGGATCGACCAGTGGATCAAGGACGGCGTGATCGGAGCCGACGAGCCGAACGCCGCCGACTACCAGATCACCCCGAGCGTGAGGCTGGCGATGAGCTTCGACGACCTGCGGCCTGCGATCGAGTCGCGCCCCGCCGGCGAGCTCGCGCTGCGGATCGTCCCTGATTTCCCTGGCCGCACGCCCCCGGTCTTCCCGCCTGAGTGGCTCGCAGGCCTGCGCGCTTAGGCGAGCGGCGAACCGACGCGGTTGACCCGCTGCCCCGGCCCGAGGGCCTCGAGCGCCTCACGAAGCTCGGTGCCGTCGGGGAGGGCGAGCTCGGGGTCGAGCTCGAGCAGCGGCGCCAGCACGAAGCGGCGCGAGGTCACCTCTGGATGGGGAAGCGTGAGCCGATCGGTGACGAGCTCGATTTCGCCGAGCAGGAGCAGGTCCACGTCGATCGGCCGCGGACCGTGGCGCGGGCCGCCGAAGTCACGACCGGCCTCGGCCTCGATCCCCTTGCAGAGCTCGAGCAGCTTCTCGGACTCGAGGCCGGTCCGGATCCGGACCGCCGCGTTGAGGAAGTCCGGCTGGTCGAGGATCTCGCCAACCGGCTCCGTCTCATAGGGCGATGAGGCCGCCTCGATCGTCACGCCGCGCGTCCTGAGGCCCTCAATCGCCGAACGCAGTTGCGCCTCGCGGTCGCCGACGTTGGAGCCGAGGCCGAGATATCCGATTCTCATCTCACGGGTCGCGCTGTCGCGCGCCCTCGCACTATCCGTCCTCGTCGTCGGGCTCGCGGTCAAGCGACTTCTCGAGCGTCACCTCGACACCGGCCTCCTGGACGACGTACGGCAGCGGCGGCTCGGGCTTGGCGGCGCGGACGCGGACGGATTCGCAGTCGAAACGCTCCATCAGGCGGCCGGCAACGACCTGGCCGAGGCGCTCGAGCGTGCGGTAGCTCTTCTCGGTCGCGGCCAGGGCCACGATGTCGCAGACCTCCGAGTAGTCGACCGTGTCATCGACCCGATCGGTCAGGACGGCGTCGCAGTCGGGCACGTCGAAGGTGAGGTCGAACTCGAGCCGCTGACCAACCTCCTGCTCAGCGTCGGTGACCCCGTGATGCGTGTATATGGAGAGGCCGCGGATCTCGACCTCGACCGAAGGCTGCGCGGCGTCCTCGTGCTCGTCCACGCTCGCCAAAGTAGACGATCGTGAAAGGCTGTCGCGCTTGACCGCCTCCGGCGAACTCCAGCATCGCTACGCGGACCTGGCCGAGTGCCGAATGCACTACGTCACCAGGGGCCAGGGCAGGCCGATTCTCTTCCTGCACGGCTTCCCGCAGTTCTGGTTCCTGTGGCGTCGGCAGCTCGCCGACCTCGGCAATGACCACGCCGTGTACGCACCCGATATGCGTGGCTTCAACCTCTCCTGCCGCCCGGAGGAGGTCGAGGCCTACCGGATGCGGCATCTGCTCGGCGACCTCCGCGAGCTGATCGAGCAGCTCGGCCTCGCCCCGCTGACCCTCGTCGGGCACGACTGGGGCGGCATCGTCTCGTGGGCGTTCGCCCTCAAGTACCCCGAGATGCTCGAGCGCCTCGTGATCATCGATGGCGCCCCGCCATTCACCTGGAATCGCGACCTGCGCGAGAGCCCCAAGCAGCGCCAGGCCGTCAACTACATGCTCGAGTTCTCGAAGCCTTCACCGGGGCCCGAGGACATGCTCTCGGCCAACGACTTCTCGCTGATGGACGACCTGCTGCTTCGGATCGGAGGGAGCGGAGCTCACCTCTCCGACGAGGAGCGCGCCACCTACCACGAGGCCTGGTCGCAGCCGGGCGCGCTCCGCGGCGGGCTCAACTACTACCGGGCGGCCCACATGGGAGAGCAGGTCGCGGCGGCCGGTGCACCCGAGGAGTACGAAAGCAAGATCCACTCGCAGATCGTGCGGGTCCCGACGCTGGTGATCTGGGGCGAGAACGACGTCGCGCTGCTGCCCTCCCTTGCCCGGGGACTGAGCGAATGGGTTCCGGAGCTGCGGGTCGAGATCGTGCCCGACGCCGGCCACTGGGTGCCCTTCGAGCGGCCCGAGGAGGTCAACCGGCTGATTCGGGAATTCGTCGACGACTAGGGAAACACGTCGGGCTGGGGCTCGACCGTGTGCCGAGCAGCTTGTAGCCCCGGGCGCAATGAAGATCGTCCGGCAGTGGCTCCGCGTCTGGGCTGATCCACATCACGGCATGGGGACTGGGTGCCGGCATCCGAGCCGATGAACTTGAGTCGCGACGCGTCCAGCTGCTTGCTGGCCCTTGGGCGATGGCCGAACACAAGGCGCCGGCCGGTCACGGGTTGGGCCTCGCACCAGGCGCGAAGTGGGTGAAGTCCCACTGGGTCACGGCGTAGGCCGGCTTCTCGGAGAGGTCAGGTCGGACGACCCCGAACCCGTTCTCGGGGTTACCGGCGCCCGGCTGATCGAAGTACCGGTGCAGAACCACAACCGGCAATCGAGGGATCCGGGCAAGGAGCTTGTAGAGGGCGCCGAACCTGGACGCCTGGGCCTTCTCGGAGACGGCCCCCGGCCCCGCCGTGGTGAGTCCCTCCTCGGTGATCCAGATCGGGATGGTGATGTGTTGCGCCTGGCGGGCGACCTCTCGGGCGCGCGCGATCACCCCCAGCACACGCTCGCGGTAATCGGGCCGGTTGTACGGGACCGGATATGGATGAAGCGCCAATGCATCGAAGTAGCCCCCGGCCCCCGCGGCGTAAGCCTTGCGGAGAAAGTCGATGTAGCCGCGCTCGAGCGGCGCGTTGGGCGTGAAGGCTGCCACTCCGCCGAAGAGGACGGGCAGATCGGGCCTGATGGACTTGACCGTGGTGTAGGTCGCCTGGAGCAGGGCGGTGTAGCGGGCCGGGTCGGGACCGCCAAGCCAGAAGCTGCTCACATTCGGCTCGTTCCAGACCTCCACGGCGACGATGTTCTCGTAGCGCTCGAGTGCGCGCCGAATGAACTCCTGCCACTGCACCTCATGCAGGGCGTCCGGTGGCTCGGGCGCCAGTCCCGGCGGACACGGGGTCACCGGATGGGCCCAACAAGGGCCAGCGCTCGGCTCGAGGATCACCCCAAGGCCCTGCGCGCGAGCGGCCGCGAAGATCCTGTCGTAGACGGTCCAGTCCCAGGTCTCGGGGCTATCGGGCTGGACCGTCGCCCAGGTGAACGGAAAGCGGATCAAATGGCCGCCGATACGCGAGACGTCCCCGAGCTCATCCGAGCGGACGTGCCAGTCGTCGTTCACTCCGGGCACGAGCGCGTGAGGCTTGCCGAGCCGGAGAGGGCAGCGGCTCATCTTCGGCGGGCAATTGCGCCCCTTTCGCGGCTGCGCCGCGACCGAACCCGTGGGGAGGACCCCGGTCACGACCAGCGCAGCGACCACGAAGAGCCGGAAGATCCCCTGGCTTGTGAGCATGACTCATGTTCGAACGGCGGGCTCCGCGGTTCATCCGTACCGCCCACAGCCACGGGTAGGTGGATACCACGGACGCAATGGCAGTCGCCGACACCGATACGACGCATCCCAAGGGCGCATAGCCTCAAATGAGCCGATGTTCGTCATGAGACTCCACCTCGGATCGAGGATCCGCGACCTCACGGGACGATCCGCAGCATGCCTGGCGGTCTTGCTCGTCGCCGTGGCGATGGTGGCGGGCGAAGCACCCGCATCCGCCGCGTCGCGGAGTCGCGCGGTCCCCGTGAAGGACATCTGGCCCGGCCGCAACAGCAGCATCCCGAACAGTCTGCTGGGCCCATCCGGCGCTCAGCTGACCGCCGTCGGCCGCACGATCTACTTCGGTGCCGACGACGGAAGGCACGGCTACGAGCTGTGGCGCAGCAACGGCACGGCCCGGGGGACGCGCATCGTGAAGGACATCCGCCCGGGCCCCCTCTCCAGTCAGGTCTTCTCGATCACCAACGTGGGCGGGACCCTCTTCTTCACCGCGGATGACGGGATCCACGGTGCCGAGCTCTGGCGGTCGGATGGAACCGCCGGGGGCACGCAGCTCGTCAAGGACATCAACCCGGGCCTGGTCGGAAGCGGTGGCTTCTGGATGACCGCGGTGGGTCAAACCCTCTACCTGATCGCCTATGACGGCACCCACCGTGGCCTGTGGAGGAGCGACGGAACCGAGGTCGGGACGACTCTAGTGCAGGAGCTCGTCGGCGCACAGGATCTGACCGCTGTCGGGAACGGGCTCTATTTCGCCGGAGCCGCCGGCAGCAATCCGATGCAGCTTTGGCACAGCGACGGTACCTCGGCGGGAACCGCAGTGGTCGGCCCGGGCGAGGTCGCGCCCTACGAGCTCACCGACGTGAACGGGACACTCTTCTTCGGCGCTTCGGACCCAGCGCACTCCTTCGAGCTCTGGCGGAGCGACGGCTCCGTCGCGGGGACCTACCTGGTCAGAGACATCAACACGACCCTTCCGGCCGAGCAGAGCGCGAGCCTTCCTCATGAGCTGACGGCGGTGGGCGGCAATCTGTTCTTCATCGCCACGCCGGACGCGCGCACGCAGCAGATCTGGCGGAGCGACGGCACCGGGGGGGGCACCCTCCCGATCGCCTCGGCCGGATTCGCGTCCGAGCTGGCCGCCTTCCGGGGCAAGCTCTTCTTCACCCGCGCGGGACGGATCTGGCGCACCGAGTCGGGCAATGGGACGCCGGCACTCCGCAAGAACGTCAACCCGCAGCAGCTGACGGCCGGCGCTCGGGCGCTCTACTTCGTGGGCGGCCGGGGGAAGAACCTCGACAGCGAGCTCTGGCAGACGACCGGGAAGCCCGCCGCCACCCGACGCATCCCGGGAGCGGGCCGTCGCGGCGGTACCCAGCTCCACGACCTCGTTGCGGCCGGCAACACGCTCCTCTTCACCGCGAAGGACCGGCGCCACGGGCGCGAGCTTTGGCGGATTGGTCCGCCGCTCCGCTAATCGGCCGCTGAGAAGTCACCCCGGGTCGGACAGGATCGCCTCAGCGACGGCGAGTGCTTGGCGCATCGGCCCCACATCGTGGACCCGGAGCATGCGCGCGCCGTTCGCATAGGCGATCACGTTCGAGGCGATCGTCCCGCCGAGCCGCTGGTCCACCTCGGCGCCGGTGAGCCTGCCGATGAAGCTCTTGCGCGATGAGCCGAAGGCGATCGGGCGCCCCAGCTCGGCGAACTCGCCGAGCCGCCGGTGAAGCTCGAGGTTGTGCTCGAGGGTCTTCCCGAAGCCGATGCCGGGATCGACCCAGATTCGCTCTTCCGCAATTCCCTGGGAGACCGCGAACTCGATCCGCTCGGACAGAAAGGCCTTGATGTCCTCGACGACGTCGTCGTAGGTCGGGTTCTCCTGCATCGTCCGCGGCTCCCCCAGCATGTGCATGAGCACGACCTGGCAGCCGGTCTCGGCACACACGGCGGCGAGCTCCCGGTCGGCGCGAAGGGCGGTGACGTCGTTGACCATCGTGGCGCCCGCGTCCAGAGCGGCCTCTGCGACGACCGCCTTGGAGGTGTCGATCGAGACCTGGGTCTCGTCGGTGGCGAGCGCCTCGATGACCGGCTGGACGCGCAGCAGCTCGTCGCCGGCGTCGACCGCGTGCGCACCTGGACGGGTCGACTCCCCGCCGATGTCGAGGATGTCCGCACCCTCGCTCGCCAGCTCCCGCGCGTGCGCGATCGCGCGCTCGGGATCGAGAAACTCGCCGCCGTCCGAGAACGAGTCCGGCGTCACGTTGACGATCCCCATCACCTTCGCCCGTTCCACGTTCGCCCCTACTGAGCCCGAATCAGCTGTCCGCCGGGCGTGAGCTCCACGAAGTGGTGCGTCTCCCCGTCCCGAAAGCTCTGGCACTGATTGGCGGGCCGATCGTCAACCGGCTGGCGCGGATCGTGAGCGATGTCAACGGCCCAGTCAGAGAGGGACGGAATGCTCTCCGCGAGACAGGGGCCGGAGCTCAAATCCAGGGAGCGCGCCTTGCCGGCGTAGATGAACCTGGCCGCGGCGACGGCCTTGTCCTTGTCGCCCGAGCTCGAGTCAGATCCGCCACCACAAGCAGTCAGCGACCAGGCAATGAAAGCGGCGGCCGCCATCGCGAAGAGACGCATGTCCGAAGTATCCCCAGCGCGACTCGCGCGGGTGGCGCCGCGAGGAATCCACATCCGAGGACACGCCTGTACCACAGGATGTGGATTGCTCGTGGCGACAGGACCCGCGCGCCGTCAGCGCCGGTGAATACCGGGCCTACGAATCGTTGGCGCGCATCTCGGCCCCGCCACCAGCAAGACCGGGTCGCGGCCGCGGCCGCGGCTTGGGGCCCTCGCGGGCAGTGCCCTTCTCTTCGACGGCGGGGGTCTCGGGCGGCTTGGCCTCCTCCTCGTCGGCGAAGACCTCGTCCTCGGGCTTGCCCTCGAGCAGAGCGATGAACTCGTCAGCCTCGATCGTCTCGCGCTCGAGCAGGATCCGCGAGAGCGTGTCGAGCTGCTCGCG